>NZ_JBFAAI010000033.1:0-99427 GCF_040639655.1 Actinoplanes sp. NPDC023801 | reverse complement strand
CCGGCGATCAGATCCTTCGTCTCGGCGAACGGCCCGTCGGTGACCGGCGGACGGCCCTCCCCGTCGTAGCGGACCCACGTCCCCTCCGGCGAGAGGGCGTCACCACTGACGAACTCGCCGCTCTCCTCCAGCCGGGCCGCGAAGTCGTTCATGTACTTGATGTGGGCGGAGACCTCCTCCGGCGTCCACTTGTCCATCGGCACGTCGTTGACCGCGGCCGGGTTGCCCCGGTAGTGCTTGAGCAGCAGATACTTCGCCATGACAGGTTCTCCTCGGTGCTGGTACGACCCATTCCGGTCGCTCTTCACACCGGGGACGGAGCCGTGTGGCCGTTCTCGACATCACCGCCGGAAGAATCTTGCCGGATCGGTCGCGTGCAGGACGAGCTCGAGAAGCCCGACCACCGCCAGGACGGCGGCCACCTGCCAGTACCAGTGGCGCAGCACGGTGTCATCGAACTGGCCGTTCCGGGCCGTCACGTGCACGACCGTGCCGAGCACACAACCCACCAGGCCACCGAACTCCCAGTAGACCTCGGACCAGGAGTTCTTATTCTCTACCCGCGTTTCGATCGTGGACATGGGAGAAAGTCTGGCGGGCGGGGCACCCCCGGCGGATCCCGCTGCGGCCGGATTCCCAGCTATACCCCAGGTGATAGGTCAGGGACAGGCGAAGGCCTCCGGCACCGGGACCTCGGGCCAGGGCCCCGGGTCCGACCCGCGGACCCGGGCGAGGGCATGAGCGCAGACAGCGGCCCAGCCGTCGTCCTCGGGGATCTTCCCCGCCTGCCGGTACGGCGATGCGGCGTGCTCCCGCAGCACCGGGATAGCGGCCGGCGCGGCCGGGCCGATGTCGGCGAGGGTACGCACCGCGAGCACACCCCACGGGATCGGCGCGACGAGACGGATCAGCACCGGCACCACCGGCTCGGCGTCGCCGGTCAGCCGCCAGTACGCGACCGCGGCATGGATCACGCGCCACTCGCTGTCGTCCTCGAACATCGGTGGCAGCATCCCGGCGAGTCCGGCCGCATCGGGACCCACCCCGGCCAGCAGCTCCAGCGCCCACAGCTTGCGGAGGTGGATGCGCAGCAGACCGAGCAGGTCGTCGATGCCGCCGGTGATCCGCCACAGGGCGTACGCGGCGGTCAGCTGATCGTCGGCGTCGTCACCGGACCGTAGATCGGTGAGCTCGGGTAACGCGGCCGCCGCGGCCGGGCCCAGACCGGCGAGGAGGGTGCCGGCCGACCGGGGATGACCGGCGAGTTGCCGTCGCAGCATGGGCACCAGACCGGCGACCGGCACACCGATCCGGCCGGCGGCCCGGATCAGCCATGCCCGGGTGTGTCCGGCCGGAGCGGCCTCGACGGCGTCGAGGATCACCTCCCGGCACGCGACGGCCCACGGCCCGAGCGCGTCGACCGCGTCCCCCAGTTCGTTGCGCTCCGGGGTACCGGCGCGCAGCAGCTCGGCGAGCCGGGTGTCGGCGCGCGGGTCACGCAGCCGCGCGAGCGAGGTCAGCGCGATGTGAGGGAGGCCGGCTTCGGCGAACCATCCGCGCGGCCGGGCGGCCGGCGGAGTCCGATCGGCGGCCGCCCACAGCAGGTCGGCGCCCCGGCCGACGGCGGCGAGATGCCGCAGCGCCGGGTCGCGGACCGCGTCGGCCGGGTCCTGCGCCGCCGCGGTCAACGCCGGCAGCAGTGCTCCCGCGGCCGGGCGCCAGGCGTGCAGCGGCACCTCGGCGGCGCGGGCGGCGGCCTCTCGTACGGTCGCGTCGGGGTGGCGCAGCCAGGCGGTCAGGAGCCGGGTCAGCACGTCCCAGTGCGGTGCGACCGCGTCGGCGACCCAGGACAGGCCGTTGGCCGTGCCGGTCGGGAGCCGGTCGACGGTGTGCAGGCAGGCGGGTGCGTCCCGTTCGATGATCGCCTCGAGGGCTTCGGTGTCCGCATCGGATCGGGCCAGCGTGATGATCGCGGCGGCCAGGCGGGGCAGCGCCGCGCGGTCGGTCAGCGAACCGGTCACCGGGACACCGAAGGGGTACGACGACAGCACCGCGGCTGCCCGGACCGGCTCGGCCGGATCGCCGGCGGCGGCGCGCAGCAGTTCCTCGGCGATTCCGTGGCCGGTGCCGAGCGTCCCGAGCAGGTGCGCCGCGGCGGCCCGGGTGGTCTCGTCCGGGTGGGTGGCGAGCAGCCGCAGGTAGACGGGCGTCCCGGCGGCCACCGCGCGGACCGCGGCCGCGACCCAGCCGAGCTCGGTCTCCATCTGTCCGGCGACCTCGTCGTCGTCGCGCCGGGAGCGGGGCAGCAGCGGCCGGTGGACGGCGTGGTACGACGACCCCTCGGCGATCGAGGCGAGCAGCCCGAGCACGTCTCCCGGGTCGGCGGACTGAAGGTCGAGGATGCGGACGAGGAACGGCACGGCGTGGCCGGTCGCCTCGTAGACCGTGCCCTGGTGCCAGATGTTGCCGTACAGGCTGGACAGCGCCTCACGGTCGCCGGCGGCGAGGGCACGCAGCAGACCGGGCACGTCGTCGGCCGCCCCGTAGGCGTGCTCGAGCCCGGACCAGTCCACCGCGTCGAGATCGTTCAGCATGCCTGGGAACCTAGCCGGAGGGTATGACAGTGGTTACGATTCGGCCCCGAACACCATTCAAGGATAGGAGGGAGTTCGATTTGCCTCCTCGTCGTGTGGTGGATCCCGACGCGTTGCTGCGCGGCGCGGCGATGCATTACCTGAAACACTCGACCATTGATATGGACCTGCTGGCCGGTGAATTGGCGATCAGCCGGGCGACCCTTTATCGGATGGTCGGGAGCCGGGACGCACTGCTCGGCGAGGTGTTCTGGGCGATCGGGCGGATCTTCCTGGCCGAGGCGACCGGTGAGGCCACCGGGACGGGCGCCGACCGGGTGCTGGCGGTGTCCCGGCAGTTCGCCGAGCTGATGGCCGGCGCGCAGCAGCTGCGGCAGTTCGTGGCCGAGGAGCCGCAGACCGCGGCGCGGGTGCTGCTCACCACGGGGACCGGGGTGCATCATCGGGCGGTCGACGCCCAGTTGGAGATCTTCGAGGCGGCCGGGCTCACCGGCGAACCGGAGGAGATGCGCCGGCGCGCGTTCCTCTATGTGCGGCTGATCGAGTCGGTGGTCTACAGCGACATCCTGGGGATGCGGGAGATCAGCTTCGAGATGGCCGAGCCGGCTCTGCGGGCGCTGCTGCCGGCGTGATCCGGCAGCAGCGCCCGCTTCGGCGGTCAGATGGTGAAGTTGGCGCAGGTGCTGCGGTACTCCTGGACGGCCAGGCCGGCACGCGGGCCGGGGCAGACGAACTGCTGGTAGCGGGTGTCGTTGTCGACGAACAGCTTGAGCCAGGCGATGCTGTGCTTCGCGATCGTGGTGTTCGAGCTGTTCGGCGCGAAGTGGCTGGCGTTGTTGAGCTCCAGGTACGCCTTGCCGGGGCTGGCCGGCAGGCTGTTGTAGAACGGCTCGGCGTGCGACGAGACCGATGCCACCGAGTCGCCGTCCGCGCCGACGATCAGGGTCGGCACGGTGTTACGGCTCCATGACTTGGTCAGGTTCCACGGCGTGAGCGGGATCGCGGCCTGCAGCGACGGGCGGGTGCGGGACGCCTCCAGGGTGCCGCCGCCGCCCATCGAGTGACCGACCACGGCCACCCGGGTGGCGTCGACCCGGCTGCGGACGCTGCTGCTGCCGGTCAGGTAGTCGGCGGCGGCGAGCAGCTGCCGGCCGCGGCTGTCGGGCTGGTCGGACGTGCTCAGCGTGTCGATGTTGAACACGACGAAGCCTTGCGAGGCCAGCCGCGGTGCGAGCCAGGCCATGCTCGACTTCGAGGCGGTGAAGCCGGGTGCGATCACCACCGCGCCGAAGGTCCCGGCGCTGGTGTCGGTCGGGTAGTAGATGTCGCCGCCGCCGAAACCGCTGGCGGCGAGCCGGGACACGGTGGTCTGCGCGGTGGCGAACGGCCCTCGAACCGCTTCGATGCTGCTGGTGCTCGGGGCCGGGCCCTTGGGGAACGCCTGGGTCGCCGCGTTCGCGGACGGGATCAGGGTGATGCCGGCGACGCTCAGGGCGACGGCGGCCAGCGCCCCGGTGAGCACCCGGGCACGGCGTGACTTCAACTTCGAGGACAAAGCTTCTCCCTTGTACGGACGGAATCGCGCACGGAATGGGAATTCCGCTCGCCAAGGGATCCTGAAGGTTCCGGAATGGTGTTCTCAATGGGTGCCGGACGTTGTGAGACGGCGGTCCGGACATTAACTGCGAAAGCACGACGCCGATCCGATAATTGGGAGCGATCCCACGTTCCACTTGACGGTTTCAGGCGGTTCATCCCGGGCCGGGAGGTCTCCATTCAGGTCGCCGTTCCCGGCCCGGGAAAGTTGCCGCGGCTCAGAGCAGGGTGCTCCAGTAGTCCCAGAACCGGACGCCGATCAGGCCGGTCAGGATCAGCAGCCAGAGCAGCGGGACCGTGCTGTGCACCGCGAGCAGCGCGCCGGTGACACGGCGGGGCGCCGGCAGGTGTCCACGTTCGGCGTTGTGCAGCGTCAGATACGAGAAGATCAAGATCATGACAACCCACACCACCATGCAGTACGGGCAGAGCGCGCCGATCCGGTAAAGGCTCTGCACGAACAGCCAGTGCACGAAGACGACCCCGAGCAGCGCCCCGGCCTGCAGCGACAGCCACCACCATCGCGGCAGCCGGGCCCCGGCCAGTACGGCCGCACCGGTCGCCGCGACGACCGGGAACGCGGCCAAGCCGATGAGCGGGTTCGGGAAGCCGAACACCTCCGCCTGCGCCGTCGTCATGATCGATCCGCACGACAGGATCGGATTGATCGAGCACGACGGCGTGTAGGTCGGGTCCTTGAGCAGCGCCACCTTCTCGACCGCCAGCACGAACGCGGCAAGCGCTCCGGCCGGCCCGCCGACGGTGAGTATCCAGCCGATCAGCCGGTCGGTGATCACCGGCCGTGCAGTGCCGTCGTGCGTCACTCGCTCAGCCCCTTGTCGACGGCCGCCTTGAGCGCCTCGTACGACGGCCGGTCGGTGAACTTCTCGCCGTTGACGAAGAATGTCGGCGTGCCCTGCACCCCGAGCGCCGTCCCGTCGGCGGCGTCCGACTTGACCCGCTCGGCGACCTCGGTCGACGTCACGTCGGCCCGGAACTTCGCCATGTCGAGGCCGAGCTCGGCGGCGTACCCCTCGAAGACCGGCGCCCGCGACTCCTCGGTGTGACCCCACGCCGCCTGGTTGTCGAAGAGTTTGACGTACATCTGCTCGAATTTGCCCTGCCGGGCGGCGGCCTCCGCGGCGTGCGCGGCGTTGAAGGCGTTGGGGTGGCCGGCGATCGGGAAGTAACGCACCACATAGGTGATCCGGTCGCCGTACTCGGCCCGCAGCCGCTCCACCCCCGGGTACGCGGCGCCGCAGGCCTCGCACTCGAAGTCGAGGAATTCGACGATCGTGACCTTGCCGTCGGCGGCCGTGGAGAGCCGGTGGCTGTCTTCGCGCACCACATCGGCAGCGCCCGCCGGCGGCTTCGGCTCGGTCAGGTTGACGGCCACGACCAGCAGCAGCACCGCGAGCGCCGCCCCGAGCACGCTCAGGGTCACTTTGAGATTCGTACTCATGCCCGGCTTGCCGGTGAGCTGCCGGGCGGCCTTTCCCGCCTTCCGGTTCGGCCGTGACGGGCGTGTTCCAGTCCTGCTGGTCGGCATGGCGTGGTCCCTTTCGTGAAGGATGGGATCGGTTGGTGCACGCCCGGCCACCACGGCACCTACCTACCGTGTGATCGAGCGACGTTGATATCTGGGCGCGGACTTCCGGGCCGGCGGACGCGGGCGGCGACAGCCGCGCGCAGAGGGGTGCTCAAAGGATGGGTCCGAGGCCCGGCAACGAGTTCCGGCCGGCCGCGGACAGGCGCGGCGGGCGGAGCCGGGTCAGGAGGCGGCTATATGCGCAGAACGCCCGGCTGGTCAGCCACCGGGGCGACGACGGTGACACAGTCGGCGGCCGGAGCGGGTGCGGCGACGAGACCCGGCGCGGTCAGCACGACGGGCAGGAAGAAGCCGGCCGCCTCGAGGGGTGGGCGCAGCCGCGGTTGCGCGACCGAGGTCCAGGTGTCGCCCTGCCGCTGTTGATGCGAGCGCGTCTGATCGCCCGGATGTTCGTGTCCGCACGAGGCCTGCATGACGGCGATGACCGGGCTTTCGACATCGGCGCCGTAGTTACCGGGCGGGGACAGCTGACTCACGGCGAGCAGGAGCAGCGCCATGACGGTGGCCACGATCGCGAGCGGCCGGAGGCCGGGGCGTCGCGGACACACGAACATGCCACCAGTTAACCAGCCCGTCGATGTTCCGGACCACCTCGGGGCGGCAGCCACGATCGGGCTGGACAACACCGTTGTCTCAGCGTGGCTGAGACAACGGTGTTGTCCAGCCCGGGTGAGCGGGGGCCATGGGGAAGGATCACGGCGTGAAGAAGTACATCCTCTTCGATCATGACGGCGTTCTGGTGGACACCGAGTTCTGGTACTTCCGAGCCGGTGAACGCGCCCTGGCCGACATCGGCCTCACCCTGGACAAGGACCGATATCTGCGGGACATGGCGCACGGACGGGGCACCTGGGCCCAGGCCAGGGCTGCCGGTGCCGACGAGTCGGTCATCAGCCGGCAGCGTGCGACCCGGGACGAGTACTACCGGGAGTACCTGCGAGCCGAGGCCATCGAGATCGAGGGCGTCATCGACACGCTCGCCGAACTGTCGAAGTACGTCCGCATGGCGATCGTGACGACCGCAAAACGGGCGGACTTCGACCTCATCCACGAGAAACGCCGGATCAGGCGATTCATGGAGTTCGTCCTCGATCGCGAGGACTACGAACACGCCAAGCCGCACCCGGAGCCTTATCTGACCGGCTTGAAGCGCTTCGGAGCCACCCCCGCGGAGACTCTCGTCGTGGAGGATTCCTCCCGGGGCCTGAGCTCGGCGGTGGCAGCCGGGATCGACTGCGCCGTCGTCCACAACGACTTCACCGCATCGCAGGACTTCTCCCGGGCCACCTGTCGCATCAAAACCCTGGCCGAGCTGACGGACATCATCCGCACCGGGGCATGACGGCGCGAGCCGCCACCCCGGGTGGGGTGGCGGCTCGCGGCACTGCGGGAGGTCAGCCGAGCTTCACATCGAAGATCGGGTCGGCGGCCAGCTTGCGGAACGCGGCCAGGCCCGCCTTGGTGCTGTCGATGCTGATGTCACGGTTGCCCTGGTCGTCGCGCTTGGTGTCGAAGTGCACGATCGCCTTGATGGCGGGGCGCTTGGCCAGCTGCGGCACGACGCTGTTGTACACGGCGGACTTGTCGGTGGTCCGGCCGATGCGGTGGTAGCCGCCCCACTCAGCGATCATGATCGGCTTGCCGGCGTGCTTGGTGGTCGCCCAGTCGTAGAAGCCCAGGCCGCCGCCCTTGGGCTTACGGTCCAGCAGGTCGGCGAAGGTGCCGAAGTGGTAGTAACCCTTCTCCACCGAGACGTACGAGTCCAGGCCGATCCAGTCGACGACGTCGTCGCCCGGGTAGAGGTCCTTCCACCAGGACTGCGCCATCCACTTCTCGTTGCCCATGTAGGCCATCACGTTCACGACGTTGCCGGCGCCCTGGGCGCGCAGCCGCTTGATGGTGTGGCGGTACATGGCGGCGAAGTCCTTGGCCTCCCAGCCGGAGCCCTTCTTCGCGACGACGTCGTTCTCCGGCTCGTGGTTGAGAACCAGGAAGACCTTCTTGTCGTACGCCTTGATGCGCTTGGCGAAGGCGTCGATGCGCTTGTTCTGCTCACCCCTGGCGACCTTGGCCCAGTTCGAGCCGTACGCGATCTTCCAGTTCAGCAGCAGCACCCGGGGCTTGGCCGGGTCGTTGGTCATGGCGATCTCGGCCTTGGTCGGGAACGCCTCGTCGCCCTTGTGGTACGTGTGGAAGATCGTCGCGGTACGTCCGCTCAGCTTCTCCCAGTTCTTGTGCTCCACGTCGCGGGGCTTGCTGGTGAACCCGCCGGCGGCGCCGCCCCACATCACGCCGCAGGACGGCACGAGCTTGGCGTCGGTGGTGCAGGACTCCCCGGTCGCGGCAGCCGCGGCCGGCGCCACAACGGTGGTGACACCCGCGATTACGGCGGTCAGAGCTGTCAGGAACATCGGCAGCTTGGCACGTCGCAAAAAAATCTCTCCCCCGCTCTGTCCGGCGCATGTCCGCCGGGCATGGGAAAGAGATTCCAGGTCGTGGGGTGCGAGCCGAGTGCCCGTGCCGGTGCCGCCCGGTTGCGCGTTTCCAGGCCCCGGGCCGGCGACTCGCCACGGGTTATCGGGAGTCCACCGGCGAGGTTTACGGTCTACCGGGCGGAACTCCCGCGGAAGCTCGAGGAGGCAGCGTGGTCAACCACCCGGGCGAGCCGCACGACGCGTCGATCGCGGGACGGCTGAACTGGCTGAGAGCCGGGGTGCTCGGCGCCAACGACGGCATCGTGTCGACCGCCGGCCTGGTCGTCGGCGTCGCGGGCGCGACCACGGCGACCGGCCCCGTCCTGACCGCCGGCGTCGCCGGGCTCGTCGCCGGCGCGGTGTCGATGGCGCTCGGCGAGTACGTGTCGGTGAGCAGCCAGCGCGACACCGAGAAGGCCCTGCTCGACAAGGAGCGCCGGGAGCTCGCCGAGTTCCCCGACCAGGAACTGGACGAACTCGCCGCGCTGTACGAGGGAAAGGGCCTCAGCCCCGGCACCGCCCGGCAGGTCGCCGTGGAACTGACCGCCAAGGACGCGTTCGCCGCGCACGCCGACGCCGAACTGCACCTGACGCCCGACGACCTGACCAGCCCCTGGCAGGCCGCGGCCGCGTCGGCGGTCGCGTTCACCGCCGGTTCGCTGCTGCCGCTGCTGGCGATCCTCGTCCCGCCGGCCGGCGTACGGGTTGTCGTGACCTTCGCCGTGGTCGTTGCCGCGCTGGCCGGCACCGGTTACCTCAGCGCCCGGCTCGGCGGCGCACATCCGGCCCGCGCGGTGCTGCGCCTGGTGTGCGGCGGTGCACTGGCCATGGCGGTGACCTTCGGCGTCGGCGCCCTGGTCGGCACCGCGGCCGGTCTCTGAGGCCCGAGGCAGCAGTTCCTGCGGCGGGTGCCGGACCGGGACAGTTTCGCGCAGCCCGTCTTTTCGCTCACGCGTCGACCTCCCGATGTTTATGACCTGTGCCCGAATTAGATCAGGTGAGTGCCGAAAGATCGAGAGAACACCGATTCTGGATCTTTTTCGAATTGCCCGCCGAAGGCTTCCATATCCGTCACGTGACGCTCCCGAACCGACTCGCGCCCCTCGAGAACCGAGTAGGTAAGACCGCTCTGACCAGTGCATACTGCACCAAAGGACGTTGCCGATCCGATCCGGCTCGAGCTCCGCCACGGATCCTCGGCAATTGTCTGAAAAACACCCGGCCGGTGATCAGAGTTGCGGCCCGGAAAGATGCCTCATTCATGGCTCCGGTTGCCGGAAAACCCCCTCCGACTTACCGTCGTCAATAGAATATCGCTACGGAAAGGCCCGGTCCCCCCAATGCGCCGTCTCCCCCTGCGCGCCCTCGTCCTGGCCGGCTCCCTGCTGCTGGGCATGGTGCTGCCGCTCTCCCCCGCTCACGCCAACCCTCCGACCCTGGCGAGCCGGATGTCCGCGGTGCAGACCGCGAAGACCATCAACTACTACCCGTCGAACGCCGGGTGGACGTTCATGTGGACGAACTTCGACCCGGTACGTATCGACGCCGACCTGGCCAGGGCCGCCGCGCTCGGTGCCACCAACGTGCGGGCGATCGTGTTCCCGCAGACCTTCGGATATCCGGCACCGGCTCCGGCGTACGTCCAGAAGCTCGGTCAGTTCGTCGGCCTCGCCGATGCGCGCGGCCTGAGCGTCAAGCTGACGTTGTTCGACTGGTGGTCCGGCTACTCCGACGTGGCCAACAGCATCTCCTGGGCGCAGGCCCTGCTGGGGCCGTACGTGAACGACCCGCGGGTGATCGCCGTCGAGGTGAAGAACGAGTTCCAGCCGAACGACTCCGCCGCGGTCACCTGGGTCCGTCAGGTCATCCCGGCGATCCGCAGCGTCGCCCCGGCCATGCCGCTCACCCTCTCCGTCGACGGCGGCACCGGCGCCACCGGGATGGCCAGCATCAAGTCGCAGCTGGCCACCACGCCGCTGGACTACTACGACTTCCACTTCTACGGCGCGTCGGAGCGGTCGCTCGCGGAGATTCGCCGCGCGCAGAACGCGGTCGCCCCCGTACCGATGGTGATCGGTGAGACCGGCGTCAGCACCCACTCGGGCAGCGACGGTGAGCAGGCCGCCTACCTGGCGCGGGTGTTCCGCGCGTCCGGCGTGGCCGGCGTCGGCTCGGTGGCGCCGTGGACCCTCAACGACTTCGCCTCCGGTGCGATCCCGCCGAACTCGGCGGTGTCCACGATGCCCGCCCAGTACAAGTTCGGGCTGTACCGCACGGACGCGACCGCGAAGATCAGCGCATCGGTGACCGGTACCGCGTGGACCACCGGCATTGTCTCGAACAGCATCCTCAATCTGGGCTTCGAGGCGGCGACGATCGATTCGCCGTGGCGCAACTACCAGCCCGCGGCCGGCACCGCCGTGATCACGACCGAGTCGGCGCGTACCGGCTCACGGTCGGCCCGGTTCTCCCAGACCACCCGTAGCGGCAGCAATCTGCCGTCGCTGCTCACCTCCCCGATCACACCGGTTCAGGGTGGCCACTCGTGGCACGCGGAGGCGTACGCCCGCGGCGTCGCCGCCACCGGGATCACCGAGATCGCGCTGAGCTGGTTCGACATCAACGGCACGTGGCTGAGTCAGCACACCTCGAACCGTCTGCCGACCGGCACCTCCGGCTGGACCAAACTGTCCGTGGACGCCGTCGCACCCGCCGGTGCCACGAGTGTCCAGCTGCACCTCAAGTCCGGTGACAACACGGGAACCGTCTACTATGACGACGTCGCGATCTCATGATGATCACGACCTTTTCGATCGATAGACTTCCTTGCACAGCCATCCAATACTCTTGGGATGGATGTGAATACGGGGGGTAGCTCCGCTGAAGGGTCCGCGGACGTCGTCGTCGAACTGAGCGCGGCCGAGGCCGCGGCCGGCACCGCAAAGACGATCACGCCGCCGGACGGTACGCCTGTCACGATCTATTTCCCGCCGGGCGCCCAGGACGGCATGGTGCAAAATGTCGACGTGCCGTGGGCCGACCCGGCCACCGGCACGGAGGCGACGCGGACCGTGTCCGTGGCCATCCGGGTGCTTCCGGCGGGCCCGTTCCCGCAGTACGGAGCGACACCGGGTGCCGGCTACCCGCCACCGGGCTACCCGCCGCCCGGCTACGGCCAGCCCGGCTACGGCCAGCCCGGTTATCCCCCACCCGGCTTCGCCGCCCCGGCCGCGCCCCGGTTCGGCACCCGCGCCCGCATCATCGCGGGAGCCCTGGGCATCGTCGTCATCGGCGGCCTGTGCCTGGTGCCGACCCTGTTCCGAGGCAGCAACGCCGAGACCAAGGGCAACGGGACCACCACCACGACGGCCACGACCGCGGCCGACCCGACAGCGGAGGCCGTCGTCGCGGCGCCGCCGCTGGATCCGGCGTCGTTCCAGAGTGCGCTCGACGCGGCCGACAAGCAGCTCGCCGACGGCATCAACAAGCTGCGGCAGGCCACCACGCCCAAGGCGGTGTCAAGCGCCGCCGACGCCCTCGCCACGACGGTCAGCTCCCAGTCGTCCTCCCTGTCGGCGCTGACTCCGCCGGAGGGTGCCGGCACGGCGCATCGTGACCTCGTCGACGCGCTGTCGGCGCTCGAGGACGACATGACGGCGGTGTCCAGCTCCGCCGACAGCCGCAACGTCTGCACCGGCGGATCCGCGAGCGCCGAGCTCAGCCGGGCCGAGGGCGCCGCCGACCTGCGGACCGCGATCACGGCGCTGGCCGCCGCTGACCCGGCCGCGAAGTACCGGTTCGGGTCGTTCCTTCCGGGGCCGACCAAGGATCAGAACCGCCGTAAGCCCAACGGCAGCTACATCACCCGCACCACCGGCGGCAGCGGCCAGCTGAAGATCGACAACGGCAACAACGTCGACACCGTGGTCAACCTGGTGAAGGTGGGGTCCAAGAAGCCGGCCGTCTCGGTGTACGTGCGGGGCAGCAAGAAGGTCACGACCGGCCGCATCAAGGACGGCACCTACCAGGTGTACACCTCGTCGGGCGCCGACTGGGACGGCAAGCGGTTCGCCCGCAACTGCCAGTTCAGCAAGTTCGACTCGAACATGAAGTTCAAGACCACGTCCCGGCAGTTCACGATCTGGGAGATCGGCCTGAAGACGCGCCTCGGCGGCAACGCCTCCTCGTCCGAGGTGGACCCCGACACGTTCCCGAGCTGACAACCCCTAGGCAAAGGCATCAAAACGGCCCGGTCGTACGGCGAAAGCCGCGCGACCGGGCCGTTTCGCAGCCCGCGTCAGGCCGGCGTGGCGAAGACCTGGGTCCAGTACTGGGTACCCGAGGACGACTTGGCCAGGCCGACACCGATCTCCTCGAAGTTGCAGTTGAGGATGTTCGCCTTGTGCCCGGGGCTGTTCATCCAGCCGTCCATGACACTGGCCGCACTGGTGTAACCGGCGGCGACGTTCTCGCCCAGACCTCGCCACCGGTAGCCCGCGGCGGTCACCCGGTCACCCATGCTCGCTTCGCCGGGCAGCTGATGCGACATGGTGTTCTGCGCGGCCTGCAGCTCGGAGTGCTTCTGCGCCGCCGCCACCAGATGCGACTCGCTGCTGAGATTCGAGCAGCCGGCCTTCTGCCGTTCCGCGTTGACCAGCCGCAGCACCTCACCGGCGACCGAGGAGGAGCCGGAACCCCCGCCGCCGGACGGCCCCTGGGTCGTCCTGTTCGGCCGCGGGGCCGGTGCCGTGGTGCGCCGCTTCGCCGTGGACGCCGGACGGGACTGCGAACGGCTCGGCGTCGCGCTCGCCGACGGGGAGGCCGACGCCGACGCGGTAGCGGACGGCGACGCCGTGGCCGAGGCGGACGGCGCTCCGCTCACCGGCGTGCCGGTGGTGTCCGCATCCGTGGCGGGGTCGGCAGGGGCGGTGGTGTCGGGGGTGGTCGAGGCGAGACGGATCTCCCGGTCCCCGGAGGTGGCGCCCGCGACAATCACGGCCGAGCCGGTTCCGATCAACCCCAAGGCCCCGATGGCCGTCAGGATGTAGCGGGTCCGCCGGTTGGATGGGATGGGCACGAACTATTCACCTCGTCGACTCGTTGACAGCTGTCCCACTGGATCTTCCGGACAACGGAAGATCCAGCCGGTTCACTATTCATGCCCATCGCGGCGAAAGACCTGATCTAAGGAAGCCTTAAGGCTCGACTCAAGGAAACGTAACCGCCGCCGTCACGCCGACCACCGCCCGGCACCGGCCGACGGCCGGCGAACAGCGGCGCCCGGCAGTCAGCTCCGGGGGAGATCCAACGGCGGTCGGCCATCAGCGGCGGGCACCGGCGGCCACTGGCGCACAAGCGGAGGACGGCCGGCAGCGACGGGCAGGGCGACGGGCAGCAGCGCGGGTTGGGGCGGTGTTGAGCACCAGCTGAATGCCCTAGAAAACGTCAGGTAGGTGCATCAACCTGTCGCTCAACAACCAGGCGACAGGACAGCTGCCCTGCGGACCCACAGCAGGGTTAGCACAGGCGGACGGGGAGGCCTCGCCGTCCGCATGGCGGCATTCCAGGGCGACCGCCTACGCCGGGGCACCGGTAGTCATGGCGTGCCGACCCGGCCCGCAGCGCCGGCCACGGCGCGAGGAGCGGAAGCGGTGCGCAGCCGGGCGCGACTCCACCGTCATCAGCGCGCTGGTCACCGCCCGCAACGAAGCCCGCGCTACCGGAGGCCGGTTCGTGCTGATCAATCCCACCATGCCGGTACGGCGAATCCTGCAGATCACCGGCGTGCTGGAGGCTCTGGTCGCCGCACCGCCGCAGACCTGATAGCGGCACAGATGGTCGTTCGGCCGTGGGCGGTCAACTGGTGGGACTGTTGCGTCTCGGCATCGGCCGGAAGGTTGCGGTGGTGCCGGCGGCGTGCAGGTGCACGAACGCGCGGACCCGGGTGAGCAGCTCCTGGCTGGTGAAAGGCTTCTCGACGATGGTGACGCCGTCGGGCAGGGTGCCATTCTCGGTGAGCACAGGTTCGGCGTAGCCGGACATGTACAGCACCGGGATGCCGGGCCGGATGGCGCGGACACGGGCGGCGACCTCGTTGCCGGTCATCTTCGGCATGATCACGTCGGTGAGCAGCAGATGGATCCGGTCCGGATGGGTCTGGGCGAGATGGATGGCCTGCTCGCCGCCGCTGGCTGTCAGGACGTGATAGCCGGCGCGGGTCAGGATCCGTCCGGTGATCACCCGCAGATCGTCCTCGTCCTCGACCATCAGGATCGTCTCCTGCGGCGCGGCACCAACGGCCGGTTCAGCGGTCACCACGGGGTCGGAGCCGGTCTCGTCGAGGCGGGCGTCAACGGCGGGCAGGATGACGGTGACGGTGGTGCCGATGCCGTTCTCGGAGTACAGGCGCACGTCGCCGCCGGCGGCGGTGGCGATGCCGTAGACGGTAGCCAGCCCGAGGCCGGTGCCGGACCCTTTGGGTTTGGTGGTGTAGAAGGGTTCGAAGGCGCGTTCGATGACCTCCGGTGGCATGCCGCTGCCGGTGTCGCTGATCCGGATGCGCACATAGCGGCCCACCGGCAGGGGCGAGCTGATGAGGTCTTCGGCGCCGATCTCGGCGTTGCTGGTGTCGACCGACAGGGTGCCGCCGCCGGGCATCGCGTCGCGGGCGTTGACGGCGAGGTTGACCAGGATCTGCTCGACCTGCCCGGGGTCGGCGTGGACCGGCCACAGGTCCCGGTCCAGGGTGGTGACCAGATGGATGTGCTCGCCGATGGCGCGCCGCAGCATGGGCTCGACGTCGCCGATGACGTGGTTGAGGCTGAGCACCTCGGCCTGGGTGATGTCGCGCCGGCCGAAGGCGAGCAGCTGTTTGGTCAGCCGGGTGGCGCGTTCCGCGGCCCGGCTGATCTGGCCGCAGTCTTTGTCAGCGGCGGCCAGATCGGCGCGGTCCGCGGCCGGGTCTCTGAGGGTTTCGGAGATCATCTCGGCGTAGTTGCTGATCACGGCGAGAATGTTGTTGAAGTCGTGGGCCACGCCGCCGGCGAGCTGGCCGAGGCTCTCCAGCCGACGGGTGTGCTGCAGGCGGTGCTCGGCGGCGTCGCGTTCGGCCTGGGTGATCAGGCGTTCGCGTTCGGCCTGGGCGATCAGCCGGTCGGTGACGTCCCGGATCGCCGTGGTCACGATCATGCCCCGGTCGGTGGTCACCGAGGACAGGCTGATCTCGGCCGGGAACTCGCTGCCGTCCTTACGCACGGCGGCCAGCGCGGCGCCGGCGCCCATCGGGCGGATCCGCGGGTGGGCGAAGTAGCCGTCGCGTTTGTGCGGGTGCCCGCCGCGCAACCGCTCGGGGACCAGAATGTCGACGCTTTGGCCCACCAGTTCCTCGCGCCGGTAGCCGAACAGCCGTTCGGCCTGGGCGTTGATCAGGGTGATGGTGCCGTCGTGGGTGACGCCGATGATCGCGTCGGGGGCGGCTTCCAGCAGCCCCTCGAACATCGCCTCGGCGCGCTGGCGTTCGCTGATGTCCCGCGACACCGACGCCACCCCGGCGATACGGCCGTCATCGTCGGTGATCGGCGACAGGGTCAGTGACACGGTGATCACGGTGCCGTCCTTGCGGCGGCGTTTCACCTGCTGCTGGTCGATGCGCTCCCCGCCGGCGATACGGGCCATGAACTCCGCTTCGGTCTCCTCCTGCCCCGGCGGGAACAGCATGGAGGCGTGCCGGCCGATCACCTCGTCGCGGGTGTAGCCGTAGAGCCGTTCGGCACCTGCGTTCCAGCTGGTGATCAAACTGTCGAGGGACTTGCTGATGATCGCGTCGTGTGACGACTCCACGATCACCGCCAGCCGCTCCCGCTCCGCCAGCGCCTGCGCCCGCCCCGCCAGGGCCGCGGCCTGCACGGCCAGTTCGGTGAACGCGGCGACGTCGTCTTCGGCGAACAGGCTGCGGTAGCGGTCGAGCAGCAGCACCGCACCGGCGCCCTCCGCGCACGGCACCGGCGCCACGGTCACGTACCGGGTGTCGCTGGCCTGCGCGAACATCACCGCCACCGCCGGCGGGTGGGTCCATCCCGCCAGGGCGTCGATGGTGCCCGGCGCGGCCAGCATCTCGTCGAGGCCGTGGCGGGTGCACACCAGGTCACTGAGCGGCGCGTCGTCGCAGCCGGCCACCCGCACCGTCTGCCCGCCGGCCGGCATCAGCACCACCACGGCGTCGGTTGCGAGTATCTCGCGGGCGCCGCCGCAGTAGGTCCGCCACGTGCGGGCGGCCGGCTCGTCGGGCGGTGCGGCCAGCAGCCGGCGGGTCACCGCATACGCCGCCTCCTGCGCCCACTTGCGCCGTAGCCGGCCCGGCGGCACGAACGCCAGCAGATACAGCACCCCGGAGACCACGGCGAGCAGCCGGGACTCCACCCGGGCCACCGGACCGCCGGTGGAGACCAGCAACGCGACACCGAAGAGGCCGGTACCCGCCGCGGCACACCACAACCGGGCCCGCGCTGCCCCACCGTGACGGCGCGCGAGCGCCCCCAGCAGACACGCGGCCAACGTCTCCACCGCGAAGAACGCGATCACCGCCGGCCACAGCTGCGGCCGCGGCACCGGCCCCGCCGGCGAGACCAGGACCGGTATCGCGGTGACCAACCACGCCACCGCCGCCACCGGCAACCACCACGACGGGACCGGACGCAGCCGGCTCACCACCCGCAACGTGAACAACGGCTTCGCCAGCAGCAGCGCGATCGCCACGGCGGCCAGCGCCCGCGGCGGAGCGCCGGCCACCACGCGAACCACTCCCAGGACGAACAGCATCGCCACCGACGCGAACATCCACATCACGTCACGCAACATCGGATCACGGCGCCGCAGATACCTCCATGAGACCCACAGCAGGATCAGAACGAACAGCGACGTGACCAGAAGCAGCGCCATGGGATCCTCTGTCCCGCCGTGCACGAAGCCAGGCAATAGGGGCAATCACCTCCCACGCTATGCCCGAATATGTCGGTATCATTCTGAAAAACGAAGCGCTGCGCCTACAGCCTCCGCTATCGCGACAGCTAACCGGCTTCTGATCGAGGCCTTGCCGCCGGACATCTACCCGGCGCCCCGGTGGTCAGTTGGCTGGCGCTCAGCAGGCGGCAAACCGGGCGGTCGCAAGGCGGGGCGACGGACGGCGGCAGCGGCGCGCAAGGGCGGCGGGCACCAGCGCGGCTTGGGGGCGGCAAACCGGGCGACGGCAAGGCGGGGCGACGGACGACGGGCAGCGGCGGGCACGGGCGGGCACGGCTGGACCGCACAACACGACCACCCAAGACCCCGAGCGGACCAGGACTGACCGCGGACCACAACGGAACGCGGTCTGCGGACCCGCGACGGGGCCGGGTTCAGCCGCCGAGGACGACCAGTTCCGTGCGGCCGCTCGCGGTGCCGGTCTTCTGCACCATCATCACGTCCGGCTTGCGGTCACCGTTCCACTCGGTGATCAGCAGGTCGAGATGGGCGGAGACACCGGGTGCGGTGTCGGCCTGCGACTGCTGGCGCTGCAGGTTCGCGGCGCCGTCGAGGACCCGCAGCTGCGTCTTGCCGTCAGCGGTCAGTGACTTCTGGATCACCACGACGTCGGGCCGTTTGTCGCCGTTGAAGTCCGTGACGGCGACCCGATGATCGGCGTTCGCGGGTTCCGCGGTGACGATCACCGGCGCCAGGGCCCGCTGGAAGCCGGAGGCCCCGTCGAGGACCTGGACCTCCATCTTGCCGCCGGCCGTTCCGGACGTCTGGGTGACCACCAGGTCGGGGCGGTTGTCGCCGTTCCAGTCGGCCACGGCGAACTGGTGCCGCTCGTCGGTGGCGGCCAGCGCCGTACCGGTGCGGGCCAGCAGGACCTGCCGGAAGGATGACGCGCCGTCGAGGACGGTCACCTCGGTGCCGCCGCCGGCGGTGCCGGACCTCTGCACCACCAGCAGGTCGGGCCGGTTGTCGCCGTTCCAGTCGGTGACCGCGTACGCATACCGTTCGTCGGTCGGGCCGAGCGCCGTGCTCGTGGTCAGCAGCAGGCTCGAGAAGTTGGTGGCGCCGTCCATGATCCGGACCTCGGTGCTCCCGGTGGCCGTTTCGGTGCCCCGGACGAGGATCAGGTCGGGGTGCTTGTCGGCGTTCCAGTCGGCCAGCGCGAGCTCGTGCCGTCCGGTGAGGGCCCCCAGTTCGGTGCCCGCCATGATCAGCGCCTTCTGGTACGGGCCGGACGGTGCCGCCGGCTGCGCCGACGACGGTGCCGGGGCGGGAGCGGCCGGCATGGGTGCGGGAGTCGCCGCCCGGGCCCACAGCTGAGCGACGATGAGCTGGGCGTCGTGCACCTCGGGGGCGTACGCCAGGGGGTACGCCGAGCGTTGCACGCGCTGGCAGATCGCGCCGATGTCGCCGGTCATCCAGCTGTCGCCGGGGTGCTTGCGCAGCATCGAGTTGAGGAACGCGTTGGTGGCGTACTCCACGTCCACCAGCTGTGCGGGCCGTCCCCAGCCCTGTGAGGGCCGCTGCTGGAACAGGCCGACGCTGTCGTGGTCGTAGGCGACGGTGTGGTTGTTCAGGGTGCTCTCGGCGATTGCCGTGGTCACCGCGATGACGGCCGCACGCGGGCCGAGGCCGCGGGCCTGGACGGTGCTGACGATCGCGCGGGCGCAGGCGATGCTGCGGCCGTTGACCGACGAGCCGAGGCGGGGCCCGTTCATCGCCGGGCGCAGCTGCTCGGCGATCGCCCGGTCGGCCGGCGTCACCACGCCGGGGCCGCACGGGGCCAGCGGTGCGGCCGCGGCCCGGGCGGTGACCGGTGTGCCGGCCTGTGCCGAGGCGGCCGGATACAGCACCGCTGCCGCGATCGTCGCCACGGACAACACCCGCGGCGCGGTGCCACGCGTGATCGATGCGGTCGCTCGGCGCCGCTGCCGTGATCGTGCCTGTTTCGATGCCATGTAGTACCGGCCCCCCGCCGCCCATCTATGTGCTGCACCAATCTGCCACACATCCTCGTTCACCCGAAAGGGGTGACTCCCGTGCGAGGTGTCCGATTCGTGGGCGGCGGGGCGGGCCGGATCCGTCACACGCGGTAGACGGAGATCGTCTGGTGCAGTTCCCCTGCCATCCGGGCCAGTTCCTGGGCGGTCGACTGGGTCTCGGTGGCGCCGGTGGCGGTGGCGCCGGCCGACTGGGCCACGCCGATGATGTTCTCGGCGATGTCGCCGGCGCTGCCGGACGCCTCGGCGACGCTGCGGGCCATCTCGTTGGTGGTGGCGGTCTGCTCCTCCACGGCGGCGGCGATGGTGGCGGCGTAGTCGTTGATCCGGACGGTGACCTCGGCGATCTCCCCGATGGCCGAGACCGCGTGTTCGGTGTCCTGCTGGATCGCGCCGATGCGCCGGGTGATGTCGTCGGTGGCGCGGGCGGTCTCCTGCGCGAGGTCCTTGACCTCGGAGGCGACCACGGCGAAGCCCTTGCCCATCTCACCGGCGCGGGCGGCCTCGATGGTGGCGTTGAGGGCCAGGAGGTTCGTCTGCTCGGCGATCGCGGTGATCGTCTGGACGACGCTGGTGATCTCGGTGGAGGACCGGCCCAGGTTCGCAACGATCCCGTTGGTCCGCTTGGCGGTCTGGGCTGCCTGGGCGGAGACCGCGGCGGCCTGGGTGGCGCTGGTCGCGATCTCCCGGATCGCCACGCCCATCTCGTCGGCACCGGCCGCGACGGTCTCCACGTTGCGCGACACCTGCCCGGCGGCGTCGGACACGGTTCCGGCCTGCGCCGACGTCTCCTCGGCGGCTTGCGACATCTGCACCGACACGGCAGACAGTTCCTCGGAGGCAGCGGCGACGTGCTGGGCGTTCTCGGCGACCTGGCGAACCATGCCGGCCACGGCGGCGGTGGAGGTGTCCAGGGCCTGTGCCAGCACGCCGACCTCGTCCTTACCGGTCAGCCCGGTACGGGCGGTCAGGTCACCGTCGCGGATGGAGATCAGCACTTTGACGCACCGCGCCAGGGGCTTGGTGATCAGGCGGGCGATGCCCATCGCCGCGGTCACGCCCACCAGCAGCCCCGCGATAATCAGGGAGATGACCAGCGTACGAGCGTTGGTGTAAGCCTCCTGAGCCGCGGCCTTCTCTTCGTTCGCCTTGACGAGGGTCTGGTCCGCGAGGGTGTCCATGGCTTCGCGTGCCTGTGCGACCAGCGGGTTGATCCGCGCCTTGCGGATGGCCGTGATCTCGGCGTCCTTACCGTCCCGGCTCAGCGGCAGCAGCGTGCCGTTGAGCACCGACACGTACTCTGACCAGCTGGTGTCGAAGTCGGCGAGGGCGGCGACCCGGATCGGGCCGAGCGCGAATCCCTTGTACCGGGCCTCGGCGTCGGCGAGCGCCTTCAGGTCGGCGGTGATGGACTTCTCCGCCTCGGCCTTGGCTTCCGCCTCGTCGGAGAAGAAGTGGTTGAGCGAGTCGATCCGTACCCGGTTGAAGGCGTTGCGCATCTCGGCGATGGTCTCCAGCTGGAGACTGCCTTCGAACACGGCGTCGGTGCTGTTGTTGATCTCCGCCATCTCGACCACCGCGTACGACGACACCCCGGTGCCGATCGTGGCGACCACCAGCACCGCGGACAGGATCTTCGTGCTGACCCGCAGGTCGGAAAGGCGTCCCATGATTCCGCGCCGGTGTCCCGGTGCCTGTGACGGTGTCGACTCCATCAATCACTCCCCCGAATGGACGGCCCCCGAAAATTGGTGCGGACCGCGTCACAGGGCCAGTTCGTGTGCAAGTGGGGCGGACTGAGGGCCCGCCCGAACGGCACTGGGAATGCAACCGGGCTGTACCGGCTGAGCAGCAACGGGGTTCGCCTGCTGCTCAGCCGGTACAGCCCGGTTCACTGCCGGCGTGGCCGGCGGCGGTCGCTCAGTATCCGAAGATCATCCGATAGGCGACCTCGGGCAGGAACTGCCCGGCGCTGGACCCGGCGCCGACCCCGCAGTTGCCGTCGGACTCCCCCGGAGTCTTGAGCCACAGCAGCATCTCCGCGCCGCCGCCCATCTGGGTCGGGGTGCCGATCCGGCGCCCGGCGGGGTTGCACCACTGACCGTTGGACCCGTTGCCGTTGCGGCTGGTGTCGATCACGAAGGGTTTGCTGTACCCGAAGCGCCGCAGTTCGGTGGCGACCCGGTTGCCGTAGTTGGTGTTGTCCCCGGTGGGGAAGTAGTTCGACACGTTGAGTGCGAAACCGCGGGCACCCGATGCTCCGGCCATGTTGAGCCGCTGCGCCATGGTCGCGGCGTCCACCCATCCGGGGTTGCCGGCGTCCAGATAGGCCCATGTGTTGGGCGCCTTGGCCCGGAACTGGCCGACGGCGCGGGAGAGCATCCCCACGCGGTCGTTGATCTGCCCCTGGTTCATGCAGCTGAAGTCGCCGAGCGAGTCCGGTTCGAGAACCACCACGGCGGGCCGGTTGCCGATGGCAGCGGCGAAGGAGGAGATCCACGAGTCGTACGCGGCGACGCTGCCCGCTCCCCCGCCGGAGTGGCCGCCGCAGGCGTCCCGGCCGGGGATGTTGTAGGCCACTAGCAGCGGAAGTTTGTCGACGGCGTCGGCCGCTGCGACGTATCGGCCGACCGCGCCCGCGATGTCGCCGCTCCAGTTGCCGAACCAGCTGGCCATCGGCTTCTGCGCGATCGCGGTGCGGATGGCGGCGGCCCGCCCGTCACCGGGGTTGGCGGCGGCCCATGTCGCCGGGCTGGAGTTCGGATTGACGTAGAAGCCGCTGGTCTGGCTCACCGGGTCGGCATGGGCGGCCGGCGCGCCGAGCAGGACGGCGGGGATCACGAGGGCCAGGGCGGCGAGCACCCGGGAGCGGATCGGTCGTTTCATCGACGTGTCTCCTAGCGGGGGATGTACCGGTCGCGTGCCGGGCCGTCCGGAGCGGTGGGCACCGGACCGCCGAGCCGCACCGGCGGGGACGGGTGGCTGGGGACGGCCACGGAGAGGGTCGTGCTGTAACTGGAAGCGCTTCCAGTTACGTGGCATCCGCTTCTCTCGATCGATGCTCGGCACTGTGGTGCAAGTTGTCAAGGAGTTGGTCGATATGCCTGCGTCTAGCTCGGCCTCGACGCTGGGACCGCTTCCAGCGATATGCGTTGATCGGCTTCATACGATCGCCCGATCGGTACGATCAGCTCGCGGCTCGCCGCCGGGCCACCGCGACGGGCCCGTTTCCCGCACCGGACAGGAAGGACCCGGCCTCGCATGGCAGCGAACCCGCGGCGACAGCCCACGCTCGACGAGGTGGCGGAGCGAGCCGGGGTCTCACGCTCAGCGGCGTCCCGGGTGATCAACAAGGCGCCGCACGTCAGTCGCGCCACCCGCGAGGCCGTCGAGAAGGCCATCAAGGAGATGGGCTACCTGCCCAACCGTACGGCCCGCGCCCTGGCCACCCGGCAGACCGGGATCGTGGCACTCGCCATCTCCCACGACGATCCCGAGCTGTTCGCCGACCCGTTCTTCGCCCAGGTCATCGTCGGCGTGTCCACGGCGCTCGAGGAGACCGACCTGCACCTGCTGCTGTGCCTGGCCAGCTCCGGGCGGGGCCGGTCCCGGCTGACGAATCTGCTGCGCACGCGCGGTGTGGACGGCATCATGCTGATGGCCCTGCACGAGGGCGATCCGCTGACCCACATCGTGGAACAGGCCGGCCTCCCCGCGGTCTACGGCGGCCGGCCGCTGCATTTCGAACCACGCTGGTACGTCGACTCCGACAATCTCGGCGGAGCGCGGCTCGCCACCGAGCATCTCGTCCGGCTCGGCCGGACCCGGATCGCCACCATCACCGGCCAGATGTCCACCGAGGTGGGCAAGGTCCGGTACCGCGGTTACCACGAAGCGATGATCATCGCCGGCCTGACCCCGCACGGCACCGCGGAGGGCGACTTCACCGAGGCCGGCGGCGCCACGGCGATGCGGGCCCTGCTCGAATCCTGCCCCGATCTCGACGCCGTGTTCGCCGCCAGCGACAAGATGGCGGCCGGAGCCCTCCGGGTGCTGGCCGAGGCTGGGCGGGCGGTGCCGGCCGACGTGGCCGTGGTGGGCTTCGACGATCTGGGCATCGCCGAACGCACCGATCCACCGCTGACCACCGTGCACCAGTCGATCCAGTCCCTGGGCCGGGAGATGGCCCGCATGCTCGTCGCGGTGATCGCGGGACAGGAACCCGCGTCGCTCATCCTGCCGACGAGACTCGTACGGCGCGGGTCGGCCTGACCCCGCCCGGATGACCGGGTTCAGGATGAACTCGTACGGCGCGGGTCCGTCTGACCCCGCCCGGATGGCCGGGTTCAGCTGGAGCTCCCCGTTCGGGTCCGCTAAAGTTGCGTCGATTTGAATGTCGATCTGGCGGTCGGGTACAGACCCGCCGTGGCTCCGAAGGGCTCCATCGCCGGCGGCGTACGGTGTGGCCGGCCTTCGAGATCGGTGGCGGCGACGGCGGGGAGGTGAGTTGCTGGTATGAGTACCCTGACGGCCCATTTCGACCTGCCGTTGGACAGCACGGCCCCCGGGAGGGCACGCAGCGCGGTGACAGCGGTGCTCGGCGGATGGGGGATGCGGGATCGTGCGTGCTGGACGACGCGGCCGTCGTGGTCAGCGAACTGGTCTCCAATGCCGTCCGGCACGGCGGCAGCGAGATCGTCGTCGCGGTCGAGTCCCACGCCGGGCAGATCACCGTGTCCGTCGCCGACGGTTCCTCGGTGGTGCCCCGGCCCCGCGATCCCGACGGTACCTGCGGTCTGGGACTGCGGCTCATCGAGTCGCTGACTGTCCGGTGGTACGTGCAGTCGCACGAGGGAGGCAAGCGGGTCTGCGCCGAACTGTGGCCCGTCCCCGGTAGCCGCGACGGCGGCAGCGACGGCACCAACGCGACAGGATCCAGCCGGACGGAGGCAGCATGAAGATCACCACAAGCCACGACGGCGACCGTGTCACGCGTCTCGTCGTGACCGGCGACCTGGACATGGCAACCGTGCCGGGACTCGACGAGGCGGTCGCGGCGGCCCTCACCGGCAACCGCCCCCACCGGCTGGTCATCGATCTGGCGGGGCTCGACTTCTGCGACTCGGCCGGGATCCACGCTCTGACGCGCGCCCGGGACAGCGCTCAGCGGCGGGCGGCCGGCTTCGTGGTGACCAACCCCACCGGGATCACCCGACGGACCTTGGAAATCAGTGGCCTGCTCGACTTGCTGACCACCGTCAGCGGGGCCCCGGAGAACTGAGCGGCGGGTTCAGTGCGTACGTGATCGCTTGCGGCACGGTGTCGAACGCGGTGAACAACGCGTCGAGGCGGGCCGCGCTCAGAACCGACACGAAGAACGGTGACGCCGCCGCCAGCAGAAGGTCACCGCCGTGCCGGCGTGCCGACTCCCGGGCCGCGATCAGCACGCCGAGGCCGACGGAGTCGACGGCGTCGGCACCCCGCAGGTCCACAATGACCCAGGCGGACACGGCGAGTGCGGTCTCCAGCGTCGTACGCATCCGGGTCGCCGTGGACAGATCCAGGTCCCCGACGACCCGGACCACCGACGCGCCGGTCATGGTGTGCAGCAGGATCTCGGTTCCGCACGCGCTGGCGTCGTGCTCCTCCACCGCCGGAACCACGTTCATGGTCATCGCGCACCGCCTTCTCACGATCGTCCTGAGACAAGTTTGCCCTTGCCCGATGGCGGTAATCCCACACACACATGACAAAAGCATGTCGATGCCACCGCGCCGGCCGATCAGCCGCCGGATGTGCGGCATCCGTTCTCGGGCCGGCCCGGCATGCCCGCCCGGGGGCGCGGTCGATCCCGTACCGCCGGAAGCGGATTCCGGACGATTAGAGCGGTCGTTGCGGGGCATCCGCCCTGCCATGACGAAGCCGAGTGAACCCGCCGTCCGTGGCACCCTGGTGATCGACGAACTCCATCGCGTGGGCTGTGAGCTCCGTGAGCGTGGCTACGAGTTCACCACGACCACACCGGCCACGCACGCCCGGGTGAACCGGCGGCCGGGCAACGCCGAAGCTCTGGACCTGCGAGGTGTGTTCGGGTGGAGCCGGCCGTTCCGGCCGGAGCTGCTGCCGCCGGAGATCCTGGAGCCGCTGCGGGCCGCCGATGCCGTCGAGACCACCGGTCCGTTGTGGCGCAGCCGGGTGCGATTCTCGTCGTACGACGGTGAGCTGTTCGTCCATTCGGCCTTCCCCACCGACGCCGCCGACTCGGTGTTCTTCGGTCCGGACACGTACCGCATGGCCGATGCCGCCGTCGCGCACGTCGAAGGCCGGACCGCGTCGCCGGCCCGGGTGGTCGACGTCGGCTGCGGGACCGGGGCCGGAGCGATCGCGATCGCCAAGCGGGCGCCCCGGGCGGAGGTCCTGGCCGTCGACATCAACGACACGGCCCTGCGCTGCACCGAGGTCAACGCCCGTCTCGCCGGGGTCGGCAACGTCTCGCCCCGGCGCAGCGACCTGCTCGGCGCGATCGACGGCGACCTCGATCTGATCATCTCCAATCCGCCGTTCATGATCGATCCGGCGGGCCGGACCTACCGCGACGGCGGCGGGCCGGACGGACACGACCTGTCCCTGCGGCTGATCGACGCCGCCGCCGAACGGTTGTCGCCGGGCGGTGCGCTGGTGCTGTTCAGCGGCACCGGCATCATCGACGGCCGGGACCCGCTGCGCGCCGCGGTCGCCGAGCGTCTCTCGCCGACCGACCTGACCTGGACCTATCGAGAGGTGGATCCGGACGTCTACGGCGAGGAGCTCGACGGTCCCGCGTACGAGCGGGCCGAGCGCATCGCCGTGGTCGTGCTGACCGCCACGCGCCCGCGGTGAGGACCGTCGGGGTCGAGGAGGAGTTCCTGCTGCTCGATCCGCGGACCGGGGTGAATCTGCCGGTCGCGGAGACCGTCGTCGCCGGGCTGCCGGAGGCGATGCGGGAGCGTAGCCGCCGGGAGTTCCGGCCCAGCATGCTGGAGATGGTCACCGGTGTCTGCACCGGCACCGAGGAGCTGGCGCAGCAGTTGCGCGACGGGCGACGGGCCGCCGCTCAGGCGGCCCGGACGGCGGGGGCGGTACTGGTCGCGGTCGGTGCCACCCCGGTCGCGGAACCCGACCCGGTGCCGGCCGACGACGAGCGGTTCCACGCGATCGAGGCCCACTACGGGCCGATCGCGCGGGACCCCGCCCTGTGCGGCTGTCACATCCACGTCGGCGTCGCGGATCCGGCCGCGGCGGTGCGGGTCTGCACCCGGTTACGTGCCGATCTGCCGCTGCTGCAGGCCCTCGCCTCGAACTCGCCGCTGTCGCAGGGCGCCGACACCGGGTACGCCAGCTGGCGGTGCGTTCAGCTGCGCCGCTGGCCGACGGTCGGGCCCTGGCCGCACGTGGACACGGCCGCCGAGGCCGCGCAGACGATCGCCGCGCTGGTCGCGGCCAGCGAGATGATGGACGAGTCGATGGTCCTGTGGTGGGCGCGGCCGTCGCGTACGTTCCCGACCGTCGAGGTCCGGGTCACCGACGTCTGCCTCGATCCGGCCGACGCCGTGCTCCTCGCGGCGCTTACCCGGGCCATGGTGGACACCGCGGTGGACACGCCCGCACCGCCGGTCTCCGACATCCTGCTGAACGCGGCCCACGGCAACGCCGCCCGCATCGGGATGAGCGGCACCCTGCTGGATCCGCGGACCGGCCGGGCCCAGCCAGCCTGGGATCTGGTCGGTGAGCTGGTCGACCGGGTGACACCGGCCCTGAAACGCCATGACGACCTGGAGACGGTCACCGCCGGGCTGCACCGGATTCACCGGGACGGCACCGGCTCCGACCGGCAACGCCGGCTACTGGCGCAGGGCCTGCTCATCCCGCCGATGCTGGCGTCGCTGGCGCTGTGAGCCGCTCGCGCAGCGAGGAACCGCCGGCCTGCCACGAGTCGAGCACCGCCTGCGCCCACTCGTTGTCGACGGCCAGCGCGCACCGGGCGCCCCACAGCACCTGTCCGGCGAGTTCCGGCTCGTTGCCGGCGAACGTGCCGCACAGGTCGTTGGCGGCGATCTGCTCGTGCACGGCGTCTGCCTCGACGTGCTCGTCGTAGAACGCGGTCGCGCTCGCGTCTCCGCCGAGGCGGCGCAGGCCGTTGCCGTACGCGCGGTTCGGCAGGGACGACGTCATCTCGTAGGCCGCCAGGTGACCGAGGATCGCGCCGCGGCGGGCCCGGTGCAGGGCGAAGAACGACATCAGGTTGTTGACGGCCAGGGTGGCCGCCGGAACCGTGTCGACGTAGGCGCCGTAGGTCAGGTCCAGGTCGAACCACGTCATCGTCTGCTTGAACAGCTCCTGATGCATGCGCCCGGTGATGCCCCCGCCGTACTCGTCGAGCTGGATCTCGATCAGTGCGGCCTTGGCACGACCGCCGATCCGGGGGATCGCATAGGTGTGCGGGTCCGCCTCCCGCAGGTGGTAGATCGAGCGGTGCGTGACGAACTCGCGGAACTGCTCGTACGTGGCGCGACCGCGCAGATACCCGGACAGTGACGGGCCGTCGTCGGCGGCGACGATGTCGGCAAGCGCGTGCGGCACCGTCGCCGGGTCGGCGGGGGCCACCGGTCCGACCAGGTCGTGCAGACCGGCTTCGAAGCGCCGCTCCAGGCCGGCCCGGACGCGCAGCAGGTCCGGATGCCACTCCCAGTCGTCGTCGACACCGTCCCAGCCCCGGTACGCCAGCTCGTAGCAGACGAACAGCGACAGCTGCAGGTCCTCGTCGCCATCCGGTTCGACCTCGGCGATGTGGGACGCGCCGCCACCGAGAGCATCGACGAGCGCGCTGGACAGGGAACCTCGCGAGGACGGCAGTTTCATGTTGCGGCGAATTCCCGTTTGCCGCTCCGCGAAACGGAGATTCACATGACCATGACGTCGATCATCACTCCGTACGAGGACGGCCCGCTGATCGTGCGCGGGGACTTCGAACTGCGCACCCCGGACGGCAAACCGATCGATCCGGCGCGCGGCACGATCGCCCTGTGCCGCTGCGGCAAGTCAGCGGTGAAGCCGTTCTGCGACGGCACGCACAAGACGTTCCGGTTCAAGGCCGGAACCGGACGTGACACCCCGTCACCGCGCACCGGGGACACCGACGGGGCGTGACGCGGCGCCCTCGACGGACGGTAGCCGCCCCGGGGCGCGCTGGACGGTCGTGATCGCCTCGGTGATCCGGTCGTCCAAGGCGGCACCGGCGTCCGGGGTGCCGACGAGCCCGCCGAGCAGCTCCCGGGCGAAGCGCCCGGCGATCTCCTCGACGCTCTGCGGGCCGTCCGGGTGGTACCAGGTCCAGGCGTAGTTGCACATGCCAAAGATGTGGAAGGCGGTCATGCGCGGGTCGGTGGTCTGCAGTACGCCGCGCTGCGCGCCGTCCCGCAGGATGTCGACGACGATCTGGGTGTAGTCGACGCGCTGTTTGCGGACGAAGTCGTGCAGTTCGCCCTCGAAGTAGCGGATCAGTTCGCGCAGGCAGGCCAGGCTGGCGGCCCGGTCGTCGCGGTGGGCGGCGAGCAGGGCGTAAATCATCGCGACGAGGCGGGCGACCGGGTCCTCGAGTTCGGCGAGGATGAACCGGGCCTCGGCGAAGCGCCGCGCGAAGTACGCCTCGTGCAGTTCGCCGAGCAGCGCTTCCTTGCTGCGGAAGTGGTGGACGATGGTGCCCTTGCTCAGTCCGAGCTCGCCCGCGATGTCGCCGAGGCTGGTGTCGGCGTAGCCGTGCCGGGCGACGTGTTCGGCGAACACTCGCAGGATTGCGTCGCGGGAGCTTGCGCGTGCGGGCCGGCCGGTCACCCGCCCACTATACGAAGATCACCGCGGCTTCCACCATAACCTTGTTGACCGTACGTGCGGTCAGTTATGGTCCCAGCGAGCGCTAGGTCGGGAGGTACCGCTGTGAGCGGATACGGCGTCACACCACTGCCCGGGTTGCCGGCCCGGGTCACGATCTGCGAGGTCGGACCCCGCGACGGCCTGCAGAACGAGGCGCTGCCACTGCCCGTGGAGGTCAAGGCCGAGTTCGTCGAACGGCTCGTGGACGCCGGTCACACCGTCGTCGAGACGACGAGCTTCGTACACCCGAAATGGGTCCCTCAGCTGGCCGACGCCGAGCAGCTGCTGCAACGGCTCACGTTCACCGACGGCGTTCGCTATCCGGTGCTCGTGCCCAACGAGCGCGGCCTGGACCGGGCCCTCGCCCTCGGGGTCCGCGACATCGCGGTGTTCGCCAGCGCCACCGAGACGTTTGCCCGGCGCAACCTGAACCGGACCGTCGACGAGTCGCTGGCCATGTTCGCGCCCGTCGTCGAGCGGGCCCGTCGCGAGGGCCTGCACGTCCGAGCGTACCTCTCCATGTGTTTCGGTGACCCCTGGGAGGGCGAGGTTCCGGTCCGGCAGGTGGTCGGCGTGGCGCGGCACCTGATGGCGATGGGGTGCACCGAACTCAGTCTCGGCGACACCATCGGCGTGGCCACCCCGGGGCGGGTGGGCACACTGCTGGACGCGCTGACCGCCGCCGGCATCGGCATGCCGGCCGTCGCGGTGCACTTCCACGACACGTACGGGCAGGCCCTCGCCAACACTCTCGCCGCCCTCCAGCGTGGGGTGACGACCGTGGACGCGTCGGCGGGCGGCCTCGGCGGCTGCCCGTACGCCAAGAGCGCCACCGGCAACCTCGCCACCGAGGACCTGCTCTGGCAGCTTGCCGGACTGGGCATCGAAACCGGTGTCGACCTGGGCAAACTGGTCGAGACCAGCGTCTGGATGGCCGAGCGGCTGGGCCGTCCCAGCCCCTCGCGCACCGTCACCGCGCTCGCCGGAACAGGCACCGGCACCGGCACCGGCACCGAGAAGGAGAACCGATGACGGCACATCCGGTCCTGGGCACGCGTGCCGACCAGGGCAGTGAGCAGTTCGCCCGCAACGCCGAGGCCCATCGCACCCTGGTCGCCGACCTGAACGCCGAGCTGGCCACAGCCCGGCTCGGCGGGCCGGAGAAGTCACGCATCCGGCATGTCGAACGCGGCAAACTGCTCCCCCGCGACCGGGTCGACACCCTGCTCGACCCGTCGTCGCCGTTCCTGGAGCTGTCCCCGCTGGCGGCGCACGGCCTCTACGACGGCCAGGCGCCCGCGGCCGGCATGGTCACCGGGATCGGCCGGGTCGCCGGGCGCGAGTGCGTGATCGTGGCCAACGACGCGACCGTCAAGGGCGGCACGTATTACCCGATGACGGTCAAGAAGCATCTGCGGGCACAGGAGGTGGCCCTGCAGAACCGGCTGCCCTGCATCTACCTGGTCGACTCCGGTGGGGCGTTCCTGCCGAAACAGGACGAGGTGTTCCCGGACCGCGACCACTTCGGGCGGATCTTCTACAACCAGGCGCAACTGTCCGCGCGGCGGATCCCGCAGATCGCGGCGGTGCTCGGCTCCTGCACCGCGGGGGGCGCCTACGTTCCGGCCATGTCCGACGAGGCCGTCATCGTCCGCGAGCAGGGCACCATCTTCCTGGGCGGTCCGCCGCTGGTGAAGGCCGCCACCGGCGAGGTCGTCACTGCCGAGCAGCTGGGCGGCGGCGACCTGCACGCGCGGACGTCCGGAGTCGTCGACCACCTGGCCGACGACGACGCCGACGCGCTGCGCATCGTCCGGTCGATCGTCTCCACCTTCGGCCCGCGGACCACGGCGCCGTGGCAGCGCGTGCCGGTCGAGGAGCCGGTCGTCGACCCGGCCGAGTTGTACGGCGCGGTGCCGACCGATCCGCGGATCCCCTACGACGTCCGCGAGGTCATCGCCCGCGTCGTCGACGGCTCCCGGTTCGGCGAGTTCAAGCCCGATTACGGGACCACGCTGGTGACCGGGTTCGCGCACATCCACGGCCACCCGGTCGGGATCGTGGCCAACAACGGGGTGCTGTTCTCCGAGTCGGCCATGAAGGGCGCGCACTTCATCGAGCTGTGCGACCAGCGCGGCATCCCCCTGGTGTTCCTGCAGAACATCACCGGGTTCATGGTCGGGCGCGAGTACGAGGCCGGTGGCATCGCCAAGCACGGCGCCAAACTGGTCACCGCCGTCGCCACGACCCGGGTGCCGAAACTGACCGTGGTGATCGGCGGCTCGTTCGGCGCCGGCAACTATGCGATGTGCGGACGGGCGTACTCGCCTCGCCTGCTGTTCATGTGGCCCAACGCGCGGATCTCGGTGATGGGTGGTGAACAGGCCGCCACCGTGCTGGGCACGGTCGGTTCCGGTGCCGACCCGGACGCGATCCGCGCCCAGTACGAGACCCAGGGCCACCCGTACTACTCCACCGCACGGCTCTGGGACGACGGCGTCATCGACCCGGCCGACACCCGTAGCGTGCTCGGCCTGTCCCTGTCCGTCGCCGCCAACGCGCCCCTCGCCGAACCGGCGTTCGGCGTCTTCCGGATGTGAGGGCCATGTTCTCCACCGTTCTCGTCGCCAACCGCGGAGAGATCGCCGTCCGCGTCATCCGCACGCTGCGGCGCCTCGGGATCCGCTCGGTCGCGGTGTACTCCGACGCCGACCGGGACGCCCCGCACGTCACCGCCGCCGACATCGCGGTACGCATCGGGCCGGCGCCCGCCGCCCAGTCGTACCTGAAGATCGACGCCATCATCGCCGCCGCCCGTGACACCGGCGCCCAGGCCGTCCACCCCGGCTACGGCTTCCTGTCCGAGAACACCGCCTTCGCCGCCGCCTGCGAGGCCGCCGGCCTGACCTTCATCGGACCGCCGGCCGCCGCCATCGACGCGATGGGCGACAAGATCCGCGCCAAGCAGACCGTCGCCAAGGCCGGCGTGCCGGTGGTGCCCGGCTCCGACGGCACCGGGCTGTCCGACGACGAGCTCACCGCCGCGATCGCCGGGATCGGCTATCCAGTCCTGCTCAAACCGTCGGCCGGCGGCGGCGGCAAGGGCATGCGCGAGGTGCACCGGCCCGACGACCTGCCGGCCGCTCTGGCCAGTGCCCGGCGGGAGGCCCGCGGCTCGTTCGGCGACGACACGCTGCTGGCCGAGCGACTCATCACCACGCCACGGCACATCGAGATCCAGGTGCTCGCCGACCGGCACGGCAACGTCACCCACCTCGGCGAACGTGAGTGCTCACTGCAGCGGCGGCATCAGAAGATCGTCGAGGAGGCTCCGTCACCGCTGCTCACCGAGGCACAGCGGCAGGCCATGGGTGCGGCCGCCTGCGACGCCGCCCGCTCCTGCGGCTACGTCGGCGCCGGGACCGTGGAGTTCATCGTGGCCGGGGACCGCCCCGACGACTGGTACTTCATGGAGATGAACACCCGCCTGCAGGTCGAGCACCCGGTCACCGAGCAGGTGTACGGCGTGGACCTGGTCGAGGCACAGCTGCGGATCGCCGCCGGCGAGGTGGCTCCCTGGCCCGGCGAGCTCCGCCCCGACGGCCACGCGATCGAGGTACGGGTGTACGCCGAGGACCCTGCCGCGGGTTTCCTGCCGACCGGCGGCCGGATCCTGGCACTGCGCGAGCCGGCCGGCGTCCGCGTCGACTCCGGTGTCGCCGAGGGCGGTGTCGTCGGCTCCGACTACGACCCGATGCTCGCCAAGATCATCGCGCACGGCCGGGACCGCGCCGAGGCCCTGCACCGCCTCGACGCCGCGCTCGCCGGCACGGTACTGCTCGGGCTCGGCACCAACATCGGCTTCCTGCGGGCGCTGCTGTCCGACCCGGACGTACGGGCCGGCAACCTCGACACCGGGCTGGTCGGCCGCCGCCTCGACGACCTCACCGGCACCGGACTGCCCGACGACGTGCTCGGCTTCGCCACCGGCCTGGCCATGCTCGACCTCGAACCGGCCGCGCCGGCGCTCGCCGACCCGTTCGACCTCCCCGGCGGGTGGCGCCTCGGCGACCGGGCCTGGACCACCCGGCGGATCAGCGCCGCCGGCGGCGAACCGATCGAGATCCGTTACCGGGGCCGGGCCGCCGACGCCGAGATCACCATCGACGGACGGCCGCCGGTCCGCATCGCCACCGCACCCGGCGGCCGGCACACCCACGACGGTGTCACCCGCACCTACGCGTACGCCCGTGACCCCGGCGGTGTGCTGTGGATCGGACGCGACGGGCACACCTGGGCGCTGCAGGACCATGAGGCGCTGGACAGCACCGCCACGGCCACCGGTGGCGCGGGCGGGCCGATCCTGTCGCCGATGCCGGGCACGGTCACGGTCGTCGCCGTCGCCGAGGGCGACCGGGTCACGGCCGGCCAGACGGTTGCCGTGGTGGAGGCGATGAAGATGGAACACGCCCTCACCGCCACGGTCGACGGCACGGTCACCGAGTTGCGGGCACGGGTCGGCGCGGCGGTCGCCAAGGACGCCGTCATCCTGGTCATCGAGCCGGCCGCCACCGACGCCGGATGACGCCCGCATCCCGGGCCGGTCCCGGCCGGCCTGTTCACAGCGCGCGCAGGTAGTCGCGGACGCTACAGCCGTCCCCCGGCTCGGCGATCAGGCCGACGTAGCCGTCCGGGCGTACCAGGACCAGGGTGTCCGCGCCGTAGGCGTGCGCTGCATGGCCGCCATGGTCGTGCAGGCCGCCCGGCCCGACCTCCCAGGAGCCGACGATCGCGGGATCCACACCGTCAAGCGATGGAACACTGTGTTCACCGATGCCGAGCAGGGTGAATCGCGGACCGCGGAACAGATCGAAGAGGCGGATCGGCGCGCCGGCGGCGTCATACAGCGGCGCGTCCGGCGCCCGGTCCCCCGGCTGAACCCGGGCGGACCGGCCGGCCTGGCGGGACAGCCGGCTCCACGGATACCGGAGCGCCAACTGGGTCAACTCGGGCGAGGCCACCGCGTCGAGACCACCACCCTTCTCCTTGACGGCGTCGAGGACCGCGGCGAGCCGCTCCGAGGTGATGTCCAGCAGCCAGCTCGCGATCGGGAGCCGCTCCTCGTCATACGTGTCCAGCAGCGCCGGGGCGGCCTTCCCCGCAACCACCAGCCCGAGCTTCCAGCCCAGGTTGTACGCGTCCTGGATCCCGCTGTTCATTCCCAGCCCACCGGCGATCGGATGCACGTGGGCCGCGTCCCCGGCGAGGAACACCCGGTCCACCCGGAGCCGGTCGACCATCCGGACATTGACGCGGTACGTCGAGCACCACGCCAGCTCGTGCAATCGCACACCCGGCAGCCCCGCCACACGATCGAAGGTCTGCCGGAACCGCTCCAGGGTCGGTTCGAGCGGCGCACCGTCCACGTCGAGTTCGGGGGACGCCTGTATCTGGAACACGTCGGTGCCCGGCAGCGGGCACAGCATGACGACCCGTCGTTGGTGAACCACTGATGCCAGGCGTCGCGGCCGAGCCCCTCGACCCGGACGTCACCGACGGCCATGACCTGCATGTCCGGTGTCTCGCCCCGCATCGGCAGGCCGAGCGCCTTGCGGACGGTGCTCCGGCCACCGTCGCAGCCGACCAGGTACCGGGCCCGGATCCGCTCCTCACCGACCGTCGTGGTCACTCCATCGGCGTCCTGCTGGAAGTCGCGCAGCTCGGCGCCCCGTTCGACGGTGACGCCGAGGGCTTCCAGCCGCTCGCGCAGGATCTGCTCCACCCGCCACTGCGGGATCATCAGGGCCGCGGGGTACGGGACGTCCGGCGTGGGCAGCTGACCGGCCTGCGGATCGACCTCGGCGATCACCTCGGTCCCCTGGTACTTGCGGTGCCGGAGGTGGCTGACACCGGACGCCAGGATCCGGCCGGCGACCCCCAGATCGTCCAGCACCTCCTGACTGCGTGGGCTCAGTCCCTTCCCCCGGGAGCCGGTGGGGAACTCCGGCACCCGGTCGACGATCCGCGCCGCCACGCCACGACGGGCGAGCTCGCAGGCCAGCGTGAGGCCGGTCGGGCCGGCACCGGCCACGAGGACATCCGTGGAAGCCTCGGCACCTCCGGCCGCCGGCTTCACCGGAAATCGACGATGTCGCCGGTGAGCGGGTACTGCCCGGTCCGGTCCGGTGCGGACGGGGCGGCCACCCGTACCGGCGCCTCCGGTTCGCCGTCCAGCCCGGTGATCCGGTTCTGGAGCCGGAAGTGGTCGAACGTGTACGGAACACTGTCGCCGGCCACGCCCAACGGCAGGTTCGGGCTGTCGACCACGTGGAAATGCAGGTGCGCCTCGGTCGAGTTGCCACTGTTGCCGACCAGGCCGATCGTCTGCCCACGGGTGAGCCGGTCCCCCGGCCGGACCCGCAGGCTGCCGCTCTGCATGTGGGCGTACAGCGCGTACGCCCCGCCGCCGAGGTCCTGGATCACGAAGTTGCCGGTCAGGTTTCCGGGTCCGGTGCGGGGCGGTAGCTTCTGCGGCGTGTTCGCGGGCACGCCCTCCCGGACCGCCAGCACCCGGCCGTCGGCCACCGCCGTGACGCCGTCGCCGAAGATGAAGTAGCTCTCGTTACGGTCCTGGTCACCGGCGTAACTGGCCACACCGCCGTTGGTCCGGACGAAGTCGATCGCGTACCGCTGGGCCGCGAACGTGCTGCCGCCGAGTTCCATGACGGCCAGGCGGTGCACGAACGGCGGGCGGCAGCATCCGTACACGGCGTATCCGTTGCCCCGCAGCGGAGGGCTGAGGCGCAGGGGTTCACGCCGGTCGACCTCCGTCGCAGCGCCACGCACGGTCCGGTCGGCGGTTCCGGACACATCGAAGCGGTGGATCAGCCGGGCCGGCACCCGGGCACCGGCCGCCACCGTGACATCGAGCAGCAGCGAACCGGACCCGCCGGGTGCCAGCACCCGGCTGAACGTGCGGGCCTCGGGGTCCAGCAGGACTCGTTCGATCGCGACCAGTCTCCGGTACGCGCCCGACCGGGCTGCTCCAGACCGAACCGGTGCACATTGCGACATCGTGGCTCCCCCGCTGCTGGACTTCGAGCGTCGGCTCGAGGAAGGGCCGGCGTGTTGCCCACCAACTCCTTGAAGCCAGTGCCTGATGCTGCTACCTGCCCTCCTCCTTCACACACTGTTCGGCAGATCTCGGGTGTCCGCGGTCGGTGCCGGCCTCGACAGGTGTCACCTCCTGCAGAGCGTGTCCGCCGCCGTCGAAGGCTGCGTGGCCGACGGGACAGCATGGGCCACCCGGATGGGCCACGATGTGTCGTGCTGTCCATGTTCGCGGTGATCACCGTTGTGCCGATCTGGCTGTGCTGGTGGTGGATGTCCCGGATCCCGTCGGTCCGGTGGACAGTCACCCTGATCATGGTGGGCGTCTACGCCGGCGCAGCCGCCGTCACCCGATTCGATCGCAACACCTTTCTGGTCTTCCTGCTGACCGTCGCGGTCCTGGTGGCCACGGTCGTCACCGGGCGGGCGCTCGAGCACCGCCGCCTCGGACCCGGCTCCGCGCGGCACCAGACCCTGCCGCTGTATGTCATGGCCGGCTGGCTGCTGGCGATGGCGTGCGCATTGGTCGTCGTCATCAATCTGCCGGACCCGTACGAATGACCGGGGCGGCCGGTCGCCCTCGACCGGCTGGTACACCACCACCTTTGACCGCACCGGTGCTCCGGCCCGTCAGTCGCTGAGCGGATGACACCTCGATCCGGTTGCGATTTGCAATTGGTTTGCCTACGGTTGGACCAGTTGCAAAATACAATCAGTCTGAGGAAAGGGCCACGGCTATGAGGTTCGTGACGATCGGATACGGCGATCAGGCCGGCTACGACAGCACCGACGCGGCGACGCGGGACGCGGCGCACGAGCACGACGCGCGGCTGCAGCGCAGCGGGGTCGTCATGGGCCGCGCCGGGGAGCCGGTGCAGGTGCGCAATCACCAGGCCACCGGGACGATCACGAAGACCGGGCCGTTCCTGTCCTCCGGCCTTCCGGTGGCGGGGTTCGCCGTCATTGAGGCACCGACGCTCGCCGACGCCGTCGAGCTGGCGTCGCAGGCTCCCTGCGCGGTCGCCGGCGGCGTGGTCGAGGTCTGGCCGCTGCAGGACTAGGGTTGCCGATGTGACAGCACGTGGCGACATGCTGGTCCTCGACGCCGCGCATCCGGTCGCCGCGTCCGCCGTCAGGGCGATCCGCACCGGCGACCGGGGTGTGCTGCGCGAGTTGCTCGCCGAGCATCCCCGGCTGGCGACGGCCCGGCTGGTGGACGAGGACGGCACGACGTCACGGAGTCTGTTGCATGTGGTGACCGACTGGCCGGGGCACTTCCCGGATGCCGTCGCCACGGTGACGGCGCTGGTGGCCGCGGGCGCCGAGGTGGACGCCCGGTTCATCGGGCCGCACACCGAGACCCCGCTGCACTGGGCGGCCAGCTGTGACGACGTCGATGCCCTGGACGCGCTGCTGGACGCGGGCGCCGACATCGACGCCCCCGGCGCGGTGATCGGCGGCGGGACACCGCTGGACGACGCGGTCGCGTTCGCCCAATGGCGGGCCGCGCGACGACTGGTCAAACGCGGGGCGCGCACCACCCTGTGGCACGCGGCGGCCCTGGGCCTGATGGACCGGCTGCACGACTGCCTCACCGGCCCGCGACGCCCGGCGCCCGCCGAGATCAGCGACGCGCTGTGGGGCGCCTGCCACGGCGGACAGCAAACGGCGGCGGCTTCTCTGCTCGACGAGGGCGCCGAGCTCAACCGGATCCCCGGCTGGGAACGGCTGACCCCGCTGGACGCGGCGCACCGCAGCGACGCCGGGAGGCTTGCGGACTGGCTGCGCGACCGGGGCGCCATGACCGCCGCCGAGCTCGATCAACGATAGCCCTCACCGGCGTCGTCCGGCAGCCGGCGCCTGCCCCGTGCGGTACGCCGCCCTGTTCGCACCGCGTGGCCGTACCGGCTCCCGGTCCTCGGCCTCCATCTGATCGGTCAGCCCTCTCCTCACGGAACTCGGGAGGAGGCGTGCATCGCCGGGCGCAGGACGGCAACCTCCGACTCCATCCGGCCATGCCGGCGCCCGTTGACGACAACGATATTCTCGCAGCTCCGAAGCAGGTGTATTGACACGGATGGCTTTCGTGTAAACGATTGGCCCATGGACGTCGACGCAACACTGTGGCGCGACACCAAGCGCCCGCTCTGGCCCCTCGCCCTCGTGGTCCCCGCCCTTCCCTTCACCGCGCTGCTCATCGGCACCGCCACGGGATCGGCGTGGGCATGGTGGCTGACGCCGGTGGTCATCCTCGGCCTGATTCCCGTCATCGACCTGCTCGTCGGCGACGACCGCGCCAACCCGCCCGAGGAGGCCGTCCCGGCCCTGCAGGCCTCCCCCTACTACCGCTGGATCACCTATTTGTTCCTGCCCGCCCAGTACGGCGCCCTCGCGGTGACGTGTGCCGCCTGGACCCGTGACCCGGGTGTCGTGGGCGCCGCCGGGCTGGTGCTGACCGCCGGGCTGGTCAACGGCATCGCCATCAACACCGCCCACGAGCTCGGCCACAAACGGGAGACCGTCGAGCGGTGGCTGTCGAAGATCGCGCTGGCCCCGACGGGTTACGGCCACTTCTTCGTCGAACACAACCGCGGCCACCACGTGCGTGTCGCCACCCCTGAGGACCCGGCCAGTTCCCGGCTGGGCGAGAGCTACTGGCGCTTCTGGCCGCGGACCGTCGCCGGCAGCCTGCGCTCGGCCTGGCGCCTGGAGACGTCCCGGCACCGGCTGCGCGGGCGCAGTCCGTGGCGCCCGGGCAACGACATCCTCAACGCCTGGGCCATGACGGTCGTCCTCTTCGCGGCGCTGACGTGGGCTTTCGGCCTCGGGGTCGTACCGTTCCTGATCCTGCAGGCCGTGGTCGGATTCTCGGTGCTGGAGGCGGTCAACTACCTGGAGCACTACGGGCTGCTGCGTCAGCGCAACGCCGCCGGACGGTACGAGAAGGTCGATCCCCGGCACAGTTGGAACAGCGACCGTCTCACCACCAACGTGTTCCTGTTCCAGCTGCAGCGTCACAGCGATCATCACGCCAACCCGCTGCGCCGCTACCAGGCGCTGCGCAGTTTCGACGTCTCGCCGCAGCTGCCGGCCGGGTACGCCACCATGCTGCTGACCGCCTTGATTCCGCCGCTCTGGCGGCGCGTCATGGATCCACGGGTGCTGGCCCACTACGGCGGAGACGCGGGCCTCGCCAACACCGCCGCCGGCTATCGGCCTGCCCGTGCCGGGAGGTCCTAGACTGGCCGGGCCATGGACACCACCCTCTCGTACCGCGACGCCACCCGCGCCCGGCTCCGCGACTCGCTGGTGAGCGCGGCCCGTGACCTTGCCGTGGCCCACGGCTGGGACAAGGTCCGCATGGCCGATGTGGCCCGTGCCGCCGGAGTCAGCCGGCAGACGGTCTACAACGAGTTCGAGGGACGGACCGGGCTGGCCGAGGCACTGGCGGTACGCGAGATCGAGCAGTTCACGTCCACCGTTCGTACCCTCCTGCTGGATCACGGTGCCGACGTTCGCGCCGCCGGGTACGCGGCCATCTCGTACACGCTGACCGAGGCCGCCCGTAACCCGCTGATCAGATCCATCCTGACCAGCGCACGTGGCGGCGCCGACGAACTGCTGCCGTACCTCACCACCCGGTCCGGTCTGGTGCTCGCGGCCGCCCGCGCGGTGATCGAGGAGTGGGCGGCCGCGCACCTGCCCGGCACCGACGCGGCCGTGGTGGCGGTCGCCGGCGAGTCCGTCGTCCGGCTGACCGTCAGCCACATCGTGCTGCCCACCGGGTCACCGGAGGACGCGGCGACCGCACTGGCCGAGGTGTTCGTGCGGCTGCTGCGGTAGAGGCCGTCAGGAGGTACGGCCGGTGGCGGCCTGCGCGAGCGCGGCGAGCACGGACCGGCTGTTCTCGTCGACCGGCAGGCCGTCCAGCGCGGACAACGACCGCTGCAGCAGGCCGGCGATCATGTCCTCGACCGCGGCCAGGGCACCCGTGCCGACGATGACCTGCCGCAGAGCGCCGACCCCGCCGGCGTCGAGATCGGGGTCGCCGAGCAGCGCCCGGATCGTGGCCTGCTCGGCGGTGCGGGCCCGGTCGAGGGCCAGCGCGATCAGGACCGTACGTTTGCCTTCTCGAAGGTCGTCGCCGGCGGGTTTGCCGGTCCGGCCGGTGTCACCGAACACGCCGAGGACATCGTCGCGCAGCTGGAACGCCTCGCCGAGCGGCAGGCCGAAGGCGGACAACCCGGTCAGCAGGTCCTCGCCCGCACCGGCGAGCCGTCCGCCGAGCAGCAGCGGGTGTTCGACGGTGTATTTGGCGCTCTTGTAGTGCACGACCCGGCGGGCGCGCTGCAGCGCACCCTGCGGCCGCCGGCCGGCGGTGGCCTGTTCGAGCAGGTCGAGGTACTGCCCGCCCATGAGCTGGGTCCGCATGCGGTCGAAGACGGGCCGGCCGCGGGTGACAGCGGCGGGGTGCAGGCCGCTGCCGGTGAACAGCTCGTCGCTCCAGGTCAGGCAGAGATCTCCGGCGAGTACGGCGGTGGAGACACCGAAGTGGTCGGCGTCGCCGGCCCACCCGTTGTCGCGGTGCAGGCCGGCGAAGCGGCGGTGCATCGCGGGAGCGCCGCGCCGGGTGTCGGAGGCATCCATGATGTCGTCGTGGATGAGAGCCGCGGCCTGGAAGAACTCGAGGGCGGCGGCCGCGGCGACGATGCCCGGCTCGTCGGCGCCGCCGGCGGCGCGCCACGCCCAGTAGCAAAACGCGGCGCGCAGCCGTTTGCCGCCGTTCATGAGGTCGGCGATGTAATGGACCAGCGGCATGCAGTCGTCGCTGACCTCGGTGAGCAGGCGTGCCCGGGTGGTGAGGAACTCCTCGATCGTCTCCTGGACCCGGCTGCGAAGGTCTTCGATCTTCAGGGGCAGGGGCGTGGTCACGGCAACGGGGTGAGGCCGAGGATTCGTCTCCATGGTCATGAATCTTCACACGCGAGTAGTTAGATTGTCTCGTTACCTGAGCGGTTTATGATCTTCCTGTGATCACTCCCCCGGACGCCCCCCACAGCGACATCGCCCTCGCCGTCCGGGACATGCTGCGCGCCAACGGCGAAGCCACCCAGGGACTCGCCCGCCGGCTGGGCGTCGGCGTCACCGACGCGATAGCGCTGGATCACCTGCTCAGCAGCCCTGACGGGCTCGGACCCACCGAGCTCGGGCACCGCCTCGGGATCCGGTCGCCCTCGGCCACCACACTCGTCGACCGGCTGGAGGCCGCCGGTCACGCCCGGCGGGTGCCGCACCCCTCCGACCGGCGCCGGCAGACCGTAGTCGCGGCCGACCACACCCATCAGCGGGCGGTCGAGGCGCTGCTCCCCTTGCTGCAACGCATCGAGGCAGCCGCCGCACGGATGACACCCGACCAGGCGACCGCCGCCACGGCGTTCCTGCACGAGGTCACCCGGGCGATGCTCGACTACGCCCGGCAGCCGTGACAGCGAACCCCCGCGCCGAGGGTCCGCACGTGCCGGTGAGCAGGCCCGCCACCGGCCATCAGCGGCGGAGATAGGCCCCGAGACCGCCGAGTTCCTCACTGGCGATGAACACCGACCGGACGTTGAGGATCGCTTCCTCGACGTGCTCCGGACAGCCCCACGCCGCGTCGCCCCACGAGTCGGCGACCTTGATCTCGGCCGGGGCGGTGCATCCCTGGGCGCCGCCCAGCTGGCAGTGCTCGGGATGCGGCAGGGTGGCCTGGGCGATGGCCGCGGCCCGCATCCGGCCGGCAAGTTCCGCGGCGGCCGCGGCGCGCTGCTCGGCCTCGGCCCGCAGTTGCCGTTCCGCGCGGACCACCTCGGTCAGGGCGTCGTGGGCCGCCCTGGCGCGTGCCTCGGCGGCGGCCTTCTCCTCCTCGATGCGGTGGCGCTCGATGGCGAGCGCCGCGGTGCCGGCGAAGAGCCGGGCCAGCGCGAGGTCACTGTCCTGCGGGACGCGGGCAGTGCGGTGGTACATGGCGAACGTGCCCAGCAGGCCGCCGTCGCGGGCCAGGATCGGCATGGACCAGCAGGCCGCCACCCCGGCCTGCCCGGCGAGATCCCGGAAATCGTCCCAGAACGGGTCGGTGGCGATGTCGGTGACGATGACCGGCTCGCGCCGGTACGCCGCGGTGCCGCAGGAGCCGACGCCCTCGCCGGTGGCGATCCCGTCGATCGCCTCGTTGTAGAAACCGGGCAGGCTCGGTGCCGCACCGTGGCGGAGATGCCGGCCGTCGGGGTCGGCGAGCAGAACGGAGACCAGCACCTCCTGCGGTGCCAGCTCCTCGATGCTGCGGGCCATCCCGTCGAGAACCTCGGGCAGGGGCGCCTGACGGGCGATCTCCTCCAACAGGGCACGATGCTCGGCCATCAGCCGCTGTGCCTGCTTGATCTGGGTAGTCTCCACCCCGATCACCCGGATGCCGGTCACGTGGCCGTCGGCGTTGCGCCGCGGCTCGTACGTGAAGTCGAAGAACGCCTCCCGGCTGTGCGCTCCGGCGCCCAGTACGATCCTGCGGTCCCGGCCGGTGTAGGGCTCCCCGGTGCGGTAGACCTCGTCCAGCAGCGCGATGAAGCCCTGATCGGCGAGTTCCGGCATCAGGGCGACGATCGTGGTTCCGGTACGGGCGCGGTCCTCACCGATGGCGGCGAAGAAGGCCGGGTTGGCCGTCTCGACCACGTGCTCGGGTCCCGCCAGCGACGCGAAAACGGCGGTCGACTGCCCGAACAGTGCCCGCAGATCGTCATCGGCGGCCGGCCCGCCGTCCGGCGGCGACGTGACGCCCATGGCGGGTTGGCCGGGGGCCGGCGAGTTCTTCACCCTCGGATCCTACGGGGACACCGACCGGCGGGCATCATTGCGGCCGCAGCGGGCACTTGGGGTACATGACGGGGTGGAAGAAGCGACGCCCGCAAGGCATCGATGAGGAGATAGCCCGCTGGGTACTGGATCAACCGCCGCAGTTGCGGCAGTTGCGTATCGCGTTGCAGCAGGCGGTTGCCGCGAGAGCCGTACCGGATCCGGCTGCCCTGGAGGAGCTCGCGGAACGGTTGATCCTGGTGGCCACGGAACTGGCCGGCAATGCCCTGCGGCACGGCCGTCCACCCACCGTCGTGGCGTTGCTGCGCGCGGACGGCCACCTGATCCTGGACGTGGCCGACAACGAACCCGGTGCCGTGCCCGTCACCGGTGTGCCGCGTGCGCCGGGTACCGGTGGGCTGGGGCTGCATCTGGCCGAACGGTTCGCCGAACAGGTCGGCTGGTACGCGACCGCGAGCGACAAACACGTGTGGGCCGAGTTCGCCCTCCCCGGCGCCGGCCACTGATCAGACCGGGCGGCGTCCGCTCAGCAGCCGGTCGAGGGCGTCCAGGGCCATGCGGGTACCGGCCTCGTTGTCGGTGGGCGTGACGGCGTCGGGGATGCCGTGGTGCTCGATGGTGACCTCGGTGCCGTCACCGGCGTCGGTCAGTGTCGTGGTCATCGTCATGATGCCGCGCATCGCCGGGTCCGGCGTCTCGAACTCCAACTCGTGGACATGACCGGTCATGCCGTCGGGCACGCGCCACCGGCCGATCGCGTCGGCGTCGATCAGAGCCTGGTAGACGGTGTCACGCGGCGCGCCGATGTATCGGGTGACCCGGGTCGCATGCATGCGGTCACGTTACGCCGGCAGCGCGAGGCGGCTCGACACCGTCGCCGGCTCCCGGCCAGGATCACGATCATGGATCTGGACCTGAGCACCGCACGGCCCGCTGACTACGACGAGATCATCGCGGTGGTCGACGACTGGTGGGGACGCCCGATCGCCGGCTCCCTGCCGCGCTTGTTCCTCGACCATTTCCACCGTACGAGCCTGATCGCGCGGGACTCCGGCGGTGCGCTCGCCGGTTTCCTCGTCGGCCTGCACTCGCCGTCGCTGACCGGTCGCGCCTACATCCACTTCGTCGGTGTCGCGCCCACCGCCCGCGGCTCCGGCCTCGGCCGGCGTCTGTACGAGGAGTTCTTCGCCCGCGCCCGAGCAGCCGGATGCACCGGGGTGGGCGCCATCACCGCTCCGGTGAACACCGGCTCGATCGCGTTCCATCGCAGTATGGGCTTCACGGTGACCGGGCCGGTGGACGGCTATCACGGGGACGGCCACGACATGATCGTCTTCGATCGGGCCCTCTGACGCCCGCCAGGCGTCACGTGTTCCGATCGCGGCGGCTGGGTATGAGGTACTTCGATGACCAGGATCGACGACATCGACGACGTCACCCTCGACGCAGCCCTTGACCCGCTGGTACTCGCGCTCGACGTCGGCTCCACCGCCAGCCGCGGCGGAGTCCACGACGCCACCGGCCGGCGGGTCCGAGGTCTGCAGCACAAGATTCCGCACGCCTTCACGGTCGCTCCCGACGGAACCTCGATCATCGATCCCGACCAGGTGACCGCGGAGATCGAACGGATCCTCGACGCGCTGACCGGCGACCGGCGGATCGGTACCCGTATCGCCGGCGTCGCGATGGACACCTTCGCCGCCTCGCTGATCGCGGTCGACGCGGCCGGGCGCCCGCTCACCCCCTGCCTCACCTACGCCGACTCGCGTAGTGCGGGCGCTGTCACGGCGCTGCGGGAGGAGCTCGACGAACAGGCGGTTCAGCAGCGCACCGGCACCCGTCTGCACACCAGTTACCACGCTCCCCGGCTGCGCTGGCTCCAGGCGACGCAACCCGGCGTCGTCGCGGGCACCGCGGCCTGGTGGTCGCTGGGTGAGTACGTCCTGGCCCGGCTCATCGGGCTGCCACTCGCCGGGACGTCGACGGTGGCGTGGTCCGGACTGCTCGACCGTCGCACCGGCGAACTCGACACCGAGCTGCTCGCCGCGGCCGGGACCGGCCCCGGGCTGTTCTCCGCGCCACGGGACATGGACCGCCCGGCCACGTCGGTGACCCCCGCACGCTGGCCGGCCCTGGCCCGGGCCGCGTGGTTCCCGGTCATCACCGACGGCTTCGCCAGCAACATCGGAGCCGGCGCGACCGACGCCACCGTCCTCACCGCGGCGACGGCGACCAGCGGCGCGCTGCGGGTACTGCTCGACGGCCCCGCCGAGCCCCTGCCGTCCGGCTTGTGGAACTACCGGGTCGACGCGGGACGGACACTGCTCGGCGGGGCGATCAACGACGTCGGCCGCGCTGTCAGCTGGGCACAGGCCACGTTGCGGCTCGGCCCGGCTCCGGCGGCCGTGCTCGCCGCGCCACCGGACGACGCCACGCCACTCGTGCTGCCGTACCTCACCGGTGAACGCGCGCCCGGCTGGGCCGGCGAAGCACGCGCCACGTTCCACGGGGTGTCCGCGGCCACCGACGCCGACTCGCTGTTCCGCGGCATCCTCGAGGGCGTCGCCATGACGTACGCGCGGGTCGCCGACCAGCTGCACCCGGCCGCGCCGCAGATCGTGCAGGTCGCCGCCGCCGGCCGGGTCAGCAACGACCAGCCGGAGTGGCTGCGGATCCTCGCCGACGTGCTGGGGCGGCCCGTCACCCACGTGACCCGGCGGCGCGCCACCCAGCGCGGCACGGCACTGCTGGCCCTCGACGTGCTGGCCCCGGACGTACCCCGAGCGTCCCGGGCGACCGGTACGACATACGAGCCCCGGCCGGCGCACCTGGAGCACTACGCACAACGGCGCGCCCGTTTCGCCGAGATGTACGACGCGCTGGTACGCGGCTGACGGCGGGCCGCGTTCAGAGCCACTTCGTCAGGTTGAGCATGTTGCCGTCGGGGTCGAGCACGTGCGCTACCCGCTGGCCCCACGGCATGTCGTTGGCTCCTCCGGGCACGGTGCCTCCGGCTGCTTCGACCGCCGGGAGCAGCGCGTCGACGTCCGCGACGCCGGCGCTGAGGATGATCCGCACGGGTTCGCCGATCAGGGTGTCGTCCTTCTGCACGAGCCCCAGCGTGGTCGCGCCGATCCGTAGCTCGACGTAGAACTCCGGGCCGTCCCCGGGTACCCGGAGGGTCTGGGTCGCGCCGAGCACCTTCTCATAGAAGGCGCGCAGCCGGTGCAGGTCGGGCGTACTGACGATGGGCTGGATCGAGGTCATGAGCGCTCCCGGGTAGTCGGTTCCGGAAGGTGGACCGTGCGACCTCCCGGAACTCATCGGTGCCGGGGGAACGAATCCCCCGGCACCGGCCGGGAACCCGGCACGGGCCCCGGATCCGGAAATCCCGTTGCTGCCCGGACGGTGACGTCGGAGGATGCGATGCCGTGTCGATCATCGGAATGGACGACCCGATCCCGGGCGGCCGGGTCGTCGTCGTCATCGACGTCATCCGCGCTTTCACGACGGCTGCGGTCGCGTTCGAACGAGGCGTGACGGACATCGCGTGCGCGCCGTCGGCCCGGGCGGGACGGGCTCTGCGGCGACGGCACCCGGATCGGCTTCTCGCCGGGGAGACCGGTGGGCTGCGACCCGCCGACTTCGACCTGGGCAACTCGCCGTACGAGATGTCGACGGCCCCGGTCGATGGCCGGCGTCTGGTTCAGGCGACCTCGAACGGCACGCTCGGGCTCACCCGGTGCCCGGATCCGGCGGCACTGCTCGCGGTGTCGGCGCGCAACGTCGGTGCCACCGCCCGGTGGATCGCCGGCAACCACGCCGGCCGGCCATGGACCCTGCTCCGCACCGGCCGGACGTCTGAGGACCGGGCCTGCGCGCGACACCTGGACGCCCTGCTCCGCGGGTCGGCACCCGCACTCCATGATCTGGTGGAGGGCATCCGGGCGGGCGCCGCCGAGCATGCTCGCTCCTATGCCCGGCGGCCCGCGTCCGAAGTCGTCGATCTCTCCGCGGATCTGGCCTTCTGCATGGATGCCGACCGGTCGGAGTTCGCGATGGTCGGCGACGTCCGGGAGGACCACGTCGTACTCACCGCGGTGGGGTGCTGAGAGCGCCCCTCTCAGCTGCCGGCGGGTTCGCCGTGCAGGGCGGCGAGGACATCGGCCGGGGCGGGCTTCCCCAGCATCCGGCAGATGGCGACCGTGTCGGCGGCCGTCACGACCCGCACGAACCTGGCTACGCCGTCGTTGGGGGCGGCGTCGCCGAGGTTGGCGGTGACGTCGGTGACGGCGCTGCGGCGTCCGTCGGCGGTCGTCACCGCGCTGCTGTGATGGCCCAGCGTGTCGCCGCCGTGGCCCCACACACTGCCGCACGGCGAGTCGATACGCATCAGGCCCAGTCCGTAACCGCCCTTGCCGAAGTCGGCCGGCAGCGCGACGGTGGTCTTCATCTGCGCGAGCTGCCCGGCTGACAGCAGTTCACCGCGCAGCAGGGCGGAGAAGAAGCGCGACAGGTCGGCCGGGGTGGAGATGATCGCACCGGCCGCGCCCGCGAACCCGCCGAGCGGCCAGGCCGAGACGTCGGTCCAGCCGGGCTCCGGACCGGCGTACGTGATGGCGTACCCGTGCGCGTAGCCGCGCCCCGTGCCGGTGGCGCGCGGGTCGGCGAAGTAGGTGTGCCGCAGCCCCAGCGGAGCGGCGATGCGCTCGCGTACCAGATCGGGAAGGCTCTTTCCGGTCAGTACGCGCAGGAGCACCCCGATCACGGTGTAGTTGGTGTTGGAGTAGGACCAGTCCGTGCCGGGCGCGAAGTCGGGGTCGTGCCGGAACGCCACGTCGAGCAGTTCCTGTTCGGTGTGCACGTGCTGCGGGTTCTGCCGGGCCTCGGTGAGGAAGTCCGGGTCGGCGGTGTAGTTGAACAGGCCGCTGGTGTGGTTGAGCAGCATCCGGACGGTGATGTGGCGCCCGTCCGGTACCACGCCGGGCAGATACCGCTCGATCGGCGCGTCCAGTTCCAGCTGTCCCCGGTCGACCAGTTGCAGGGCCAGGACCGCGGTGAACGTCTTGGTGTTGCTGCCGATCTCGAACTGGTCCCGGCCGGTCATCGGCCGTCCCGTCCGGCGGTCGGCCACCCCAGCGGCCGTCACCGCGACCCGGCGGCCGTCGTCGATACGGGCCGCATATCCGGGGACACCGAGCTTCAGTACGTGACGGGCGACATCGCGCATCGCCGGGTCGGCGGGCGGCCGCACGGCTGCGGCGGCAGCGGTTCCCGGGCCGGCCAGGGCGACGGTCGCGGTCAGCACGAGTGCGGTTCCGCGCAGTGCCCGTACCTTCGTGGAAGTGGTGGTGGTGTCGGTCGTCATGCATTGATCGTTGCGAAATCCCCGGGCCGGGGCACTGCGGCAGGCTGCCCAATGCCCGGTAGTGCTGGCACTACCGGGCAGGGCGTCAGCGAGGGACGGTCACTGGGCGCGACGCGGCAGTTTCCAGTTCGGGCGCGCGAAGTGGCAGGTGTAGCCGTCGGGGATGCGCTCCAGGTAGTCCTGGTGCTCCGGCTCGGCCTCCCAGAACGGTCCGGCCGCGGTCACCTCGGTGACCACCTTGCCCGGCCACAGCCCCGACGCGTCGACGTCGGCGATGGTGTCCTCGGCGATCGCCTTCTGCTCGTCGGTCTCGTAGAAGATCGCCGACCGGTAGCTCGTACCGATGTCGTTGCCCTGCCGGTTCTTCGTGCTCGGGTCGTGGATCTGGAAGAAGAACTCCAGCAGGTCCCGGTACGACGTGACCGCCGGGTCGAAGACGATCTCGATGGCCTCGGCATGGCCCTCGTGGTTGCGGTACGTCGCGTTCGCCACCTGGCCGCCGGTGTAGCCGACACGGGTGGAGACCACTCCGGGACGTTTGCGGATCAGGTCCTGCATGCCCCAGAAACAACCGCCGGCCAGGATGGCCTTCTGCGTGCTCATCGTGCTGCACCTCTTTTCGTCGTCGTGAGAGGGAACGCTTTCACGCCGCCGAACATGCCCGGGTGGCGGGGCACACTCTCGAACACTTGCAGGTTCAAGCATTCTGTGCGTACGTTGACTTAAAGCTTTAAGTATCAGCGCAGGCCCGGAGGATGCCATGAACACCAGCTCAGCGGGTAAACCGTTCGATCTCGGGCGCCGGCTGCGCGGGCTGCGCGAGGAAGGCATCCTCGTCATCGGGTCGGGCTTCATGACGCACAGCTTCGCCGTCATGCGTAACCCGGCTCTGGCCGGCTACACCGAGGCCTTCGACGAGTGGGCCGCCGACGCCCTGCGGCGCGGCGACGTCGACGCGCTGACCGACTACCGCACCAAGGCGCCCGGTGCGCACATCGCCCACCCCACCGCCGACCACTACGTGCCGTTGCTGCTGGCTCCGGGCGCGGCCACGGACCCCTCGACCGCCACGTCACCGATCGAGCGCATGCTCTGGGGCAACTCCATCCGGTCCATCCGCGTCAACTGATCTCGCAGGGTGCCGGAAACCGTCAGCAGGTCGGCGGCGCCGGGTACATGATCGGCAACGGCTGATGCCCGAACGCTCGATCCACGACCTCCGGGATCCTCGCCTAGCGTCCCTCACAAGGGAGGTTGTCGATGGACGTATGGGCGTCGCCGGCCACGAAGATCTACCACCACCATGTGAACGCGTGGCGCCGGGAACGGTTCGCCGGGTTCCCGTACCGGCCGGGTCAACCGATTCCGCCCGCTGTGCAGAACCCGAACGGCATCGTCAAGAACCACCTCCAGGTCTTCTTCGAGACCGCCGCCGAGGCGGAGCAGGAACGGCGCGCGCTCCATCTCGAGTGGCAACGGCGCCAACCCGGCGCCAATCTCTACACCGGGCTCTCCACCAGTGATTACGTGGTTCCGCGGATCGACTCGATACCGGCGTTCCACCGCCCGCAGATGGTGCCGCTCGGTAACGGCGAGTGCTACGACTGCGACGGCACCGGCTGGTTGCTGTACGTGCCGGGTGACGTGCGGCAGCCGCAGACGCTCGCCGAACGGCCCTGTGACGCCTGCGGTGGCACCGGGAACTGGCGGCAGGCCGAGATCCGCTCCGGCCGGCCGGAGAGCTACTTCCATCGCATCCCGCCGGGATTCCGCGGCCCGGATCCGGGGAGTCCCTACCCCGGGACCAAACCGTTCGAAGAACACCTGGGGCGCCACTCGCCGCCGGTACCGGAGGTTCGCCGGCGCCGGGGTGTGCCGGGCATCGTGCGCGTCCTGCTGGGTGTGCCGGTCTTCCTGCTCCTCGCCGACCCGGTGGCGCAGCCGCTCTGGGCGGTGACGCACCGGCCGGGTCTCACGACGCTGCTCGCCCTTGCCGTCACCGCGGCGCTCGTCAGCGCGCTGAACCGGGTGGTGCTCGGCCCGCTACGCGACGACCAGATACTCGGGCCGCTGTGGGTCCTGATACTCCCCTACTACCTGCTGTTCGGCGCCCTCGTGCTGGTGTCCATGCCGGCCGAGTCGAAATGGCTCGGCGATCTGTCGGTGAACGTGCTCCTGGCCGCCAAGGCGGCCCGCGAACGTCTGAGCCGGATCCCACTCGGCCGGTGATCGTCCGGCCGGGAGTCAGGACGACGGTTTCGGGGCGGCGACCGGACTGCGGTGGCCGGTGGAGTCGACCGCCCGTACGCCGAAGAAGACGTTGTCCTTGGACAGGTCGACGGTGATCGTGCCGACCTTGCCGACCGACAGCGAGTGCTGCCAGTCGGGGGCGGTCGTCTCGCGCCACACCACCTCGTATCCGGCCAGGTCCGGCTCGGTGCCCATCTGCCAGCGCAGGGTGGTGTCGTTGGTCAGCCGGGTGGTGTCGATGACCACGCCCTTCGGGGTGCCGGGTGCCTGCGCCAGCGACCACAGTGCGGCGGCGTTGACCCGTGCGACGCGGGCGATGTACCCGAAGTCGCAGAACTCCGGCAGGTCGCCGTACTGGATGCCGTTCTCCACCCGTACGTCCTGATGTTCGTGGTTGAAGTTCTCGCGCGGCTCGGTGAAGCGGGCGGCGGGATAGCCGCGCAGCAGGAACGAGATGTGGTCGCTGCCGCGCAGGTAGCGGTCGCGGCGCCAGACGACCCGCACGTTCATGCCGTCCGGCTCGACCTGTTTGACGAAGCGGCCCAGTTGCCGGGAGGGACCGTCGTTCTCGCCGCCGGTGCTCTTGCGGGTGGTCGCTTCCGCGGCGGTCTCCGAAGTCGGTACGCCCTCGACGAACAGCCGGACCGTCCGCGGGTCGTTGCGGGTGCCGTCGTGGGCGTTGCCGGTGCCGACGATGTCGTTGCTGAACATGCCCTGGATGTCGGCGCCCGCGTCCCGGTACTGCTGGGCCATGTGGTCGGAGCCGTAGAGGCCCTGCTCCTCGCCGGCGACCGCGGCGAACACCAGCGTCGACTCCGGCCGGCGGGTGGCCAGCACCCGGGCCAGCTCCATGATCACCGCAACGCCGGACGCGTCGTCGTCGGCGCCCGGGGCGTCCTTGACCGCGTCCATCACATCGGTGACCCGGGAGTCGTAGTGGCCGGTCACCACGTAGATGCGTTCGGGGGTGACGCTGCCCCGCAGGGTGGCGATCACGTTGGTGATCCGGGTCGGGGCCGGGATCCGCGGGGAGACCGGCTGGATGAACGACTGCTGCTCGACGGTCATCCGGCCGTCGGAGGCGGCGGCGTGACGCTGCAGCTCGGCGAAGATCCAGTCGCGGGCCGCGCCGATGCCGCGGTTCGGGTCGTCCTGCACCGACAGGGTGTGCCGGGTGCCGAAGGACACCAGTTTGCGGACGATCGCCTCGATCCGCGCTGGGTCGATCTCACGGAGGATCCGCTGCAGCTCCCGGTCGGGAGCAGCAGCGGCGGCCGTGCCGGGGACGGCGACGCCGGCGGCTGTCACCGCGCCCGCCACCAGGAAGGTACGCCTCGTAGACATGGCTCCAACTCTTCACCGATGAGGCTTGTATGTCCATGGCCGTCGATGTCTTACCGGTGTTGCCCGCTCCGTCACGCCGCCAGGTGCCGTTCCGGCCAGTCGACGCGGGGGTCGGCGGCCGGCCTGCTCAGCAGGTAACCCTGAGCGTGGTTCAGGCCCTCCTCGGTGAGAACGGCGAGTTCACCGCTGGTCTCGACGCCCTCGGCGACCACGGTCATGCCGAGCGACGCGCCGAAGTTGCTCATCGCGCCGATCAGGGCCCGCCGGGCGGGGTCCTGGTCGCTGTCGGCGATGATGCTGCGGTCCAGTTTCACGATGTCCGGGCGCAGCCGCAGGATGTGCTGCATCGAGGCGTACCCGGCGCCGGCGTCGTCGACCGCCAGGCGCGCCCCGGTGGCGCGGACCCGCTGCATGGTTTCGGCCAGGATGTCGTAATTGTCGACAGCGGTGTGCTCGGTGACCTCGATGACCAGGGAGCCCGCAGCGGACCCGAGACCCGCAAGCAGTTCGTGGAAACGCTCGTCGAGAATCGTCTGCGCCGAGACGTTGACCGACAGGTACGCCCGGCCGGGCAGATCGGGAAGCCGCCGGCAGGCCGCCTCCACGGCACGCAGCTCCAGGTCGACGCCGAGCCCCACCTTCCAGGCCTCGCCGAAACAGACGTCCGGTGTGCGGTACGGCTCGGCGGTGAACCGTGCCAGCGCCTCCATTCCGGCGATCTCGTTGCGGTCCAGGTCGACGATCGGCTGTAGAACGATCTGCAGCGCGTTCTCCTCCCGGATGCTGTGCTCGACCCGGGCCCGGATCTGCGCGTTCTCGTCCCGCACCCGCTGATCGGCCAGCGCGGCGGCCGCCTCCAGGGTGACGTCGGCGCTGAAGCCGCGATAGCCGACGATGTGGCCGTCCGTGCCGTACACCGGGGTGGCGGTGCTGCTGAGGGTACGTACCGTGCCGTCGCGGTGGGTGGTGCCGCTGGTCCAGTCCTGGCGTGCGGCCTCGTCGAAGGCGTGCCCACCGGGCTCCTGGTCGTCGCCCAGCAGCTCCCGGACATCGCGGCCGGTGATCTCGCGCGTGTCGTAGCCGAGCAGCTCGGTCACGCCGTCGCTGCTCCAGGTGACGCGCAGCTCGGCATCGACCTTCCACACCCAGCCGTGCGCGGTGTGCACGGTGTCCCGGAACGCCTCCACGGCCTCCTCGGCGCGCACGGCCAGGCTGCGGTTGAAACGCAGCAGCCGCACAGTGGTGGCCACGGCGAGCGGCAACCAGGCGACCCCGATCAGCCCGAACCACTCGTCCGCCTCCGGGCTCTCGCCCTTGAGAAGAACCTCGAGCCAATCCCAGGCGTACGAGATGAGCGCGACGACCATGCTCGCGGCGAGCACGATGACCGCGGACTTCACCACGCTGCGCGCTCGCAGCAGGTCAGCGGTGCTGTCGGCATCGGCCGTCGCGGTGTCCTTCACCCTCTGCTCATCGGCGCGCAGCCCACCGGCATGAGTGGTGCTGCCGCTCACACTTCCGCCACCTGGTTAGGGTGCACAGATGGTTCGGGACGACCTGTTGCGGCTGCGCGCCGACGCCGAGGCGGAGATGACGACGCTTGCGGCGAGCCTGGAGGCGCTGTTCTCGGCATCCCGGGACTCCAACGCCGACGACGAGCACGACCCGGAGGGCGCCACCATCGGCTTCGAACGTGCCCAGCTGACCGCCCTGCTGGCCGCGGCCCGGGACCGGATCGCCGAGGTCGACGACGCGCTGCGCCGGGTCGGCGCGGGGACGTACGGCGTCTGCGAGGGCTGCGGCCGGCCGATCCCGGCCGAACGGCTCGCCGCCCGCCCGTTCGCCCGCCGTTGCATCGCCTGCGCCTCGGCCTGAGCTTGCCGTTCAACCTCCGACCCCACCCGGCGCCATGGCGGAGCAGCCCGCTGGGTCGTCAACGGCTGCTACAGCGCGTACCGGCCTACCCCGAGGGGGTACGGTAGAAACCGGGCCAAGCGCGCTTTCTCGGCGGCATGTGAAGGCGTTTGAGCGACGCGGCGAGGCGGTCCTACAGTTCGGCTATCCATCCACTGGTGTTACAGGGTGGGCCGCAGAAAATGTTCCGTCCGTCGTTCAAGGTGATCATCCCGGAGCCGCCGCAATGGGGGCAGGTGCGGGCGGTGGGCGGGCGTTCGGGCATCAGGTGGCGCAACTCAGGGAAGCGCCGGGCGGCCTGGACGAACGCCAGGTCTCGTTCGGCAGGGGTAGCGGGTACGGGGGCGCCGTCATCCCGATCGACAAGAACGTCTCCGGGCGGGGCCAAGAGGTAGAACTCCCACAAGGAGTTGAAGACGGTAAGCAGTCCGAGCGCTCGGGCGTGGGACGCTCCTGGGTGATCCGACGCCCCCTGGGCTTCGACCAAACGCGCGAAGAGCTCCTTCGACAGCACAGCCGGAGAGTACGACCCGGGCGCTCCTCCGCAGGCGTCGTCGCTGCCCATCCGGAACCATCCGCCGTCGAGTCCGACCAACTCCTCGGCGCCGGACCGGACACGTGACGGTGGAGGCGCCGGCTCAACCGACTGCAACCGCGTCGTGGACACCTGGACGGGCGCACAGCAAGGAAGAGGTCCCTGCCTTGTCATCGCTGTGTCCTCTCATCGTGGCTGCCCGATCAACGTGATCGCCATACGGATCGTCCTCATCATCCGCGAACAGCCCTGCTCCGCAGCCAACTCGCTCCAACGGGTGCAGAGCTTCCTGCGAATCAGTTCCCACAACCCGGAAAACATCCAGTACTTCGAGATCACGGGTTGGGGTCGGTTCGACGCTCGCGGATTCGGCGGCGCGAAGCGCGGTGTTCGGGGTGGCCGTCGCCGAGCCCAGTGACGGCTCAGATGTCGACGATGTCCACTCGCCGGCGATCACGGCGCCGGCGGAAAGTCTACCGGCGGTCTTCTTCCGGTAGCAGCACGTGAAGGATGTGGCCGCTGTCGGCATCGGCCGGGTTGATCATGATCGCCACCGCCCGGTCGCCGTTGCTCCATACCCGCGCGTGACGGCCTGACAGGTCAGTCGCCCCGTCCACGGGATATCGGGGATAGCGATACCTGTCGTCGACTTTCCAGTCGGGGCCGAGCGCCGCTGTGTAGTGCTCCTCGATCGACTCCCACGTCGTGGCCGCAGGCATGCGGTACCACGTACTGAGCTCCCACGAGGGCTGGTAGTGCTCCCGCAACCAGGGAACCAGGTCTGCGTACGCGTTATAGAAGCGTTCTATCTCGTCGGTGGTCATGGGGTCCATGGGGACCTCTATTCCCACCGCGCCGGCCGGTGCGGGCGGTTGCGGTAAGGGGTCGGCAGAGCAGGCGGAGACCATCAGTGCCAGCACGACACAGGCCAGGGCGCGCACGGCGAAGGCTCGGATCAGCAGCACGGGCTGCGGCATCGATATCATCGGATTCGACAGTAGAATGCGCATCCACACAGCCCCGGAAAATTCGGCTGGCGGTGCCGTCCTCAGCCACTCGCGTTGAAGCCATGACGTGCAGTCGCCACCATCGGGCGGAAGTTCTCCGGCCGGGACGTCAACGCCCTGACGGTGCGGTCAGCAGGTAGTCGTCGGCGTCGGGGTTCCAGGCCAGTTCGACGGCGCCCGCGGTGGCCGCCGCCTTCGCGAACTGCAGGAAGCTGCGATAGCCGAGCTTCTTCTCGCTGAACCCCGGCGACGCTTTCACCACCCGGTTCTTCAACGCGGACAGCGCCACCGGCCCGACGTCGGCCACCACGGTCGCGAGCAGCCCGAACGCGGCCTCCCGGTCGCCGTGTTCGGGCAGTGACACCTCCGGGTCGCCCTTGGCCTGGCCGACGCTGAGTTCGATGACGTTGCCGTCGGCCAGGTGGCGAAGCAGTTCACCGAACGCCCGGAACCCGTAGTCGGCCTCGCTGAACGTGGAGTCCTTACGCAGCAGTGTCCGTTTCAGCGTCGACGCGGTGACCGTGCCGTCGGCGCTGCGCAGCAGACCCGACACGGTCTGGGCGACCAGCGTCGCAAGCGACTCGGCGTCCCGGGCGGGCGCCTCCTCCACGACCGGCTCCACGACCGGCTCGGGGACCTTCACCGGCTCGGGTGCCCGGACCGGCTCGGGGCGGGCGCGTCGCGGCCGGGACACCGGCACCTCCACCCCGTCGAGCCGGTCGTAGAACAGGAACTCGTCGCAGGCCGGCGGCAGCAGCGCCGACGTGGTGCGCTCGACTCCCACCCCGATCACCCGCTTGTTGAGTTCCCGTAGCTTGTGCACCAGCGGGGTGAAGTCGCTGTCGCCGGTGCACAGCACGAACGTCGAGATGTACTGCCGTTCGAAGGCTGCCTCGAGCGCGTCGACGACCATCTTGATGTCGGCCGCGTTCTTGCGGGACGCGCCCATCTTCTGCGGGATGTCGATCAGCTCGACGTGCGAGCGGGTCAGCATGCGCCGGTCCTCATCGAAGTAGGACCAGTCGGCATACGCCCGGCGCACGACGACGCGCCCGCGTTCGGCGAGCGCGTCGGCGACGGGCCGCAGGTCGAACGCCATCCCACCGAGATGATCGCGGGCGCCGATCGCCAGGTTCTCGTAATCCAGGAACATGGCGATTCGCTCTTCTTGATCCACGTGGCTCAGCCTACCCACCGGTGGCCCGCCAGGATCAGCCACGCGCGGCGCGGCGCCCTGCCGTCCGGACCATCGGACCACGTTTCGGCCCCGAGCCCGCGCCTGTCCCACTGACCCGCCGCGGGCCGGTCCACGGCCGGGGGCGCATTACGGCACCATGTGACCATGGCCGATATCGATGCCCTACTGGCCGCCTACGACGCGCACATGCGCCTGCCACTCGAAGTCGTTCCGGCCGGGGTGATCCACGAATACGACGGGCCGGTCCGGCGGATCGTCGGCGAGCACATGGGACGCATCCGGGCACCACGCGATGTCGGTCTCACCGGTGCCGACCTGGACCGGCTGATCGCCCGGCAACGCGACTACTTCGAGGCCCGCGGGCAGGGCGTCGAGTGGAAGGTACGGGCCCACGACCTACCCGAGGACCTTCCCGAACGGCTCATCGCGGCCGGTTTCGTACCGCAGCAGCAGTCGGCGGTGCTACTCGGGTACGCCGACGAGGTCGCCGCCGAACCGGTTCTGCCCGACGGCGTGGTGCTGCGGCGCATCAGTGAGCCCGCCGATCTGCGCCGCATCGCCGATCAACAGACCGCGGTGTGGGGATTCGACTGCTCGTGGGTCGCCGGCGATCTCGGCGCCCGGTTGTCCGCCGATCCCGGCCAGATCACCGTCCTGGCGGCCGAGGACGGTGATCGGCTGGTCTGCAGCGCCTGGTCGATCTACCACCCCGGCACCGACTTCGTTGCCCTGCTCGGCGGCGCGACGCTGCCGGACTGGCGCGGGCGTGGCGTCTACCGGGCGATACTCGCCGCTCGCGCCCGGGACGCGGACGCCCGCGGTTACCGGCTCCTGCACGTCGACGCGTCCCCGCACAGCGCGCCCATCCTGCGCCGATCCGGCTTCCACCAGATCACCACGTCAAGGCACTACGAGTGGACGCCGCCGCGGTGACCGGGACCTCCAGCACGGTCGGATGGTCCCGGACCGATTCGGATCAGCATGCGATGCGCGTACGCCCGGTCTTGTTGCCCCATTTGCAGGTGTCGTGGGTCTTGCCGGCCTTCGTCCGGAGGGTGGCGGTGTCGCCGGTGTTGTTCCAGACGTAGTTGCCGGAGCCCCAGTACAGGTGGGTCCTGGAGTTGGTGCCCTTTCCGGTGTGCAGGTAGACCTTGCCGCCCTTGCCGGCGATCGTGACGTTGCCGAAGGTGTACGTCTTCGACTTGTCGACGATCTTCCAGCCGGACAGGTTGACCGCGGTGGTGCCGGTGTTCACCAGTGCGATCCACTCCGCGTTGAGCGAGGCGTTCGACCGGGTGTCCTTACCTGGCGAGTCGTACTGGGTGGAGTGGAACCGCAGCGCGGGCGCGGCCTGGGCCGGCGCTGCCGCGACAAGGGTGCCGGCGGCGATGGCAAGGGCGCTGATCGTCCCCAGCGTGATGCGACGCATGAGTGTGGGTCTCCTCGTGTTCGGCGGAAGACCAGGATTCTTTCGCCCGCCCGCGCCGGAGGAACGCAGATCCGTTCGAGTGTCCGGTCAAAATCGGACAGCCGGCCGGCCGCAACCGTCCCTCGAACGGCGCGGCACGCAGACGATCCGGCCGATGGCCGGGCTCATTCTTCAGCAGGTACGCGACGCCGCCGGAAGCACCGGCGCCGGCCGGGATGGACGTCGTCCACCTGCGGCAGGGCCGACCTGAACCCGCTGCGGCATTGGCCGAACCGGCCCGCGGCCGGATCAGCGGTGCCTACACTCCGTGACGGATACCGGTCGTTCGTGACTCACTGAGAGCGTAGAGATGACCATGAACAGGATGATCCGCCTGTTGACTCTGACGATCGCGACCGGCCTCGGCGCCGGCGCCGTCGCGGCACCCGTACAGGCCGGGAACACCTATTACGAGATCATCGCCCGGCACAGCGGCAAATGCGTCGACGTGCGGGGCGCGAGTTCTGTCGACGACGCCGACGTGTTGCAGTACCGCTGCCACGGTGGGAACAACCAGCAATGGCGTCTGGCCTCCCGCGGCGGCGGCTACTACGAGATCATCGCGCGGCACAGCGGCAAGTGCCTCGACGTGTCCGGCTCCAGTGACGCGGACGAGGCCGACGTGCGGCAGTACCGCTGCAACGGAGGATCGAACCAGCGGTGGCGCCTGGCACCCGGTAGCGGCGGATACAAGGAGATCGTGGTGCGGCACAGCGGCAAGTGCCTCGACGTCTGGGGTTCCAGCACCGCCGATGACACCGACATCCAGCAGTACCGCTGCAGCGGCGCACAGAACCAGCAGTTCCGGCTGCGTTGACGGGTGCCGGCGGGCATCCGTCGGCCATCGGCGCGCGGTGCGCAGCAGGTCGGCGAATCCCGCCGGGTCCCGCAGATGCGGGACGTTCCCGTCACCGGGATGTACGTGACAGCCGCCCGGCCGTGTCGGCGTGACCGACAACGATCGGTGCCCGGCGCAGTGCGAGGCGGTGCACGAGCCTCGCGAGCGTCCTCGGAGTTCCGTAGGTGTGGGTCGTGTTCCGTGGTCGCCCCCATCCGCAACTCCCCAGCTATTCGGTACTACCGGATAGCGGTACTCGGTGCTACGTTATAGCGGTACTCGGTGGTACCGGGTACCGAGGCGCCGGACAGGGGGCCGCGATGGAGGACCTGACGGAAATGCTCAAAGGCACGCTGGAGGGATGCGTGCTCGAGATCATCGGGAGCGAGGAGACCTACGGATACGCCATCACCCGCCGGCTCAACGATCTCGGCTTCACCGACGTCATCGACGGGACGGTGTACACCATCCTGCTGCGCCTCGAGCGCAACGGCCTCGTCCAGGTGACGAAGCGACCGTCCGAAGTGGGTCCGCCGCGCAAGTTCTACGCCCTCAACGACGCCGGACGCACGGAGCTCGCGACGTTCTGGGCGAAATGGCAGTACGTCTCGTCCCGCATCGACAAGCTCAGGGAGGGTGGCAGATGAGCTTCTGGGACACCGTCACCGGCAGCGACCTCACCAGGGAATGGAACGCGTTCGAGATCCGGGCGCAGGCTCTGCCGGCCGATCACCGGGCGGCATGGGAACAGATCAAGGGCAACCTTTATCCGTACGGCGACTTCGCGGGCCGCAACCTGACACCCATCCTCGACGCCGCGCTGGGAGTGCTCGAGGAAGCCGCGGCGGAGGGCCAGGGCGTTCAGGAGGTGCTCGGCCATGACATCCCCGCCTTCTGCACGGCGCTGGCCGGCGGCAAGGGCGCCCGGACCTACCGCGACCGCTGGCGTGAACAGCTGAACGCCGGCGTCGCCCGGAAACTGAGCCGGCTGGGAGACTGACATGGGCATCCAGGACATCATCGAGGGCAAGAAGCAGTGGCGGGCACACGTGGCCCGCGTCAAGGCCCTCCCGCCGGACTACCGGATCGTCTACCGGGAGATGCAGAAGTACCTGTTCAAGGTCGGGCCGATCGACCTCGCCGACGGACCTCTGCTCTCCGGGATCGTCGACTTCTTCGAGGAGGGCGCCGCCACGGGCAGGGGCGTCCGGCAGCTCATCGGCACCGACGTCGCCGCCTTCGCCGATGAGCTGATCAAGGACTCGCGTACCTACGCGGATCTGTGCCAGGAGTCAGTCGCCGGGAGACCCTGACCCGGGTCACCTCCGGGCGAGCCGCCGGGCGCCGGAGGCACCGGCCTGATAGGGCAGTCCGTAGTGGGCGAACACGCCGGGTTCGTCACCGGCCTCCAGCTCGCCGTCCAGGCCGATGCTCGGTGCGTCCCCGACCAGCTTCTTGCTGTAGCGGACCCGGAGCGCCTTGGGGCTGACGGTCGCACCGGCGAGCGGGACGAAGACGAGCCGATGCCGCCCGATGAATCCCACCCGGACCGTCGCGAACGCCGGTTCGTCGTCGATGGTGTCGACGTAGACGGCCTCGAGCTCACCGATCTTGTCGCCGTCGGGGTCGACGACGTTCTCACCGCGCCATTCGCGCAAATTCTCCGCAGGGAACATGTCAACGCAATGCCCGCCGGAGCCCGGCGGAAACCGCCCCGGTGACATCGCCCGTGCCGGCGACCACTGAGATCCGTCACCTGTGTCACACGACCAGGGCGCGGACGTCCTTCGCGACGAACCGTACGAAGCCCTCGAGGTCGGGTTCGTCGGCGGTGGGCTGCAGAATCACGGCGTCGGCGCCCGCGGCCCGGTAACGGTTCACGACGGCGGCGATGTCGGCGGCACCACCGACCGCCGTGGTCGCCGTCTTGTCGGACTCGCCCCAGAAATCGAGTTCACGGGCCATCCGTTCGCCGGCGTCAGAACCGGTGGCCGCATGCACGTAGACCGTGATCGCCTTCGCCGCGCCCCGGACGGCCGCCACCTCCTCCACCGGAGTCCCGGCCGTCAGCAGGATGCCGTCGGCGATCTCACAGGCGAGGGCGCGGGTCCTGGGCCCGGTAGCGCCGGCGTAGACCGGGGCCGCCCCCGGCGGCGGGTAGTCGAGCTTCACCTTGTCCAGCTGCACGTAACGCCCGGAGGTCGTGACGGTCTCGCCGGCCAGCAGCGCCTTCAACGCACTCACGTGCTCGCGCAACAGGGTCAACGGCGACGCGACCCGGGCGCCGACCTGACCCATCCAATCCTGGACGCCGTGACCGACGGTGATGATCGCCCGGTCGGGGAAGAGCCGGTGCAGCGTGGCTGCCTCCATGGCCATCACGGCGACGTTACGGAACGGCACCGGCAGCAGGCCGATGCCGACGCTCAGCCGCTCGGTCCAGGCGAGCGCGGCGGCCGCGGCGGCGATACCGCTCTCGAGGAAGCAGTCCTCCCAGAGCCACAGCTCCTCCAGGCCCGCCTCATCCGCGGCGCGGGCCACCGGCCGGAGCCGTTCGGGCGGGTTCTGGGGCCGGAAGACCACACCGAGAGTCGTCACGCCTGCCGAGTCTAGGTCCCTCCCGGACTCATCGCCCGGGTCACATGCCTCACGCGGGCGGCGGGCTCGACGCTGGCCCTTCGATCAGGCAGGCGACCGTACGATGCCCGCCGTCGTCCTCCTCGGTGACGCCGTGGGTGATGCCGGTGAAGCCGGGCCAGCGTTCGGCGAGGATCTGCTCGTGCCGCAGGAAGCGCACGATCGACGCGCTGATCCGCTCCCCCGGCACCAGCAACGGAATGCCCGGCGGGTACGGGGTGAGCAGCACCGCGGTCGTCCGCCCGGCGAGCCTCTCCACCGGCACGTGCTCCACCCGCCCGGCCGCCATCGCCGTCCATGCCTCGGCCGGTGGCGTCACCTGCTCGACCGGCTCGGTGTAGATCGCCGTGGTCAGTTCGGCGAGGTCGGCGTCGCGGTACGTCGCGTGCAGGGCCTCGCAGATGTCGCGAAGTCCCCGGCCGGCGTACCCCGGGAACATGGCGGTGAAGGCCGGCATCAGCCGCTCGATCTTCGCGTTGCCGTCGTACGCGCTCTTGAACCGGTGCAGCTCAGCGACAAGCGAGTTCCAGCGCCCCTTGGTGACACCGATGGTGAACAGCACGAACAGCGAGTACAGGCCGGTCTTCTCCACCACCACACCGTGCTCGGCCAGGTAGCGGGCCAGCACCACGCCCGGGATGCTTGGCTTCCCCGGCGCGCTGAACTCGCCGTGGACGGTGAGGCCCGGCATGGTGAGCGTGACCTTGATCGGGTCGAGCATCGTGAAGCCGTCGTCGACACGGTCGAAGCCGTGCCACCGCGCGTCCCGGGTCAGCTCCCACTCGGGCCGTTCCGGCAGGCCGGTCCGCGGCGGGGTGTCCGGTCCCCATACACCGAACCACCAGTCCGGGCACTCCGTGCCGATCCGGATGATCGTGCGGCGGAACTCCATCGCCTCGGTGATCGACTCCTCGACCAGGGCACGGCCGCGCCGGCCGGCCATCATCTCCGCCGACACGTCGCAGCTCGCGATGATGGCGTACTGCGGGCTCGTGGACGTGTGCATCCGGTACGCCTGGGCGAAGACCCGGTCGTCGAAGTGCCCGGTGGTGGTGTCCTGGACGAGGATCTGCGACGCCTGCGAGAGCCCCGCGAGCAGCTTGTGGGTGGACTGGGTGGCATAGACGACGGTCCGCTCGGTGCGCCCGCGATCGTTGGCCACACCGTGCATCCCGTCGTACAGCTGATGGAAGGAGCCGTGCGGCAGCCACGCCTCGTCGAAGTGCAGCGCGTCGACGACCTCGTCGAGGCTGTTCCGGAGCTCGTCGGCGCGATAGATGATGCCGTCGTAGGTGGACTGGGTGAGCGCGAGCAGCCGGATCCGCCTGCTCTTGTCCGCGATCAGCGGGCTCGCCTCGATCTTGGCCCGCAGCGCCTCGGCGGTGAACTCGCTGCGCGGGATCGGCCCGATGATGCCGGCCTTGTTGCGGGTCGGCATGAGATAGATCGGAATCGCTCCGGTGAGCACGATGGCATGCAGGATCGACTTGTGGCAGTTGCGGTCCACCGCCACGATGTCACCCGGCCCGACCAGTGAGTTCCACACGATCTTGTTGGAGGTGGAGGTGCCGTTCGTGACGAAGAACAGATGGTCGGCCCGGAACGTCTTGGCCGCCAGCCGCTCGCTGTCGGCGATCGGCCCGGAGTGGTCGAGCAGCTGACCGAGCTCCTCCACGGCGTTGCACACGTCGGCACGCAGCAGGTTCTCCCCGAAGAAGTCGTGGAAGACGGTACCGACCGGGCTCTTCAGGAACGCCGTACCGCCGGAATGTCCCGGACAGTGCCAGGAGTAGGCGCCGTCGTTGGCGTAACGCATCAGCGCCGCGAAGAACGGCGGAGCCAGCTGGCCGAGGTAGTGAGCCACCTCGCGCTGAATCTTGCGGGCCAGGAAGTCGGGGGTGTCCTCGTAGGCGTTCACCACCCCGTCGATGCGCGCCAGCACCGACTGGGGCACCTGCCGCGCCGTCAGCTGCTCGCCGAACAGCAGGATCGGCACCCGGTCGTTGTGCACCCGGACCGCCAGCACGAACTCGGACGCCGCCCGCACGGCGGCCTCGTCGGGCCGGGCCGCGTCGAGGTGCAGCACGTACAGGACGGCCGAACTGGACCGGGCGACATGCGCGAGCATGCCCAGATGCTCGGCGTACCGGCCCTCGTCGTCGAAGCGCCGCAGATCCAGACCGGCCCGGGTCAGGGCGGCCTCCAGCAGTTCCAGCGGCCGCCGCGCACCGGACGGTCCCTCCGCGGGCGTGACGACGGTGACCTGCAACGGCACGGTGGGTGTCCTCTCGGCGGTGCGGCACGGGCCTCCCCGTGAAGCCAATCAGCACACCGCGTTCCCGGGCAGCCGAACGCCGTGCCCGTCCCCGGGCCGGGTGACAGCGGACCCGGCGGGCCCCTCCGCTCCCTCGATCGCCGGCCGGCGGTCAGGAGCGGCTGCTCCCGTTGTCGACGTTGAGAGCGCCGGAGGCGACGACGGCGCGGCTCATCGGCCGTGTCAGCTCGGTGAACCGCCGGCAGCCGTCGGTACCGAGGACCGTGTAGGCGGGGGTGGCGAGCCGATCGGTGGCCGCCTCGATCCACGCGCGCTGCGCCCGTCCGCTGTCGCTCAGCACCGGCTCGTCGCCCTCGAGGAGGCCACGTCCGCGCAGCCGGCCGGTCGCCTCGGCCCACTGCTCGTCACTCCACCCCCGGCTGCGCTGCAGGAACCGGCGGGGCACCTCGCCGGAGGCGGCGTGCAGGACGAGCGCCTCCAGGCCGGTGAGACCGGCCATCAGCAGCGCGGCGACGTGGCCGTCACCGCGGAACTCGCGCAGGATCGTCTGGGCGTGCCACAGCACGACGTGCGGGCGGTCGTCCGGCCAGGGCAGCGCGACGTGGGCGGCGAACAGCGGCCGGCCCTCCGGGTACGCGGCGGCGGACTCGGCGGCCCGGCGGGCCAGGTCGGCCGCCTCGCGCATCTCCGCGGTGTCCACCAGATCACCGAGGGCGCGGCTCAGTGCGGCCCCGGCCGCCTCCGTCCGGGCCGCCAGCACGGCTGCCGGTGCCGTCCGGTCCCAGGCCGCCGGCAGGGCACGGGTGACCAGGGCCGGATTGAAGTTGTAGAAGGCGGCCACCACCGGGCCGGCGCCGACCGGGCCCATGGCCGCCGAGCGGGACGCGAAATAGCCGGACCGCGGGTCGAGGCCCAGGTCCGCGTAGCGTTCGTGGGCCTCGGGCGCGAAGTAGATCAAGCCGTGCAGCGGCTCCGCCACTCGCCAGGCCTGGCGTACCACGGCCGGGTCCAGCACGGACGGTTCCTGCCATGCGAGTTCTGTCGTGTCCGCCATGCCGCCCACTTCCGCCGACAACGTTACCGACGGGTAGCTTCGCACGCCGGTACGTGCCCTGTCACGACACGCCGACCATCTTCCGCACGTGACCGACGAACGCCTCGGTGACCGGGTGGGTCGCGACGCGCGGCCGGAGAAGCAGGACCGCCACCGGACCGGCGTCCACGATGGGGAGATAACGGATCCCGGGATGCGGGTGACTGTGCCCGGTGCCCTGCGTGGTGACACCGATGGCCTCTCCGGTGGCGATCGTGGTCAGCCACTCGTCGACGCCGGCCACCTCGAGGATGTGCGGCTGGCGGCCCCGGGACCAGAACCCCGTCGTGGTGGCGGCGGTCGAGCAGACGACCACCGGCTGACCGCTGAGATCCGCCAGGTGCACACCGGTACCCCGCGCGAGCGGATGCCCGTCCGGCACGGCGGCCAGGCGTTCCTCGCGGTACAGCTCCTCCGCGATCAGATCGCCGCGCGGCGCGGGCGTGGTGCGGACCACCGCGATGTTCAGCTCGCCGCGGCGCAACGCGGCTTCCGGGTCGTCCCGGCGGCACAGCCGGACCGGCGTCGCGGGATGCTGATCGCGCCAGGTGCGGAGCACTCCGGTCGTCCGCTCGCCGAGCAGCGCCCAGGCGAACCCGACCCGGAGTGGCCGGGGCCCCACCGAGGCCTCCGCCAGCGCGTCGTCGACCTGGTTGAGGATCAGATGACTGCGTTCGTGCAGAGCCCGCCCGGCGTCGGTGAGTGCCAGACGGCGCGTCGTGCGTTCCACCAGCGGCGTGCCGATCCGGCTCTCCAGCTGCTCCAGGGTGCGGGAGAGCGCCGGCTGGCTGATCCGCAGGGCCTCCGCGGCACCGCTGATGGTGCCCGCGTCACCGATCGCGGCCAGCGCCCGCAGATGACGCAACTCCACATTCATAACCGGCAAGCATAAATGGCGTCGCGAACGGCATTTCCCCGGTCGACGGCTCCGAACCTACTGTCGGCGCATGCGAATTCTTCTCGTCGGTGCCACGGGCACGCTCGGCACGTACGTGGGCAAAGAACTGGCCGGCCGCGGCCACGAGGTCCTGGCGGTCTCCCGCAGCGGCGGCGACCTACGGTACGACATCACCGATCCGGCGCAGGTCAGCGCCATGTACCAGCACGCCGGCCGGGTGGACGCGGTGGTCAGCGCCGGTGGTCACACACCGTTCAAGGTCATCACCGACATGACCGCCGAGGACTACACGGCCGCCTTCCAGGGCAAGGTCCACGGCCAGATCGAGCTGGTCCGGCAGGGCGTCGCCCGGATCGCCGAGCGTGGCTCCTTCACCCTGATCTCGGGGGTGCTGGCGCGGGAACCGATCCCGGCCGGCAGCGCCGCCTCGATGGCCAACGGCGCCCTGGAGGCGTTCGTCCGGGCGGCCGCCATCGAAATCGCCCCGCAACGCGTCAACGCGGTCAGCCCCACGGTCTTCACCGAAAGCCTCCCGCGGTACGGCGACTTCTTCCCCGGCATGGAGCCGGTTCCGCTCGCCCGGGTCGCCCAGGCCTACGTCAGGTCCGTCGAGGGCGCACAGACCGGCCAGGTCTACGCCCTGTGAGCTAGTCCACGAGGTCCTGCCGCGGCGGCACCCACGGGGCGGGCAGGCGCGGGCACTCGTCGTTGGCCGGCCCGACCTCGACCTCGGCCAGGCCCAGCCCCGGTTCGCGGTCGAAGCGCAGGTCACCGACGATCCAGCCGTCACCCCTCGGCATCGCCCACGGGGCGCGGGCGAACTGGAGCAGCGCGCCGACGGCACAGTACTCGCCGCCGAGATCGGTGAGCAGGCCGGCCGGGATCGCGAGTTCCCCGGCCCAGGCGACCTCGTCGCTGGACGGTGCGGCGACCGTGGTGAGCCGGGTGGTCGTCTCACCGCCGGCGGACGGATACAGCTCGGCACACCGGCCGGCCGGGATCCAGCCGGGCGCCAGCGAATGGAACGCGCGGCGTACGACGTACTGATCGGCGGTCGTCTGCACGGCCAGAACCTCACGGCACAGCGGGTCGGCCGGCATCGGCGTCAGCACCACGTCGAGGGTGCGCGACTGCGGGAAGCGGCCGGCGAGCACCTGCTCGAACCGGCTCTCCGCGGCCCGCGAGGTGACCACGAACGTCGCCGTCAGCGCCAGCCAGGCGGTGATACCGCAGACCAGCGCCGTCCGGGCGGACGCGAACCGGCTGACCGCGACGAGACCGGCGGTGAGCAGGGTGAGCAGGGCGGCGAACGAGGCCGGCACGAACCCGCTGAACCAGCTCAGGCCCAGCCCGGCGGCGAGAACCACGGTGATCAGGATCCGCCAGGTCCGGCTCGGCAGGACGAACAGCAGCACCCCGGTGCAGGCCCAGAGCAGCGGTTCGATGATGAAGACGGCGTCGCCGTAGTACCAGCGGTTGTCGAGCGGCCAGAACGGGTGAACGCCGTAACTGTTGGTCAGATCGAGCGCGATGTGCAGCAGCGTCGCCAGGACCGACAGCCCGGCGAGGAACCAGATGTCGGCCCGCCCCGGCACCACCTTGCGGCGCCACCACCACAGGCGTACGGCCAGGAAGAGCAGCAGCGACAGGCCGAGCGCGCCGGGGACGGTGTGGGTGTGACCGCGGTGGTGCAGCAGGTAGTCGAGCGTGGTGCCCGCCCACGTGGTGTAGATGACGTCCGCGTCCGGCAGGTTGCCGCCGACCACCATGACGGTGATGGCGACGGTACGGCGGGCCCGGTCACTGAGCACCGCCGACGGCGGCAGGACCCGATGGACGGTCTCACCGACCATGACGCTGATGAGCGCGTGCGTCACATTGTCCATGGGCGACGATCCTAGGCCCGCACGACCACAGCGAGGCCGCTTTCGACCGTGTCAGGCCACCGGCGGGTCGGGGCGGGGCTGCGGCGGCAGGCCCCAATGTTCGACCGACCCGTCGATCAGGCCGACCACCAGCGACAACGCACCGCCGTCGTGTTCCCACCAGTCGCCGTTGCGGGTGGACACCACGCACGTCCACGCGTCCGGATCGGGGCCGTTCACGCGCCAGAAGAACATGTCGCCCTCGTTGGAGGCGCCCCAGGGGAACACACCGCCGGGTTCGGGGTACGCCTGAAATCCCTCGGTCATGTCGTCGGCGGCGAAATCGCGTACCAGCTCGAGACTTTCCTCGACTCCGGCGATGTATCCACGCTCCTGGCCGGGCACCGGCCCGGTGATCATCATGAAATCGTCGATCGTCAGGTGCGTGTAGTGGCTGCGATAGGCGACGTAGTCCGCCGGGTACGTGAGGCCGAAGTGGTTCCCGATCAACTCCCAGTCGATCGGGAGCACGGTCGCCGACCGGTGGGCGAGAAACGCGGGCGCCACCCGTTCCAGGTCACTCAGCACGACGGCCGAATCTACCCGCCGGGGCCGGGAACGTCAGCCCGTACCGGCGCGGGTGTTTCCACCCCCCGACATCAGGGCATCGATCAGCTCGATGAACACCGGAGACCTGATGGACGGCCGCTTCCGGCTACGCGACCGGCTCGGAGCCGGCGGCATGTCGGTGGTGTGGCGTGCCCACGACGAGGTCCTCGGCCGTGACGTGGCCGTCAAGGTCCTCTCCCCCGGGCTGGCACGTGACCTGGCGGTGCTGACGCACATCCGCGCCGAGGCACGGGCGGTGGCCCGCCTGCGGCATCCCAACATCGTGGAGGTGTACGACTACGGCGAAGCCGGTGCTCTGCCGTACCTGGTGATGGAGGTGGCCGAGGGCCGGACCCTGGCGCAGCTGCTGACCGCCGGGGCGCTGCCCTGGCAGACCGCCGTCGTCATCGTCGCCCAGGTCGCCGCGGCACTGGCCGCCGCCCACGACCGCAGCGTCGTGCACCGGGACGTGAAACCGGCCAACGTGGTCGTGTCCGGGGCCAGGGTGAAACTGCTCGACTTCGGTATCTCGGCACTGTCCGGCGACGACGACCGCAAGACCGGCCACCTGTTGGGCACACCGGCCTATCTGGCTCCGGAGCGTCTCGAACACGGCCTGGTCCGCCCGTCGACCGATGTGTACGCATTGGGCCTGCTCCTCTACCGCTCGCTCGCCGGGCGGCTGCCCTGGACGGCGTCGACCGCGACCCAGATGCTGCGGGCCCACCGTTACCAGGAGCCGGCCGATCTGCCGCGCATCGCCGGGCTGCCGGCCGAAATGGCCGACCTGTGCCGCCGATGCCTCAGCAAGGATCCCGCACGCCGCCCGAGTGCCGCCGAGGCGGCCGCGGTGCTGGCCACGGCGGCCGGTCTCGATCCGGCGATCCTCGCCCTTCCCGGCACCCCGGACGGCACCCCGACCGCCGTGGTGACGGAACGGGATGCCGACCCGGCGACGACCGAGGCGGCCACCGTGCCCGGCGCACGGCGGCGGCACCGGCGGCTCGCCGTCACCAGCCTGGCCGTGGTGGTGGCGGCCGGCGCCGCCGGAGCGGTCATGCTGCCCGGCGACAAACCCGGCCCGGCGACGCGGGCGCAGGCGGCCGGCACCGCCCCGGCCGCGCCGGTGGCCGCACCGGAGCCGCGGCCGCAGCCTCAGTGCACGGTCGGATTCGTCGTGGCGGCGGCCGAAGGCCGGTTCACCACCAAGGTCAACGTGTCCAATTCCGGGCAGGTGCCGATTCCGGAGTCGTCGTTGTCCTTCACGCTGCCGTCCGGACACCGGCTGTCCGGCGGAACTCCGGGCCGATGGCGGCAGACCGGCCGGACCGTCGCCGCCCGGATCGCCGACCTGGCGCCCGGCCGCGACCACACCGCCGTGCTCCGCGGCACCTACCGGGGTTCGAGCACACCGCCCAGCCAGTTCAAACTCGGCAGCACGGAATGCCGGGTCACCCTGTCGGTGGCACAGTCCGTGCCGCTGACCGCAGCCGCGCCGCAGCCGAAGAAGGTGACGACGGCAGACCCGGCACCGGCAGGGAACAAGGTCGAGGCGCCGAAACAAAAAGAAGAGAAGGAGAAGGAGAAGGACGAGGAAAAGGAGGACAAGGACGAGGAGGAGTGACGCGTCGTCAGCGCGGACCGTTACGGCGCCGGAGCCAGACGACAACGCCCGCGACCACCAGCAGTAGCGGGAGGACGAGTCCCCACATCAGCAGACCGTTCATACGCGCGACTCCCTAATGTGCGGTCAGGCGCGCGGAGGTGCGGCGCCAGCCGAGTTCGAGGGCGATGCTCAGCACCAGGATCCCGGCCAGGGTGACAAGCGAGGCCGGTTCGTGGATGAGCGTGGTGAAGGTGAACGTGAGCAGCACGATGCCCGCCGAGCCGATCGCGAGGATGAGGATCGCGGTGCTGGCCCCGGTCTCGGAGCGGACCCGGAAGTGGGCGGCGGTGATGAAGGTGAAGATGAGCAGGGCCACCGCGCTGCCGATCGAGGCGATCGCGTCCAGGTCGAAGAACACGGCCAGCAACAGGCAGGCCGCCGCCTGGATCAGCAGGCCGGCCGATGCCCGGTCGCCGAGGCGCCGCGCCATCACGCCGGGGAACTGACCGGTCTCGGCCAGCCGGTCGCACAGTCCGGCCGCCGGGTACAGGCCGGCATTCGTGGCGCCCGCGGTGGCGAACAGAGCCGTGATCGCCATCAGGACGTAGCCCGCGTCACCGAGCGACGGCTGCGCGGCGACGGCAAGCGCCGTGTCACCGGAAGCGATCACCTCGTCGACGGTCAGGGTGCCGAAGACGCCCAAGGCGATGGCGATGTAGATGACCGCCGCGATGACGAGCGCCAGATACATCGCCCTGGGCAGCTGCCGAGCCGGCTGTCTGAGGTCCTTCGTGGTGAAGGTGATGATGCCGAAGCCGAGGAACGCGAAGAAGGTGAGCGCGACGCTGGAGATGATGTCGCGCAGCGACGGATAGCCGGAGAACGCAAGCAGCGACGGGTCCATGTCGGCGAGCGTGACCACGGCGAACACGACGAGGATGCCGAGGACCAGGTAGACGATGACGGTCTGGGCGCGGGCGACAAGCGTCGATCCGACGATGTTCACCACGGTCGCCACCACGATGATCAGCACGGCGAAGAATTTCGCCCAGCCCGCGTTCTCATCGGTGAACACGGCACTGGCGTAACTGCCGAAGGAGACCGCCACCATCGCGGTCACGATGGCGTTGGCCGCATAGGTGAGCCATGCGGTCACCCCGGTGACGTGGCCGGGGCCGAAACCCCTGGTCACGTACTCCAGCATGCCGCCGGCCGACGGGTAGCGGGCGCCCAGCTTGGCGAAGGAGTAGCCCTGCAGCGCCGCGACGACACCCGCGATGAGGAACGACAGCCAGACGGCCGCTCCGGCCACCTCCCCGGCCGCGCCGAGCAGGGCGAAGATGCCGGCACCCACCATCGCGCCGACACCGATGAACGCCGCCTGCCGTACCGTCAGGAATCTGGTTCGCAGGTCCGTCATCGCCGTCGTCTCCTCGGCCCATGGGGTCAGTTGGCAACGAGTCTCGGTGACCGGACGCGAACGCCCCTCATCACCGGCGAATGAATCAGGGGCGGCCGGAGGCGCGACGAGGAAGACGGCTCTTTACCGGGTAGCGGCCCGGACGGCGCCCGCCGGGTGTGAGCAACGATACGAACGCTGCTTCTCAGGGTTTCGACAGCCGCCCGCTGGTAGCTTCGCCCGCAGTCGAGCGAAGGACAGCACCACTCATGATCGTTATCGCCGTGCTGGCGGCAGTTCTGGTCCTGGCCGTGTTCGGCGCGCTGCACTGGTACCTGTGGCGGCGACTGGTCGGGGCGACCACGGCGCACGGCAGCCGGTGGCGGCGGGCGGGGACCGTGCTGTTCACCGCGGCTCCCGTGCTTGCGGTGGTGGCGATGACCGGCGAGTCGCTTCCGGTGCCGCTGGTCGTCAAGAGTGTGCTGGCCTGGCCGGGCTACCTGTGGATGGCAGTCTTCCTCTACCTGCTGCTCGGGGTGCTCGCCGGTGAAGTGGCCCGGCCGCTGCTGACCCGCTGGCTGAGGCACCGCGACGCCGAGCCGGTGCTGGTTCCGGCGCTCGCCGGGGCAGAGGGCGTCACCCGTACGCCCGAGGTGCAGGTGGAGACCGTCGAACCCGCCGCCGGCCCGCCCGCCCTGTCCCGCCGCATGTTCGTCTCGCGGGTGGTCGGCGGAGCCGCCGCCGCTGCCGCCCTCGGCACCGTCGGCTACGGCACCTGGGACACGATCAACGGCCCGGCCGTCAAGCGGGTCACCGTGCCGCTGGCCAGGCTGCCGCGCGGCGCCCACGGGTTCCGCATCGCCGTGGTCAGCGACGTGCACCTCAGCGCCGTGCTGGGACGCGGTTTCGCGCAGCGGGTCACCGACACCGTCAACGCCACCCAGCCCGACCTGATCGCGGTCGTCGGCGACCTGGTCGACGGCGATGTCGACGAACTCGCGGCCTCCGTCGAGCCGTTGCGCGGACTGCGGTCGCGGCACGGCACGTTCTTCGTCACCGGCAACCACGAGTACTTCTCCGGCGCCGACGAGTGGGTGGCCAAGGTCCGCGAGCTCGGATGGCAGCCGCTGGAGAACGCCCGCGTCGCGATGCCCGCCTTCGACCTGGCCGGCGTCAACGACATCGCCGGTGAGGACTCCGGTGACGGCCCGGACTTCGTCAAGGCGCTCGGCGACCGCGATCCGTCCCGCGCCTCGGTGCTGCTGGCCCACCAGCCGGTGGTCATCCACGACGCGGTCCGTTACGGCGTCGACCTGCAGTTGTCCGGCCACACCCACGGTGGGCAGATGTGGCCGGCCACGCTGATCGCCGACGCGGCCAACCCGACCCTCGCGGGGCTGGAGAAGTACGGCGACACGCAGTTGTACGTCAGCCGCGGCGCCGGGGCCTGGGGACCGCCGGTGCGGGTTGGCGCGCCGTCGGACATCACGGTCGTGCAGCTGGCGTCGCGTCAGGCCTGACGGTCACCGGACGCCCGGCGAGGCGGTTCCCGATTGCCCGAGAGTAGAACACGTTCTACTCTCGGAGGCGTTCCGGCTCGTCCGGCAGAAGGGACCTGTGATGACATCGGTGACGTTGACCGCCCGCGACCTGGCGCGGCGTTCCCAGGCGGCGGCCGGCGCGAAGGACCGCGACACCTGGCTCGGGCTGTTCGCCGACGACGCCGTGGTGGAGGACCCGGTCGGCCCGTCGCCGCTGTGCCCGGACGGCCGCGGGCACCACGGAGCCGAGGCCATCGCCGGGTTCTACGACACCGTGATCGGCCAGGTCGACCGGATGCGTTTCGCGATCGAACACTCGTACCTGTGCGGCGACGAGGTCGCCGACGTGGGCAGTATCCACATCACGTTGCCGGGCGGCCATTCCGTGCAGGTGTCCGGTGTCTTCACCTACCGGAGCGACGGTTCGGGCAAGATCACGGCTCTGAGGGCCTACTGGGAGTTCGACAGCGTCTCCTGACCGGTGACCGCCCGGGAGGAGAACGCCGGCAACACCCTTCGGACTCCCCCGGCTACGAAGCCGGCTGCCTGACCGCGGCGCCGGCGAGACGGTCGCGCAGGTCGGCGGCGGGCATCGGGCGGGCGAAGTGGAAGCCCTGGGCACGTTCGTAGCCCAGCCCGGTCAGGTGCGCTGCCTGCTCGGCCGTCTCGATGCCCTCGGCGATCGCCTCCAGGCCGAACGCGTGGGCCATCTGGACCACGGCCGTCGCGATCGCGTCCGATCCGCCGTCGGGCACGAACGAGCGGTCCAGTTTGATCTGGTGCACCGGGCAGGTGGCGAGCAGGGTGAGCGTGGAGGCGCCGGTGCCGAAGTCGTCGAGCGACAGCCGTACGCCCAGGTCCCGAAGTTTCTGCAGGTTGTCACCGGTGGCGCCGCCACCGACCGCGACCGACTCGGTGATCTCCACGGTCAGCCGGCGGGCGGGCAGCCCGCTGTCGCGCAGTGCCGCGGCCACCACGTCCGGGAAGCCGTTCTCGCGCAGCTGCCGGGCCGACACGTTCACCGACACGGTGAGTTCGCCCGGCCAGGTCGCCGCCTCACGGGTCGCGGCGCGCAGCACCCAGGCGCCGAGCGGGACGATCAGGCCGGTCTGCTCCGCCGTGTCGATGAAGGCACCCGGCCCGAGCAGTCCCTCGGTGGGGTGCTGCCAGCGCACCAGCGCCTCGGCGCCGGTCATCCGGCCGTCCGGCAGCGTCACCACCGGCTGGAAGAACGTGACGAGCTGGTCCTCGAGGATCGCGGTGTGCAGCGCGGCGGCCCGGCGTCCGCGTTCGGCACCACGGGTCTCCATGCCCGGCCGGTAACGTTCGAAGCCGCCCCCGCCACGTTCCTTCGCCTCGTACATCGCGATGTCGGCCTGCCGTAGCAGGTCGCCGGCGTCGTCGCCGCCGCGCCCGTCGACCACACCGAAGCTGGCGCGTACGGTCATCGGCTCCCCGTCGATCACGGCCGGCTCGAGCAGGGTCGTCGCGATGCGGGTCAGTACCAGGTCGACGTCGGTGCCGGCGGCACCCTCGAAGAGGATGGCGAACTCGTCGCCGCCCAGCCGGGCGACCGTGTCGGTGGGCCGGACGCTGGCGCGGATGCGCTCGGCCACGTGCACCAGCAGTGCGTCGCCGGTGCCGTGCCCGAACGTCTCGTTGACGATCTTGAAGCCGTCCAGGTCGACGAGCACGATGCTGACCGGACGGTCCGGGGCGGCGGTCACCGCGGCGGCGACCCGCTTGCCGAACAGCGCCCGGTTGACCAGGCCGGTGAGCATGTCGTGGCTGGCCTCGTAGCTGAGCCGGTCGCGCACCTCACGCGTCTCGGTGATGTCCCGCGCGTTGCTGACGACGCCGCCGACGCTCGGCTCGCCGGTCAGGTTCGCGCTGATCACCTCGAGCCAGCGGTACGTGCCGTCGGCGTGCCGCAGCCGCAGCTGATAGGTGGCCGTGCTGCCGGGGGCCGCGGCCACCGCCGCGAGCCGCCCGGTCACCGTGGCCACGTCGTCCGGGTGCATCCGGCCGGCCAGGGCGGTACCGATCATCTCGCCCGGGTCGGTGCCCAGGATCCCGTGCGCGGCCGGGCTCACATAGGTGAGCACCCCGCCCGGTTCGGTGATGGTCACCATGTCGGTGGAGTTCTGCACCAGCAGACGGAACCGGTTCTCCTGCACACCGATCCGGGCGAGCAGGGCGTCGTTCTGCCGGAACGCGATGAGCTGGCGGATCACCACCAGCGCGGTGAGTGCCACCGCGACCATGTCGATGAGCAGGCCGGTACCGGTGCCCCGGAGGTTCTGGTGGATGACCATCGCGTCGACGGCCGCGATCGCCACGTACGGCATCAGGCTGTAGCCACGCGGTGCCCGCCTCGGCCGGGCACCGGCCGCGGTGTCCACCACCTGCACCCGCGCGCCGACGGCGGCCGCGTAGGCCGCCAGCGGCAGCACCACGACGAGCGGGTTACCGTCGGGCTGCCGCGGATCGAGGAAGCTGACCGCGGAGCCCAGCGCACCGATCAGCGCCGACGCAGCGATCCAGTACAACCCGCGCCGGGCGAAGGAGTCGACGCCGGCGAGCACCACCCGGGCGCCCAGATAGACGACGTTGAGCCCGGCACCCATGATCACCGCGGCGGACAGCACGCCGGCCATGGTGACCTGGCCGCCGGCGAACTGGCAGGACGCGGCGAAGTGCCAGATCAGCAGTGCGGCGGCCGCCGACAGGGTGCCCAGGTCCAGCCACACGGCGACCTTCTGCGCACGGCTACGGACGCTGAGCGGCAGGCCGATCAGCGGCCAGGTGAGGACGAGACCGCCGGCGACGTGCAGCGCCACGGACGCCGGCAGCAGCCAGCCGCCAGCACCGGACTCGTGCAGGAAGCGCAGTCCTATGACACCGACGAAGAAATAGATACCGATCCGGACGGTACGCCAGTAGGTGCGTACCGCCGGAGCCGACGCCGGGTCGGTCTGCACCCGCCGGCAGAGCATCAGCGTCGGCACGACGACCGCCATCATCAGCAGCCAGTCGACGGATGAGGGCCAGAGCCGCCCGATGTACTCCTGCAGCACGAACAGCGCGACATCGACGAACGTCAGCGCCGTGACGGCCTGGAACACCCGGTCGGCGAAGAGCGGCGTACGTCCGGGCTGGTCGGGCACGTTCTCTCCATCGACGCCACCACGCCCAACTTGAGCAGGTGCGGCCGTCGGCTACGGCACAATGATGACATGAGGACGCGCTGGCTGTTCGCCGACCAGCTGGGGCCGCACTTCCTCGACGACCCCGCCCAGCCGGTCCTGCTGATCGAGTCGAAGGCCGTCTTCCGGCGGCGCGCCTTCCACCGGCAGAAGGCCCACCTTGTGCTCTCCGCGCTGCGGCACCGGGCGCGGGACGACAACGTGCGGCTGGTACGCGCGGAGACGTACGCCGAAGGGATCGACCGGCCGCTGACGGTGTGCCATCCCACCTCCCGTGCCGCCCGCGGCCTGGTCCGGCGGTTGCCGGACGTGGAGATGCTGCCGCCGCGCGGCTTCGTCACCGCCCCGCCGGATTTCACCGCGTGGGCCGGCGGCCGTGACCATCTGCGGATGGAGGACTTCTACCGGCACGCCCGGCGCCTGCACGGCGTGCTGATGGACGGCGGCGAACCGGCCGGTGGCCGCTGGAACCTCGACACGGACAACCGGCAACCGCCGCCGCGTGGTGCCGAGCGTCTGGACGTCCCGGCACCGCCGGAGATCGTCGAGGACGAGATCGACGACGAGGTACGCGCGGAACTGGACCGCTGGCAGCACGACGACGGCATCGAGTTCGTCGGCAACGACGGTCCCCGCCTGTTCCCGGCGACCCGGCAGGAGGCCCTGGCCCGCCTGCACCACTTCGTCGAGCACCGGCTGCCGATGTTCGGTCCCTACGAGGACGCGATGCTCGCCGGCGACCCGTGGATGGCGCACAGCATGCTGAGCCCGGCGATCAATCTCGGCCTGCTCGACCCGGCGGAAGTCATCGAGGAGGCGGAGCACGCCTACCGTTCCGGGGCGGCACCGCTGGCCGGGGTGGAGGGCTTCATCCGGCAGATCCTCGGCTGGCGCGACTTCGTCTGGCACCTGTACTGGTACTTCGAGCCCCGCTACCGCGCCGTCAACGAGTTGCGGGCCCGTACCGAACTACCGCAGTGGTTCGCCGACCTGAACGCCGACGCGGTCGAGGCCCGGTGCCTGTCCGACGTGCTCGCCGGGGTCCGCGACCGCGGCTGGGTGCACCACATCCCGCGGCTCATGGTGCTCGGCAACTACGCGATGCAGCGCGGCTGGCGGCCGGGGGCGGTGTCCGACTGGTTCCACCGCTGCTTCGTCGACGGATACGAGTGGGTGATGACGGCCAACGTGGTCGGCATGAGCCAGTACGCCGACGGCGGCCGGATGAGCAGCAAGCCGTACGCGGCGGGCGGCGCCTACGTGCACCGGATGAGCGACTACTGCGGCGGCTGCCGGTACGACCCGAAGGTCCGCGCCGGGGACGACGCGTGCCCGTACACCGCCGGGTACTGGAGCTTCCTGGCGCGTCACGAGGCCGAGCTGGCCGGCAACCACCGGATGGCCCAGCCACTGCGCGGGTTGCGGCGCCTCACCGACCTCGACGCCCTGCTGGAGCAGGAGAAGGCACGCGGCTCGCGCGCCCCGTGACCGGGACTCAGCCGGTGAAGGTCAGCGATTGACGCCCCGCGCGGCCGCGGCGGCGTCCCGGACGGCCGGCGCCAGCGCGTCCGCGATGACGGCGTAACCGGCGCTGGACGGGTGGAACCGGTCGGCACTGAACAGCGCCGGGTCGGCGCCGAACGCCACCGACGTGACGGCACCGATGTCGGCGATCCGGGCGCCGGCCGCGCTCGCCGCCCGGATCTGCTCCTGGCGCATCGTGTGGCTGCCGGTGCTCACGAGCAGCCGCATCTGCGGCGGCACCCACGGCACCACGCTCAGGTCGGGTGCGGGCGCCACCACGACCTCGGCTCCGGCGGCACGGAGCCCGCGGACGGCGTCGCCGAGCAGCATGGCCGCCTGGCGCGGCGGCACCAGGTGGGTGATGTCGTTCGCCCCGATGATCACCAGTGCGAGGTCCGGCGCGGTGGCGGTGGCCCGGCTGACCTGGGCGGCCAGGCCACGGCTGTCGGCACCCGGTACGGCGAAGACGTGCAGGTCGACGGTGTGCCCGTCGCGGGTCAGGCCGGCGGTCAGCCGCGCACCGATGGTGTCGGTCTGCCGCGCCGCGCCCTGCCCGTACGCGATGGAGTCCCCGAGGACAGCGAAGGCAAGAGTCACACCGGAATCAACGCCGGCCCGGACACGCGACTTCCGCACCGCCGTGGTGGCGGGCGTCACGAGGACCGGCGTAGCACCGCGGGACGAGAATGAGCCCATGACCGTCCCCGCGGAGATCGCCGCCAGCAAGCAGATCAACCTCATCACCTACCGCAAGGACGGCACCCCGGTGCCGACGCCGGTGTGGCACGTGGCCGAGGGCAACACCGTGACGACGGTGTCCGCCGCCGACGCCTGGAAGGTCAAACGGATCCGTCGCAACCCCCGCGTCGAGGTGGTCGCCTGCGACATCCGCGGCAAGGTCGCCCCGGGTGCCCGCGCTGTCCCGGGCACGGCCACGCTGCTGCCCGAATCCGCGACCGACACCGCCCGCCGCCTGCTGGAACGCCGTTACATCACCGCCCGCATCGGCGGCGGGCTCTCCCGGCTGCTGCACCTGAGGCGCCCGGCCGGCGTCGGTATCGTCGTCACCCTCGACGAGGCCGCGTAACCATCAGTTCCCGCGTTGCCAGTCGCGGCGCGCCTCGGCCGCGGCCAGCAGTGCCCGTACCACCGGCAGCGCCTTCTCGCCCGCCTCCCGGCCGGCTTCCTCGAACTCCGGGATCCGGTTGAGCTCCCAGAACGCGTAGGCGTCGACCTCGGGCTTCAGCACCAGGTCGGCGTCCTCCTCGATCGCGTCCCGGCCGCCCGGCTGCAGTGTGCTGACCGCCACCAGGATGTGCAGCACGGTGGTGGGCGGCCGGCGCGGCAGCGGGCCGGACACGTCCACGGCGATCACGATGTCGGCGCCCATCCGCCGGGTCAGGGCCGCGGGCACCATGGTGACCAGTCCCCCGTCGACGAGCAGGTGCCCGTCTCGTTCCACCGGTGAGAACACCCCGGGGATGGCGGCGCTCGCCAGGATCGCGCTGGCCACCGGCCCGGAGCGCATCACGACCTCCCGGCCGGTGGTCAGGTCGCAGGCCACCGCCGCGAACGGGATCGGCAGGTCCTCGAACTCCACGCCGCCCAGTGCGGTCTCCAGGAACAGGCCGAGTTTCGACGTCTCGAACAGGGCCTTGCGCGTCCGTCCGGGTCGTACGAGCCGTGCCCAGCGCAGGGTCTGCGCCACCTTGGCGATCTCCGAGGGACTCATGCCACTGGCGTAGAGCGCACCGACCAGCGCACCGGCACTGGTCCCGGTGATGATCGCGGGTGGCAGGCCGGCCCGGTCGAGGACGTCGAGAACGCCGATGTGAGCCGCGCCGCGCACCGCGCCGCCGCCGAGAGCAAGGCCGATCCGGATCGGCGGGCTGTCAATGTCCACGGCATTCAGGCTACGGCCACCACCACGGTCGTACGCTTTTACGTAATTACGTTATAGTGGATTAGTGAGCGACACCGACCGCCTCGACGCGCTGGAACGGCGCGTGGCCGAGCTCGAGAAGCAGGCCGCCCGGCCCATCCCGGCAGCGCTTCCCGATCCGGACCTGTTCTGGGCGCTGCAGGGCCTGCTCGAACGCGTCGACGCCCCCGGCGCGGCCATGATCACCGGCCATGTGACGCTGCCCGACGGCCGCGCCGCCCGCTGGCAGGAGAGTGCCGGCACCGCCGACCTGCTCGACGACGACTGGTCACAGCACGTCGCGGCACTGGCCGCCCTCGCCCATCCGGTGCGGATCCGGCTGCTGCGGCACGTGCTGAACGGCGCCTGCACCGCCCAGGACCTGACCCGCATCGACGGCATGGGCACCAGCGGTCAGGTCTACCACCACCTGCGGCAGCTCGTCGCGGCCGGCTGGCTGCACACCATCGGCGGCGGCCGCTACGAGGTGCCGGTCGCTCGCATCGTCCCCCTGCTCACCACGATTATGGGAGCCCGCAAATGAAGCGTGCCATCGCCCGCTGGCAGACCTGGTGGCTGCGACTGTTCCTCATCACCATCCTGGCGATGACCGCCCTGTCCGTGCCGTGGCCCCTCGACTACCTGGCCATGACGGCACCGCTGGCGCTCGCTGTGGTACGCCCGCCGAGGTCCGGCAAGGCCCCGGTCGAGCTCGCCGCACCGGTGCGGGGCCGGTGGATCGCCATCAACGCACCGGGCACCGCCGTTCCCAGCCACGGCGTCAAGGCCTACGGGCAGGCGTACGCCGTCGACCTGCTCCAGCCGTCCGCCGACGCGCCGGCGTCCATCGGCTGGTCGTGGCGGACCCGCGCGCCGGAGTCGTTCGCCTGCTTCGGCGCACCCGTACTGGCCATGGCCGACGGTACGGTCGTGCGGGTCACCGACTCCTGGCGCGACCACCGCAGCCGCGACACCTGGCCGCCGCTGATCTGGATGATGACGGTCGAGGCGTTCGCCCGTGAGCTGGCCGGCGCCTCCGCCATCCTCGGCAACCATGTCATCGTCCGGCACGACGACGACACCTACTCGGTCTACGCCCACCTGCGCCGCGGTTCCACGAAGGTACGGGCCGGCGACCGGGTCAGCACCGGGCAGCAGCTGGCCGAGGTCGGCAACAGCGGCAACACCTCCGAACCGCACCTGCACGTCCAGCTCATGGACCACCCGATCCCGACCGCGGCCGCCGGTCTCCCGATGCTCTGGCCGGACGTGACCGCCGACCCGGCCGACCGGAATCCGCGCTGGTCCACCGGCGACCCGAAGCCGTCCGCGCTGCCCGGCTTCCCGCAGAACGGCCAGCTGTTCGAAGCGACCGACCCGGCGCAGGTTCGATAAACCGGACGGTACCTGTCAGGTTTTGCCGCGAGCATCGGCGCCATGACGACGAAACCACTGACCGGCAGGGTCGCCCTCGTAGCGGGGGCGACCCGCGGCGCCGGACGGCAGATCGCGGTGCAGCTCGGTGCCGCCGGCGCCACCGTGTACGCCACCGGCCGCAGCACCCGTGCCGCCCGCTCCGACATGAACCGCCCGGAAACCATCGAGGAGACCGCCGAACTGGTCACCGAGGCCGGCGGCACCGGCGTCGCGGTCGCCGTCGACCACCTCGACCACGCCCAGGTCGCATCCCTGGTCCAGCGCATCGACGCCGAACAGGGCCGGCTGGACGTGCTGGTCAACGACGTGTGGGGTGGCGACCCGCTGACCACCTGGCACAAGCCGATCTGGGAGCAGCCGCTGGAACCGGGTCTGCGGCTGCTGCGCCAGGCCATCGACACGCACATCATCACCAGCCATTTCGCGCTGCCGCTGCTGATTCGCCGGCCGGGCGGCCTGGTCGTGGAGATCGGTGACGGCACCACCGCCTACAACGCGGTCAACTACCGGCTGTCGGCGTTCTACGATCTGGCGAAGTGGTCGGTGAACCGGCTGGCGTTCGCCTGGTCGGCCGAGCTGGCCGGACACGGCGCGACCGCGGTCGCTCTCACGCCGGGGTGGCTGCGTTCGGAGATGATGCTGGAGCACTACGGCGTCACCGAGCAGAACTGGCGCGACGCCTGCGCGAAGGAGCCGCACTTCGCGATCTCCGAGACTCCCGCCTACGTGGGACGCGCGGTCGCCGCTCTCGCCGCGGACGACGACCGGGCCCGATGGAACGGCAAGTCGGTGTCCAGCGGTGAACTGGCGCGGGTCTACGGGTTCACCGATGTCGACGGCAGCCGGCCGGACGCGTGGCGCTACCTCGTCGAGGTCCAGGATCCCGGCAAGCCGGCCGACGTCACCGGTTACCGGTAGAGCTCGCCCAGGCGGCGCGCGGCGTCGGCGAGACGGGCACGCAGGTCCGGCGGCTCCAGCACTTCGGCCTCCGGTCCCAACCGGATGACGTACGTGTAGGCGACGTCGATCGACTCCACCGGCAACCGGGTCCGTACCCAGCCGTCCGGGTCCGGTTCGCCGGCCGCTTCCACGGCCTCCCGGACGGCGTACGGCTCGGCGACGAACCCCAGCATGCGCACACCGTGCGGGCTCAGCCGCAACGTGATCGTCTCGCGCAGCATCTGGCGCACAAACTCGGCCGCCCGCCCGGCCCAGAACGACGGGAGGTCGAAGTCCGGATCCCGGTCGAAGCCATGGCCGGACGGTTCGACGGCGACGATCCGGTCGACCCGGTACGACCGGAGCGACTCCCCTACCCTGCCCACCAGGTACCAGGTGCCGTTCTTGAGGACGAGTCCGTACGGTTCGACCGTGCGGGTCACCTCCTCCTGCCGCCGGTAGCGCATGGTCAGAACCCGGTCCTGCCACACCGCCCGGGCCAGTTCGGCGAGCACCGGCGGCGGTTCGGTGTCGGCGAACCAGCCCGGCGCGTCGAGGTGGAACCGCTGCCCGGCCCGCTCGGTGGCGTCCCGTAGTCCGGGCGGCAGCGCGGCGAGCACCTTGCGGCGCACTGCCCGGACCGGTTCGCCGAGGCCCATGTCGCGGGCCGGCCCGGGCAGCCCGGCCAGGAACAGCGCCTCCGCCTCACTGCGGCTCAGCCCGGTCAGCCGGGTCCGGTACCCGCCGACCAGCCGGTAGCCACCGGCGCGGCCCTGCTCGGCGTAGACCGGCACCCCGGCCGCCGACAGGGCGAGCACGTCGCGGTAGACGGTCCGCTCGGACACCTCCAGCTCGGCGGAGAGTTCGGCGGCGGTCATCATGCCGCGCGACTGCAACAGCAGCACGAGGTTGATCAGCCGGGCGGCACGCACGTACCGATTCTCCCGTCTTTCCGGGCTTGATCTCGCGCAGGGGACGGCGGGCGCCGCGCTTGGACGACATCAGACATCATCGAGGCGTGGACGACCTTCTGATCAATCTGCTGGCGAGCATCATCGCCGGTACGGCCGTGTGGCTGGCCGGTCTCCTGGTACGCCGGCGCAAGCTGGGCCGTGAACGTGCCTTCTTCGGTCTCACCGCCGGTACGAGCTGCCTCATGGTGGTGTCGCGGCACGCCTCGTCACCGAGCGAGTTCAGCGTCCACCGCCGCGACGTCGCGGCGCTGGTCGAACTGGCGACCATCGCCCGGGAATGCGGGGCACACGCTGACCGGGTCGGCGAGAGCCAGCCGACCGGAGAGATCGGCCGGCTGACCGAATTCTGCGTCGGCGGTCCGGGCGGGGCCAACCCGCGCGGCGCCACGCACGTACGAACCATCCTGCGCGGTGTCCGGTACGAGGTATGCGAGGAGGAGAAACGGCGGCTGTCGTTCACCGTCGGCGGCACCGCTTACACGCAGAGCCCGGAGACCAGCTACGTCCTGCTCGCCCGGTTCTGGGGCCCGGCCGGCGGGCACCCGGTGTTCCTCCTCGGCGGCCTGAGCGCGGGCAGCAACCTCGCCGCCGCCCGCTACCTGGCCGCGCACCACGTCGCGCTGCACCAGAAATACGGCGCGGACCGGCCGTTCGCGCTGGTACTGCGGATCGTCGAGCCGGCCGCCTACGGCACCGATTTCACCGAGCTGGTCGCGGACGTGTCCGACGTCGCGTTCCAGCCCGTCGCACAGCCGGTACCCGGGTAGCCGAAGAGAGATCATCGACCGAGGTCAACTTGCCGTACAGCAAGGAAAAGGAACTCCGGACGGCTCAGATTTCCGGGGGGCGCGCCGACGTGTCGGTACGAACCGCCCTCCGGAAGGACCACCCCGACGTGCCGCAACCAACATCACCAGGGCGCCACCGCAGCCTGCTGGCCGCCACCGCGATCATCGTGGTGTTCGGCGGCGTGTGGCTGGCGGCCGGGCTGGTCCACGTCTGGGCGCATCCGGTGGTGGGCTGGCTTCCGCTGCCGGTGAGCGCGGCGCTGGCCGGGCACGCGTGCTGGTCGGTCAGCCGGCGCACCGACCTGGATCCGGGCACCCGCCGGTTCTGGCGGCACCTGACCATTGCGTGCGGGCTGTTCGCGCTGGGCATCGCCGCGAACGCGGCCGACGCCGTCGGCGGCGCCGCGCCGTCGCAGCGGGTCGGACCGGTCGCCCTCGCCCTCTACCTCGGCGTCCTCGGCACGGTGCTGTGGGCGCTGCTGCGACTGCCGTCGTGGCAGCGCAGCCGCGCCGACTGGATCCGGTTCGGCGCCGACGCGGGCATCGTCCTGCTGACCGTCGGCACGCTGATCTGGCATTTCTCGCTGCGCAACCACCAGCAGTGGGTCACCCAGACCGGGACCGCCGGTCCGATGCTGGCCACCAGTGTCGTCGCCTGCCTGTCGATGGCGACGTTCGTCAAGGTCGCCTTCGCCGGAGCGGGACGCCTCGACCGGCGCGCCATCTACATCCTGGCCACCGGCAGCGCGGTCAGCAGCGCACTCGGCAGTCTGTCACCGTTCCTGATCGACCGGCCGTACCTGTCCACCAGTCTCATCGCCGTCCCGGTGGCGGCGTTCAGCATCCACCTGGCAGCCGTCAGCCAGCAGCTCGCCGGCAACCGGGATCCGCAGCGGCGGCGGCCCCGGCAGCGGATCAGCCTGGTGCCGTACCTGGCGATCGCCGTCACCGATGCCCTCCTGCTGGGTACCGACATCGCCGATCCGGTCCAGGCTCACACGATGGAGGTCGGTCGTGGTGGCCCTCACCGCCTTCGTCGTCCTCCGGCAGATCCTCGCTCTGCGTGACAACCAGCGTCTGCTCGGCACCGTCGACGGGCAACTCTCCCAGCTGCGTGAATACCAGGACCGGCTCACCCACCAGGCCACCCACGACAGCCTCACCGGTGCCGGCAACCGGGCTCTGTTCGAGCAGCACACGCAGCAGCTGCTCACCGACGGCGAGACCTTCCACGTCGCCCTGCTCGACCTCGACGATTTCAAGGCGGTCAACGACCGGCTCGGCCACCGCGTGGGCGACCAGCTGATCCAGGAGACCAGCCGACGGCTGGCCCGCACCCTCGGCGGCAACGGCCTGCTCACCCGCCTCGGCGGCGACGAGTTCGCCGTCGTCGTACGGTCGGCCGACGACCTGCCGATCCTACTCGAACAGCTGCTCGCCGCGGTGGAACAGCCCGCGGAACTCGACGGCGCGACCCTGCGCACCGCCGCCAGCCTCGGCGTCACCGGTGCCCGGCCCGGTGACGACCCGGCTGAGCTGCTGCGCCGCGCCGACGTCGCGATGTACGCCGCCAAGGGCACCGGCGGCAGCCGCTGGCAGTGGTTCGACGCGGGTATGGACATGGCCGCCGCCGACACCGCCCGTCTGGCCGCCGACCTCCGCACGGCCCTGCGCGACGACCAGTTCTTCCTGCTCTTCCAGCCGATCGTCAGCCTGCCCGGCGGCACGGCGACCGGTGTGGAGGCGCTGCTGCGCTGGCAGCATCCCGAACGGGGACTGGTGCCGCCCGACGTCTTCATCCCGGTCGCTGAACGCATCGGTGTGATCAGCGAACTGGGTGCCTGGGTCTTCGCGCAGGCCTGCCGGCAGAGCGCCGCCTGGTCCGCCCGCTACGGTGCCGCCGCGCCGACCCGGATCAGCGTGAACGTCTCGGCCCGGCAACTGGCCGACCCCGGCTTCGTCGACACGGTCGCCGACATCCTGCAGACCACCGGCGCCGACACCCGACGCCTGCTGATCGAGGTCACCGAGACCGCCGTCCTCAACGCCGACACCGCCGTCGAGCAGCTGCACCGGCTCAAGACCCTCGGTCTGCGTATCGCCCTCGACGATTTCGGCACCGGCCACTCGTCGCTCAGCCTGCTGCTCACCTGCCCGGTCGACGTCCTCAAGGTCGACAAGTCCTTCGTCAGCGGCGACACCGCCGGCCGGGCCGGAGCCATCATCGTCAAGAACATCATCGGCTTCACCACGGACTTCGGCATCGACGCCGTCGCGGAGGGCGTGGAGACCGCCGAACAGGCCGAGCACCTGCACGGGGTCGGCTACCGGCTGGCTCAGGGGTACCACTTCGGTCGCCCGATGACGGCTGAGGCGTACGAGGACCGGTACATCGATCAGCCCGCACTGGCACGCTCGGGCGGCGCGGTCTGACGGCGCGGTTCGACGACACGGTCTGATGGCACACACGCCACGCTCAGGCCGCGCGGTGCTACCGCCGGCCAGCGGCGAACCGTCCGGTGGCCGGAAATTCACTCCCGGCGGGACAGGCCGGGGTGCGTAGATCCGGGGACGCTGGGTATCGCAAGCCGTGCCGGCCGGCTTGCTCCTCCGGCCGGCTTGCCAGCGACCCGAAGGGACCCGATCCGCGATGAACTCCGCCGTGAGCACTGCCGTGAGGACCGCACTGCCTGTCGTGACCAGCGCGGCCACCGCCTACGTCATGCGCAAGACCCGCCTGCCGGCCATGGCCACCCCGGTGGTCAGCCTGGTGGTCGGGGGCGCTGTCGCCAAGCTCGCCCAGCGCATCCGCTGAGCGCCGGCCATCGCTGACGCGGCTCCGGCCCTGGCGCGGGCCCGGCATGCCGAGTCCTGTGGGCCCGGGTCCGACGGCCCGGGCCTCCGTGCACCACGGCCCAGGCCCGCCCGTACCACGGCCCGGCGCCGCTCTCACCCCGACCCGGCGCCCCCTTGATCACGGACCAGAGCCGCTTTCACCTTTGCCCGGCGTCGCCTTCACGTCTGCCCGGCGCCACCCTCACCACGGCCTGGAGCCACGTTCACCTCTAACCGGGGCCGCCTTCGCCTCGACCCGGAGCCGCTTTCACCTCCACCCGGCGCGACCTTCACCACGGCTCGGGGCTACGGCGAAGCGGCGCCGAGGAGCAATGATTCCGACGGCGAACGGGCATGATCGGGCAGGTTCCCAGCCGGCTCGTGGAGGAGGACATCAGTGGATCTCGGCATTGCGGGGCGTACCGCTCTGATCGTCGGCGGCAGTGGCCTGATCGGCCGGGCGGTCGCCGCCGCGCTGGTCCGCGAGAAGGTCCGGGTGGTGCTGGCCGCGCGTTCGGCGGACAAACTCGAGAAGGCAGCCGCCGAACTCGGCGGCGACGTAGCCACGATCACCCTGGACACCCGCGACGCGACCTCGGTGACCGCCGCCATCGGCCGGCTGATCGCGGCCGAGGGTGCCGTCGACATCCTGGTCAATGCCGCCGCGCCGCCGGCACACACCCTCGATCCGGCCAAGGACCAGGATCCGGGGCAGGTGCTGGAGGCGTTCGACGCGAAGACGGTCGGCTATCTGCGTGTCGTCGGCGCGGTGCTGCCGTTCATGCGCCGGGCCGGTTTCGGGCGCGTCGTCAACATCAGCGGCCAGAACGCGTTCCTGAGCCGCTCGGTGACCGGCGCCGTCCGCAACGCCGCCGTGATCGTCGCGTCGAAGGCCCTGGCCGACTCGGTCGCCGGGACCGGGGTCACGGTCAACGTCGTCAATCCGGGTACGGTCACCGCGACACCGGACCCGGCCCCGCGCGCGGGTGCACCCGGCGACTCCACACCCGAGCAGGTCGCCGCGCTCGTCACGTTCCTGGTCTCGGCCCAGGCCGCGGCGATCTCCGGCGAGTCCATCGCGGTGGGGCACCGGGTGCTCGGCGTGCAGTGATCCGGCCGGTGCGACCGGCCGTCGGGGGGCCACCGGCGGACCGCGGTGACCGGCGCACGATGGCCGGCGCGACGCGGCGAGCAGCCGGGACGCGCGGCGAGCAGTCGGGATGCGGCGAGCAGCGGACCGGGCTGCGGCGAACAGCGGGCCGCGATGAGCAGTGAAATGCGATGAGGCAGCGGCAAGTCAGTGGCCGGCGTCGCCGGGCGCCCGGCTCGAAGGCGTCGTCAGACCGGGCGGGCCTCGGCGAGGCGCTTCACCGAGTAGTCGTCGTCCCAGCAGACGGCGGCCTCCCACGCGGCTGACGCCTGCGCGGCGATGTCGTACGCGGTGTCCTCGAGGCCGGCGGCATTGCCGGGCAGTACGAGATCGAGGTCGGGGACGTCGGCGTGTGACTCGTCCCAGTCGATCAGCCCTACGCGGTCCGCGGTCATGCGGATGTTGCCGGGGTTGGGGTCGCCGTGGACGACGGATGTCGGGCGTCCGGCGAGCCGGGCCCACGCGGCTCGGCATCGGGCCACACCCTCGGCGGGCATCGCGCCCAGATCGATCTTCGTCCCGGACTCGGCGTGCAGAAGGTCGACGGACGACCGCCAGCCCGGTCGCTGTGGCCAGTCTTGCGTCAGCCGATGCAGCAGCCGCAGCGTAGCGGCTACGCGGCGCCAGTCGTCCCGCGTCTCGGGCGGTCCGCCGTCCAGGTAGGTCATGACCACCAGACCGCCGGCGAACAGCCGTCCGTCCGTGGCCGGGATCGGCGCCGGCACGGCCAGACCCGCGCGGTCGAGGTACTGCAGGAGCTCGGTCTCCCACGCCAGATCCGCGTCGCTCCTGGTACCGAGACGGCCGACGGCGAGGCGCCCGCCGACGCGGACACTCCATACGTCGTTGGCGACTCCACCGGCAAGGGGTTCGATGCGGGTGGAGTCCTCACCCCAGTACCGAAGTGCCTCCCATCCCACCGGCCCATCCTACGGTTGCGCACTTCCGGGCGGGGCGAGCCGAAGCCCGTCCGCCTGTGGCGGGCGGAGTCCTGCGCCCACCACGAACGTGCGGCGAGGCGGAGGCCGGCACCCCATGACAGGCGGTCCGGCGGGGATGGCCGGGCCACGCCGCGGCCCGGCCATCCCCGCGGGGCAGGCGACGGATCAGATCTTGCCCCAGATCTGGTTGGCAGTACCCGCGCAGTCCCAGAGCTGCAGAACCGCGCCGTTGGAGCCGACCCAGTCCTTGATGTCGACGCAGCGGCCGGAGGAGACGTTCAGCAGAGTCCGGGCGGAGGTGAGGGTGAATCGCTGGACCGGGTTGGTGTTGCAGTCGGTCAGCTGGATCGGGGTGCCGTTGGTGAGGGCACCGCCGGCCGGATCCATGCACTTGCCCATCGCGCGCAGCGTGCCGTCGGGTTGGAACGTCCACTTCTGGGCGTCGGTGCCGTTGCAGTCCCAGGTCTGCAGGCGGGAGCCGGCGTTCGGCACGCCGCCGGGGATGTCGATGCAGCGGCCGCTGAAGTTGGACTGTAGCATCGTCGCGCCGGTCGCCGGCGGTGTGGTCGGCGGGTTGGTGGGCGGTGTGCCGGCGTCGCAGTCGTTGGTGGTGACGACGTTGTCGGCATGCGTGGTGCCGGCCGAGCGGTACGCGTTGATCGCGGCCGACGCCTGTGCGGGGCTGAGCACCTGCTTCTTGGCGTGGTAGACGTAGTCGACGGACTGGAGCCAGGTGCTGGCGCCGCCGGTGTGCCCGGCCAGGTCGATGAACCACTGGTTGAAGTCGATCGACATGTTCTGCCGGGGGTAGACCTTGCCGGAGTGGTCGCCGACGAGGGCGCCGTCGATGTAGTACTTCACGTGGCCGCCGGAGACGGTGGCCATCACGTCGTGCCAGCCGGCGATGCTGCGGGACTGTTTGCTGTGCACATTGTCGGCGAACCACGGGTCGGCGACGTACGTGTACCAGGTGGTCTGGTAGTTGATCGGGCCCGGCTCGCCCCAGCCGCCGTTGGGCAGGTATTCGGAGAAGTCCATCTCGGAGTAGAGCGGATCGCGCGGGGCGGCCAGCGGGGAGATCGTGTAGAAGGTCTGGTTCACATGGTCGCCGTCCGCGCCGCTGACCGGGGTGTCGGCGAACTTGATCCGGGCGAAGTAGGTGCCCTCGAAGAAGCGGCGGTTGCTCTGCGAGAACTCCGCGTGCGAGGTGCCGGCCGCGGTGCCGTCGGTGACGGCACGCAGCTGGACGGCCTTCTGCCCGTCGACGGTCGGGAAGGACACGTTGTCGGCGAGCCAGCGGGCACCGCTCACGCCGGGGCCGCCGGCGCTGGTACGGACGCTCCACCCCCGCTGGCCGAGCGCCGGGTCGGTGCGCGAGGAGTAGTTGAAGTCGTCGAACAGCACGCCACAGCTGACGGCGGCACTGCCGGTCGGGGCGGCCGCGATGCCGATACCGGTGAGGGCCGCCACGGTCGCGGCCATGGTCGTACCGATGGCGATCTTGCGTATCGGGGTCTGACCCATGGGGGTGGGCTCCTTACTTCAGCGGTGACCAGTGGTATGGCAAGCAACCGTGGGCCATACCAGTGGTAAACGTCAATACCCATCCCGAAACTTTCTTAACAGTGCAATCCGCGGGGGTCGACAGGGTGTGCCTCGAACCGCGAGACTGCTCCGGCGGACCACTGGACAATGCGGACCACGGGGCGATGCTGACCACGGGGCGATGCTGACCACAGGCATTGCTGACCACTGGGCGATGGGGACGGTATGCGGCGCGCTGAAGTTCGGGACAGACTCCGGGAGTTGATCGACGCGCGGGCGCCCGGCGACCCGATGCCGTCGGAGCGCATGCTGTCCGAACTGCTGCGGGCCTCCCGGCCGACCGTGCGGGCCGCCATCGACGACCTGGCCCGCACCGGCCTGCTCGTGCGCCAGCACGGACGCGGCACCTTCACCAGCCCTCACAAGATCTCCCAGGAGGTTCCGTCCGGCTTCGGGGAACCGGTTCCGCCGGCCGACGGCGACTGGACGAGCGAGGTCCTCGACTTCCGCACCGAACCGGCCGGCGCCCGGCTCGGCCGGCGGTTGCAGGTCTCCCCCGCCGACACCCTGCTGTACGTGCGCCGGCTGCGGATCGTCGACGGCGAGCCGATGGCCATCGAACAGATCCGGCTGCCGGCCGGCCTGGTGCCCGGCATCGCCGCCGGGGACTTCGTGGCCGGCTCGCTCTACCGGCGGCTGCGGGAACACCACGGGGTGAACCCGGCCGAGGCGGTGCAGACCGTGGAGCCGACGGTCACCGATACCGACGAGTCCGGGCTGCTCGGCGTCCCGCTGCATTCACCGGCCCTGCTGTTCGAGCGCACCACCCGCGACGACGGCGGGCGGATCGTCGAGTTCACCCGGTCCGTCTACCGCGGCGACCGCTACCGGATCACCAGTCACCTCCGGCTCGGGCCGGACTCCGGCTGACCGAGAAGGTCCATGCACCGCTGCGGGTCCTCGACGTGGGCGTTGTGGCCGAGCCCGGCCAGCGTGCTCACCCGTACGCCGGGGAATGTGATCTGGTCGTCGGTGTTCATGGGGTCGTTCTCGCCGCGTGCCAGCACCACCGGTGACAGTGAGCGGTCCACCAGGCCGGCCATGTCCGGGGCACCCACCCCGAAGGCGCGCGGATCGAGCGCGAGCCGCCACCGGCCGCCCTCCTCGCGGACGCCGTCGCGCGCCGCCTCGTCCTCCGGCGCGACCAGACCGGCCAGCCCGGAGACCCGCAGGTGCCGGGTGATCGCCTCGGCCTCCGCGTCGAACCAGGTCACCGGCCGCCGGGCCAGCGCCCCCGCCCGGTCGAGTTCCGCACCGGTCCAGGCGACCTTGATGCCCAGCCCGACCACCCCGGCGAGCGGCACCTGCCCGGCCAGGGTCAAGGCCAGCACGCCGCCGAGCGAGTGGCCCAGCACCACGGTCCGGCCGTCCGGGTCGACCAGCGGGCGCACCGCGTCGGCCAGGGCCTGGAACGTGTAGCCGGCCAGTTCCGCCGACCCGCCGTGCCCCGGAAGGTCCGGCGCCACCCAGCGGCCGGGCCACCGCCGCGCGAGGACGGATTCCCAGCCGGACCACACGGCGCCGGTCGCGCCGAGGCCGTGCAGCAGCAGAAGCAGCGGGCCGTCCGCGCCGCCCTCACGTACCCGAAGACCGTTTTTCATGCCCGGAGTCTGTCATTCGCGCGTGGTCGTTAGGTTCCAGAGGGCCATCGGTCACCACGGAAGGAACGCTATGAAAATAGCCATTGTCGGCGCCGGTTTCGCCGGTTTGAGCTCGGCCAAGGTGCTGCGGCAGAGCGGCTTCGACGTGACCGTGTTCGAACAGGCGCCGGACGTGGGCGGGGTGTGGAGCCGCACGCGCCGTTACCCCGGGCTGCGTACGCAGAACGACAAGGGCACCTACCGTCTCAGCGACCTGCCGATGCCCGCGCACTTCCCGCAGTGGCCGACCGGCGAACAGGTCCAGCAGTATCTCGAACGGTACGTGGAGAGGTTCGCGCTCGGCAGCGTCCTGCGCCTGTCCACCGAAGTGGTCTCGGCCGAACTGGCCGACGACGAGTCGGCGTGGCTGATCGCGTCCCGGCCCACCGGCGGGCCGGAGCCGGTGACCCGTGAGCGGTTCGACCACCTGGTCGTGGCCAACGGCATCTTCAGCGACCCGGCCGTGCCGTCCTTCGCCGGTCTGGACGATTTCACCGCGGCCGGTGGGCGGGTCCTGCCGGCGAGCGGGTTCCACGACGTGGAGACGGCCCGGGACCGCAACGTGCTGATCGTCGGGTACGGCAAGTCGTCCTGCGACGTGGCCGTGCCGGTCAGCGAGATCGCCGCCCGGACGGCTGTCGTGGCCCGTCAGCTGCTGTGGAAGATGCCCCGCAGGATCGGTGGCCTGCTCAACTACAAGTACCTGCTGCTCACCCGGATGGGCGAGGCACTGTTCCGGTACATCGGCCTGAAGGGTTTCGAGCGGTTCCTGCACGGTCCCGGCCGTAGTGTCCGCGACGCCATGGTGCAGAGCGTCGGCTCGGTCGCGACCAGGCAGTTCAAACTCGCCGAGCTCGGCCTGGTGCCGGACGGCAGCTTCGAGGACATCGCCCGCAGCACCGTGGGCCTGGCGACCGAGGGCTTCTTCGAGCGGGTCGCCGACGGACGGATCACCGTGCACCGCGACCAGGTGATCAGTGAACTGGTGACCGAGGGCGGGCAGCCGGCCGCCCGGCTGGCGGACGGGACGGTTCTGCCGGCCGACCTGATCATCTGCGGCACCGGGTTCCGGCAGCACGTGCCGTTCCTCGACCCGGCCGTGCACGCGCGGCTCGAGGACGGGGCGGGCAACTTCCAGCTGTACCGGCACATCCTCCCCCTCGACGTACCGCACCTCACCTTCGCCGGGTACAACTCGTCGTTCTTCAGCCCGCTCAGCGCGGAGATGGCCGCGGTCTGGACGGCCGCCCACCTGCGCGGTGGCCTCACCCTGCCGCCGGAGGAGAAGATGCGCGAGGACGTACGGGCACGCCTGGCGTGGATGACGCGGCGCACCGACGGCCGGCACGCCCGCGGCACCAACATCATCCCGTTCTCGATGCACAACGTCGACGAGGTCCTCGACGAGCTCGGTCTCAACGTCGGCGGTCCGACCCGCGCCCTGCAGTGGCTGCTGCCGGTCGACCCGGGTTCGTACCGGACGGTGACGCCACGGATGCTGCAGCGCACCGCGGCGGCGGGCACGCCCGATCGGTCAGGAATCGAGAAGCCCTCCCCGGCCGCCCGAAACTAGCCTGACCAGCGACAACAGCGCCTCGTGAGGGAGAGCAACGATGAACGGGAACAGGTGGGTACGGCAGCTTCACCGCTGGCTGGCCGTCGTCTTCACGATCACGGTCGTGGCCACCACGGTGGCCCTGGCACAGCGGGACCCGATCCTCTGGGTGTCCTACCTGCCGCTGTTCCCGCTTGCCCTGCTCTTCTTCACCGGGCTGTACCTGTTCGCGCTGCCGTACCTCGCCAAGCGCCGAACGTGACGGCCGTCACACTGGATCTTGAGCAACCGATCGGGCATCCCGGACCACATCTGTTCGTCAATCCCCAAGCGCGACCACCCCCCGGGCGCGCGACGAATTCAGGTGACCGAGATGAAACGATCTACCGCACTGCAGCTCTCCGCCGTCGCCGGTGTGGCGGCGGTGGGCGCCGCGGTCGCCCTGGGCCTGCCGCAGGAGAACGCGTCGGCCGCGACCAACGTCGCCACCGGCTACGCGAGCGAGAACGGCGGCACCAGCGGCGGCGCGGGCGGCGCCACGGTCCGGGCGACCACCGGCACCCAGATCCATGAGGCGCTGTGCAAGCGGGCGGCGGCCGACACCCCGATCACCATCGAGGTCGAGGGCACGATCAACCACGGCAACACGACCAAGGTGTCGGGCGCGAGCTGCAACACCGCCGCGGACCGGATCGAGCTCAAGGAGATCAAGAACGTCACGATCGTCGGTGCCGGCAGCGGCGCCACGTTCGACCAGCTGGGCATCCACATCCGCGACTCGAGCAACATCGTGGTCCGCAACGTGACGGTGAAGAACGTCAAGAAGTCGGGTTCGCCGCTGTCCAACGGCGGCGACGCGATCAGCATGGAGAGCACGGTCCGCAATGTCTGGGTGGACCACACCACGCTCGAGGCGTCCGGCGGCGAGTCCGAGGGCTTCGACGGCTTGTTCGACATGAAGGACGACACCCAATTCGTCACGCTGTCGTACAGCATCCTGCGCAACTCGGGCCGTGGCGGCCTGATCGGCTCCAGCGAGACCGACACCGGCAACAGCTTCATCACGTTCCACCACAACAAGTACGAGAACCTCGATTCCCGTACGCCGTTGCTGCGCGGCGGGGTGGCGCACATGTTCAACAACCACTACGTCAAGCTGAACGAGTCGGGCATCAACTCCCGCGCCGGGGCGAAGGCGAAGGTGGACAACAACTACTTCCAGGACTCCAAAGACGTCCTCGGCACCTTCTACACCAGCGCGGCCGGCACCTGGCACACCTCCGGCAACGTGCTCGACAACGTGACCTGGTCGGCGGCGGGCAGCGAGTACAAACCGGCCGGACCGAGCATGACGTCCACCACCAGCGTCACCGTTCCGTACGCGTTCACCGTCGACACCGCGGCCTGCGTACCGACCGTCGTGGCCCGGACGGCGGGTGCCGGCACCGGCCTGAAGGTGTCCGACGGCAAGTGCGCGGTGACGTCCACGCCGACGGCCAACCCCACCACCAGCGCCACCAAGACCCCGACCGCCGCGCCCACCACGTCGCCGACCGCCGCACCGACGGCCTCGGCGACCGCTGCGCCCGCCGCGCCCGCCGGCACGAACCTCAGCCTCGGTGCGGGCACCGACGGTTCCAGCAAGGCGAGCGGCACCAGCTACGGCAACGTCCGTGACGGCAGGACGGGCACCTTCTGGTCGCCCAGCGGCGCGACCGGCGACATCTCGATCAAGTGGGGTACCGCCGTCAAGGTCTCCAGGGTCGTCATCGTCCCGGCGGCCGGTTCGTCGATCGGCGCGTACCAGCTCGTCAACGGCACGACCGGGGCGGTGCTCAAGTCGGGCACCGGGGCGGGTGCGATCAGCATCCCGGCGACCTCGCTGACCAAGCTCACCCTCAGGATCACAAGCTCTTCGGGTACGCCCAAGGTCGCCGAGTTCGAGACCTACGCCTCCTGATTCCGGCAGGGCGGGCCGGACGCGCTCCGGCCCGCTCGCCGATTCGCGGCTTTTACGAAGAATATCCCCTGACTGAACGGGTAATGGTTCCCCGGCAATGGTGCGGTCGGTGACCGCATCGGACCGGACCAGCGGGGCGGGGGGCCGTTGAGCACGATTCTGGTGGTCGACGACGAGCCGGACCTGCGCTTCCTGCTCCGCCGGATCCTCACCCGGGCCGGATATCAGGTGGCCGAGGCCGGCAACGGTGCCGTCGCGCTCGAGGAGGTCCGCAGAGTCCGGCCCGACCTCGTGGTGACCGACATGATGATGCCGGTGATGGCCGGCCCGGAGCTCATCCAGCGGCTGCGGGCGGATCCCTGCACCGCCTCCATCCCGATCCTCTCGGTCAGCTCCGACTGGCAGCTCGCGGTCGATGCCGACGCCGCCCTCGGCAAACCGTACGAGCGTGCCGAACTGCTCGAGATCGCCGAACGGCTGCTCAAAGAAGGACGTGACGGCCAGTGAGAAATGTGGCGACCGGCCTGGCGGATCTCGACCTCATCCTCGGCGGCGGCCTGCAGCAGGGGTCGGTGGTGGTCGTGTCCGGGCCGCCCGGCACCGGCAAGACGATCCTGGCCCAGCAGATCTGCTTCACCGTCGCCACCCCCGAGCACAAGGCGACCTACTACACCACCCTGTCCGAGCCGCACGCCAAGCTGGTGGACCACCTGAGCGGCTTCACCTTCTTCGACCCCGCGGCGCTGGGCTCCCGCGTCGAATACGTGCATCTGGGCGACATGCTGCGCGGCAAGAACGTCACCGACCTCGAGCCGCTTATCAACGAGGTGGTACGCAAGTCCCTCGACGACGAGCCGGCGATCGTGGTCATCGACAGCACCCTGATGCTGCGTGACTTCGTCAGCGACCGGACCCTGCGCGCCGCGCTGTACGACCTGAGCAGCAAGGTCGCGCACAGCGGCGCCGTCCTGCTGCTCCTGGGCGAGTACACCGACGACGATCTGCTGACCGGCGTCGAGTCCTCGCTGGCCGACGGTATCCTGCTGCTGTCGCACCAGATCCGCGAACCGGTCGACCGGCGCGGGCTGCGGGTGCTCAAGATGCGTGGCAGCGCGCCACTGGGCGGCACCCACACCCTGCACATCACCGACGACGGCATCCAGGTCTACCCGCGGATCGAATCGTTCCTGCCGACCGATATGCCGGGCCGGGGCAAACGGATCCGCTCCGGCATCCCGGGTCTCGATCCGCTGATGGGCGGCGGGATCCCCGACGCCGACGCCACCGTCGTGCTCGGCCCCACCGGCGTCGGCAAGACCATCGGTTGCCTGGGCTTCCTTGCCGAAGGGCTCGCCCGGGGGCATCGGTGTCTCTACGTCACCTTCCAGGACACCGCCGAGGAACTCCAGGAGATGGCCGCCCGGTTCGGATGGGACTTCCGGGCCGCCCGGGAAAGCGGCCAGCTGGTCATCGCCCATGTCCCGGTCGGCGCTCTCGACCTGGATCTCGACGTCCTCGCCTCGATGATCCGGCACAATCTCGCCGACGGGTCGATCCGGCGGGTCACCATCGACAGCCTGGCGGAGATGGCCATGGCCGCCCGCGAGGCGGAACGCTTCCCGGCGTACCTGCGCAGCATGCTCGGTGTGGTCCGCGCCGCCGGTGCGTCGCTCTGGGTCACCAGCGAGACCCGGATGGCCGGCCCGGTCGAGGAGCCGCTCACCGGCCTGATGTACCTGTTCCACAACATCATCCAGCTGCGCTTCATCGAGCACTGCGCCGAGATCGGCCGGATCGTGAGCGTGACGAAGATGCGCAACAGCAGCCACGACCACGGCATGTACGCCTGCCACATCGACGACACCGGCGGCCTGACCGTCGGCGACCGTTTCCAGCGGGTCACCGGCATGCTGGGCTGGAGTGTGCTACGGGACTGCCCGCCGCTGCCGGATCAGGACGGCTGACCGCCGCCAGGCGGCACGCGTACGGGTGACTGACCGGGTGGAGTGCCGCCGGCCTGTGTCACGGTTGCCCGGTGAGCCAACGGGTCCTGAACGATCGATACGAACTGCGCTCGCTGCTGGGTCGTGGGGGCACGGCCGAGGTGTGGCTCGGTCTCGACAGGTGGCTCGGACGGACCGTGGCGGTCAAGCTCCTGCACGAGGACCTGCGCGCCGACGCGTCGCTGGCGGCCCGGTTCGAGCGTGAGGCCCATACCGTCGCGGGTCTGTCCCACCCGAACATCGTGGCCGTCCATGACGTCGGGCAGCGGGCATGCCCGCCGGGCGCCCGGAGCGAACGCGGGTGAGATCCGGCGGCGATCGGCCCACCGGGCTCCGGGCGATCCGGCCGGCGGGCGATCCCGTCCGGCAGAATGCCCCCGCGCTGACCGGCCGCCCCGAAATCGGCTCTGTATAACGCCACTCATATCTGTTGTGCGATATGGGAATGGGATTGGCGCACGAATATCGTCGCGGATGGCGCGCAGCCGACCGCATTGTATTGACGCGAATCGAACTGATGTTTAGCGTTCAGGCACGCACGCCGGCGCGCGCCCCACCCCTGCACGCGCCGGCTCCTCCGTGTGAAAGGGCGTTGACCATGCTCCGAGGAGTACGTCGCACGATGCTGGCCGCCACCGCTCTCCTACTACTGGCACTCGCGGGACCACCGGCCACGGCGCACGACCCGGACACTCCGGAGGGCAAGGCCGAGCAGGCCGAACTGCTGCGCATCTACCAGCCCACCTGGAAGAGCGGGGAGAAGATAGCCGCGGCCGCACCGATCGCCTGCATCAACGGCAAGGCCGACAAGTACCCGTGCAAGAACGTCGAACTGCTCAGCTTCCTGCCGCAGTCGGCGCTCGGTGGCGGCGGGTCGTCGAGCATGTGGTACTGGACCGACACCCGCGACAGCAACCAGTACATCCTGTACTGCCGCTCGAACGGTGTCTCGTTCATCAACGTCACCGACCCGGGCAACCCGAGATACCTCGGTAACCTGCCGTCCTCCAACGGTGTCAGCTCGTCCTGGTGCGACGTCCGCACGTACCGCAATTACGCGTACATCGGCAAGGATTCGGTCTCGCACGGCATTCAGGTGTTCGACCTCAACAAATTGCGCGGCGTGACCAGCACCCAGACGTTCACCGCGGACGCCCGCTTCACCGGGCTGACCAACAGCCACACCCTGTGGATCAACCAGACCACCGGATTCCTGTACGTGTCCGGCGCGAACACGTGCAGCAGGGGCTTGACCATCTACGACATCAAGACGCCGCTGAGCCTGAAACTGGCGGCCTGCTACAGCCGTGAGGTCTACTCGCACGAGTCGGTCGTGGTGAACTACGCCGGCCCGGACACCCGGTTCACCGGCCGGGAGATCGCGTTCAACTACACCGGTCAGGGCAAGCGGTTCCAGATCCTCGACGTCACCGACAAAGCGAACATCAGGGTGCTGTCGAGCGTCACGCACCCCGGCGCGAGCTTCATCCACCAGGGCTTCGCCACCAGCGACTACAAGCACATGATCGTCAACGACGAGACGATCAGCACCGCCGGCGGCAGCCCCGACTTCGTCTACAACATCGAGAGGCTCGACGCCGCACGGTACGTGGGCAAGGACGTCGCCACGCGCGGCACCTTCGTCAACCACAACGGCTACACCGTCGGCAACCGGCACTTCCAGGCCTCCTACCGTGGTGGCCTGCGCATCCTCGACACCACCAGCGTGGCCACGGCCAAACTGCCCGAGGTCGGCTACTTCGATGTCGACCCGGCCTCCAACGCCAGCGGCTACAGCGGCAGCTGGATGGCACTGCCGTACCTGAAGGACGGCGTCGTCGCCGTCCAGAGCATCGGTGTCGGGCTGTTCCTGGTGCGGCCCACCGGCGCGGCGGCAGTCAGCTGAGCACCCCACCGACCGGCCACGCGCCCCCCCCGCACGAGGGCGCGG
>NZ_JBFAAI010000032.1:0-103579 GCF_040639655.1 Actinoplanes sp. NPDC023801 | reverse complement strand
GCGTTCGTCCTGAGCCAGGATCAAACTCTCCAACAAAATCTTTGGAAAAGCGTCCCGGCAACATGAATGTTGCCAAAGGAATCCACAACCCACCCCAAAAAGAGATGAGCCGGGGTATTGCCATAATTGGCACTGGCTTATCAAGCACCCTGTTGAGTTCTCAAAGAACAACCGCACACCATCAAACCAGACCGCCAATCAGCGGCCCGCCCTCCGGGGCACTCGCTCTACTTTACCCGCCGTTTCCGCCGTGTCAAATCCGCGTTTCGCAACCGAATTCAACAACCACAGAAACTGCACAGGCACCCCAAAGAACACACGATCCGAGATCGCGTGATCTTGTCTGAGGTTCCTCCAGGACGGCCGCGCCGGGCCCGATCAACGGTCCCGCTCGCTCGCCCGTCTCCCTGGCGGCTCGGTAAACATTACTCGTCCAGCCGGGCAACTCCAAATCGGGGTCGCGCGACGCCGGTCACACCGGGAAGTCCCCGCAAATCCTCAGGTCGAGTGATCCACAGATGGCCTCCCACCAGGGTAGTCGTACCCCTCAGAAGTAGTCGTACCCCTCACACCTGACGGCAAACCAAGAACAGGCCTCACGTACGGCCGACGATCTGCAGACGCCCGCCCCTCAAGGCAGTCGTACCCCCGGACACGTGACAGTGCACCGATCACGGGTCTGCGGTACGGCCGGCGGGCTGCGCCGGGACGGACCGCGCCCCCGGATCGTGGGATCCAGGGGCGCGGGAGGCGGAGCGGCCCAGCTAAAAGCGCGTCCGGGAAGCCAAAGGGCTCCCGGACGGAGGATCAGGGCAGTACCTCGACGCCGGCGAAGGTGCGCTTGCCGCGGCGAAGAACCAGGAACCGCCCGTGCAGCAACGCGGACGCCGGGATCACGGCCTCACCGTCGGTGATCCGCTCGTTGTTGAGGTACGCCCCGCCTTCGGTGATCGTGCGGCGGGCCTCGTTCGCCGATGCCACGAGACCGGCCTCCTTGAGCAGGACACCCACGGCCGGAAGCTCACCCCGTACCGGATGAAGGCCTGCCTCGGCGAGAGCGGCGCGCAACGTGTCCGCGGACAGCTCGTCAAGCGAACCCCGTCCGAAGAGGGCCTGGCTGGCGGCGACCGCCTGCCGGGCCTCCTCCTCGCCGTGCACCAGGGCGGTGAGCTCCTCGGCGAGTGCACGCTGCGCCAGTCGCGCCTGCGGCCGCTCGGCGGTCGCCTTCTCCAGTTCCTCGAGTTCCTCGCGGGACTTGAAGCTGAAGTAGCGCAGGTACTGGTTGACGTCGCGGTCGTCGCTGTTGATCCAGAACTGGTAGAACGAGTACGGCGTGGTCATGGCCGGGTCGAGCCAGACGGCGCCGCCCTCGGTCTTGCCGAACTTGGTGCCGTCGGCCTTGAGGACCAGCGGGGTGACGAAGGCGTTCACCGGGCCGGCTCCGCGGCGACGGACGAAGTCGACGCCGGCGGTGATGTTGCCCCACTGGTCGGAACCGCCGAACTGCAGCTGGCAGCCGTGCTGGACGTGCAGCTGGTAGAAGTCGTTGGACTGCAGCAACTGGTAGCTGAACTCGGTGAAGCTGATGCCACTTTCGAGGCGGTTGCGCACCACGTCACGCGCGAGCATCTTGTTGACGGGGAAGTGCTTGCCGACGTCGCGGAGGAAGTCGACGACCGACATCGGGCCGGTCCAGTCGAGGTTGTTGACCAGGGTCGCGGCGTTGTCACCGTCGTAGGTGACGAACGGGGAGAGCTGTTCACGGATGCGCTGCACCCAGCCCTCGACCACCTCGGGCGGGTTGAGGCTGCGCTCGCTCGACTCGCGCGGGTCGCCGATCTGGCCGGTGGCGCCGCCGACGAGCAGCAGCGGACGGTGGCCGGCGAGCTGGAGACGGCGGGCGGTGCACACCTGCATGAGGTGACCGACGTGCAGCGAGGCGGCGGTCGGATCGAAGCCGACATAGAACGTGATCGAGCCGCCGTCGAGCTTCTTGCGGAGCTCGTCGGGATCGGTCGAGTCCTGGATCAGTCCGCGCCACAACAGGTCGTCTACGAGAGTCACGTCTCGGATTCTCCCGCACCGCCTCATATAGAGCGATGCTGGGTGGATGGGTCACCTGGGTAGCGCGAGTCCTCCGTACGAGATCTCGAAGAAGAAGGCCGAGGCGCGGCTGGCCGCGGCGCAGGAACGGCTGTTGCGGTTGCGGCTGCTGGTGGGCGGCCAGATCGGGCCGAAGAAGATCGGCCCGCCGCTGTGCGTGGTGTTCGAGGGGTGGGACGCGTCGGGCAAGGGTGGTGCGATCAAGCGGCTGGTGGCGCCGCTGGATCCCCGGCACGTACGGGTGTCGCAGTTCGCGGCCCCGACGTACGACGAGAAGCGGCACCATTTCCTGCAGAGGTTCTGGACCGTGCTGCCCGGCTGGGGCGGGATGGCCGTGCTGGACCGGTCCTGGTACGGCCGGGTGCTGGTGGAGCGGGTCGAGGGTTTCGCGACCGGTGAGCAGTGGAAGCGGGCGTACGACGAGATCGCCGAGTTCGAGCGGACGCTGACCTCCGAGGGCATGATCCTGATCAAGTTCTGGATGCACGTGTCGGACGAGGAGCAGCTGAAGCGGTTCGAGAGCCGGCGTACGGATCCGTTGCGCCAGTGGAAGCTGACCGACGAGGACTGGCGGAACCGGGAGAAGCGTGCCGACTACGAGGCCGCGGTCGAGGAGATGATCGAGCGGACGGATCGGCCGAAGGCGCGCTGGCACGTGATCGCGGGCGACGACAAGCCGTACGCGCGCCTCGCGGTGGTCGAGAAGGTGTGTCACGTGCTGGAGAGGAAGCTGGAGAAGCGCGGCTACGACCTGCGGGCCGCCGACCATGGAGAGCAAACAGAGTAGAGCGTTTTGCCACGGCAAAAGGGCATATGCCCGATATCCTAGCCGGATGACCATGAGCAGGAAGTCAATTTCCCGCGTCACCCTGCTGCTGGGTCTCGCGGCGAGCACCGCTTGGGCGGCCGGACCCGCCCAGGCATCCGACGAACCGGTCGGCGCCCACCTCGCGGCGGCCGCCGTGCAGGCGGCGCCGGTCCTGGCCGGCGCACAGGAGCCGCCGATCCCGGCCGGCGCGCAGGAGGTCCCGGATCCGGCCGCCCGGCAGGCGGTCCAGGTCTCGGTGAAACGGACGCGCGGCAAGTTCAACCAGTCGATCTTCCAGGTGTCCGGTGGTACCCGGCACGCCGGTGAGGTGCTGCGGCTGGCCTCAAGTCCCGCCTTCCGGGGGCTGGACCCGCACTACCTGCCGGCCGACAAGTCGGGCCGCTACCGGTACGAGGTGACCGTCCACTACCGCAACGGCAAGTTCAAGAAGGTCGTCACCTACTCGAACACGCCCGGCACACCACGGGTGCTCGTCGAGGTGATTCGTAAGGTGGAGACGATGCCGGCACCGTCCTTCCCGCCCGGCTTCCCGTTCAACTGAGGCCTTCGACTACGGAAAGGGCCTCCCCCGTCCGGGGAGGCCCTTTCCCTCACAAGGCGAGCTTGCGGGCCGACGCGGCGTCCGGTGCGGCCACCGCCAGCGCGGCCAGACGGCGGCAGTCCGCCTCGGTACGCACGGCCAGCGCCGCCCGGACCGGACCGATCGCGCGTGGCGACATCGACAGACTTGTCACGCCGAGCCCGACCAGCACCGGTGCGAGCAGCGGATCCGACGCCGCCTCACCGCACACCCCGACCGGCTTGCCGGCAGCCCGCCCGGCCTCCCCACACACGCCGATGAGCTGCAGCAACGCCGGCTGCCACGGGTCGAGCAGGTCGGCCAGGCCGCCGCACATCCGGTCGGCGGCGAACGTGTACTGGCTCAGGTCGTTCGTGCCGATGCTCAGGAAGTCGACGACCTTGAGCAGGTCGGCGGCCCGCAGGGCGGCGGCCGGCACCTCGATCATCACCCCGGCCTTCGGCAGGCCGGCGTCGTGGACAGCGGCCGCGAAATCCGTCGCCTCGGCCAGGGTGGACACCATCGGCGCCATCACCCAGACGTCGGCGCCGGTCTGCGAGCGGGCCTCGGCGATCGCGGCGAGCTGCGTGGTGAGCACCTCCGGGCGCTGCCGCGCCACGCGCAGGCCACGAACACCCAGGGCGGGGTTCGGCTCACCGTCCTGGTTCAGGAACGGCAGCGGTTTGTCGGCGCCGGCATCGAGCGTACGGATGACGACCCGCCGCCCGGTCATCGCGGTGAACACGTCGCGGTACGCCGCCACCTGCTCGTCCCGGGACGGTTCCTGAGACCGATCGAGGAACAGCAGTTCGGTACGGAACAGGCCGATGCCCTCCGCGTGCGCCTCGTCGGCGGCCGGGACGTTGCGGACCGAGCCGACGTTGGCGAGGAGCTTCACGCCGTACCCGTCGGAGGTCTGCCCCGGACCGGATGAGGTCGACGCCGCGGCGGACTCCTGGGCCGCCTCCTTTGCCGCGGCCGTCGCCTCCGCCTCGGAGACACCGGTCCGGAGCTGTCCGGACGAGCCGTCGAGCAGCACGATCGTGCCGTCCGGCACGGCCAGCACACCGGGACAGGCGACCACGGCCGGCAGCCCCAGCGCACGAGCCAGGATCGCGGTGTGGCTGGTCGGGCCGCCGACCTCGGTGACCAGGCCGATCACCTGTTCCGGGTCCAGGTCGGCGGTGTCCGCCGGAGCCAGGTCGCGGGCCGCGAGAACGTAGGGGTGGCCGGGCGCCGGAACGCCCGGCATCGGAAGGCCGAGCAGGACCGCGACCGCGCGGTCACGGAGGTCGTCCAGGTCGGCGACACGTTCGGCGAGGTAGCCACCGGCCGCGGCGAACGCCTCCCGGAACGTGGCGAACGCGCCGTCGATCGCGTGCAGCGCGTCGTGGCCGGCCTCGACGAGTTCGCGTACGCCGTCGCGGAGTTCCTCGTCGTCGGCCATCAGCGCCTCGGCCCGCAGCACCTCGGCCACCGTGTCGTCGGCCGTGCGGTCGGCACGCCTGCCGAGTTCGGCGACCACCTCGGCGAGCGCGGCCTCGGCCCGGGCGTACTCGGCGGCCGCGTCGGTGACCGGGACGGGGTCCGGGAGTGCCGGGGCGGCCGCGATACGCAACAGCGGACCGGCGGCGATCCCGGCGCACACCCCGATGCCGGTGAGCACCTCAGACATCGGCGTCCAGGTCCTTCGCCAGCAGTTCGGCCAGGCTGTCCAGGGCCTCGTCGGCGCCCTCCCCCTCGGCCTCCAGGATCACCTCGGTGCCCTGTCTGGCGCCGAGGGCGAGCACCGACAGCATGCTCTTGGCGGGGACCGGTTTACGGTCACCGGATCGGATGGTGACCTTGACCGGGGCCTTCGCGGCCGCCTCCACGAAGATCTTCGCGGGGCGGGCGTGCAGGCCGCTGCTGGAACCGACGGTCACCGTACGCGTGGGCATGGAAAAGCTCCTTAAGGCTCGATGGTGACCTTGATGGCCTCGCCGCGGGCGACGATCCCGAACGCGTCGATCGCGCTCTCCAGCGGCAGGCGGTGGGTGATCAGGTCGGCGACCGGCACGGCGCCGGTGGCGACCAGGTTGAGGGCCTCGGCGTTGTGCGCGGGGCTGGACCCGTTGGCGCCGACGATCATCAGTTCCCGGTAGTGCACCAGGTTGGAGTCGCAGGTGATCGTCGGGTTGTCCTTGGGCAGGCCGCCGAAGAAGCTGATCCGGCCCTGCCGGGCGGCCATCTGGATGGCTTGCTCCTGTGCCTTGCCGGAGGCGGCCGCCGTGATGATCACGTCGGCGCCGCGGCCGTCGGTGAGCTTGAGGATCTCCTCGACCGGGTCGACCTCGCCGGCACAGATCGCCGCGTCCGGCTTGACCAGCTCGGCGGCCATCTCCAGGCGCTGCCGGCTGAGTTCGACGAGGAACACCCGGGCGGCGCCGCGGGCCCGGGCCAGCCGGACGTGCAGGCAGCCGATCGGGCCGGAGCCGATCACGACCACGTCGTCGCCCTCGCCGACCCGGGCCAGGTTCTGCGCGTTGAGGGCGCACGCCAGCGGTTCGGCGACGGACGCCTCGGCGAACGACACGCCGTCCGGGATCCGGTTCAGGCCGTCGACCTTCAGAACCTCGCGGGGCACCACCATGTACTGGGCGAAGCCGCCCTCGAAGTGGTAGCCCATCGAGACCTGGTTCGGGCAGATCGTCATCCGGCCGCGCTCGCACTCGGCGCACTCGCCGCACGGGATCGCGGCGATCACCTGCACCCGGTCACCCGTCGACCAGTCGTCGACTCCCTCGCCGACCCCGACGATCTCGCCGGCGATCTCGTGGCCCATCACCCGGGGCGGGTGGATGTGGTGGTGGCCGAACTTGGAGATCTTGACGTCGGTGCCGCAGGTGGAGCAGTTCCGCACCCGGATCTTCACCTCGCCCGGGCCGGCCTCGGGCTCGGGGGCGTCCTCGAAGCGGACGTCACCGGGGGCGTGGAATCGTACGACCTTCATTGTTTCGCTTCCTCCTGGATGCTCCCGAGCAGCCGGATGACGGTCTCGGGTTCGGTGGCCTCGCGCAGTTCGCGGGCCTGGTCCTCGTCGAGCAGGATCTCGGCGAGAGCGGCGAGAAGTTCCACGTGGCCGTCGCCCCGGGCGGCGATGGCCACGCACAGCGTGACCGGCTCGCCGTCCCAGTCGACTGTCCCCGGGAAGCGCAGCACCGCGAGGGCGTCGCGCTTGACCAGGTCCTTGCCGGCGAGGGTGCCGTGCGGGATGGCGACCCCCTCACCGACGTAGGTGGAGATCGACCGTTCCCGGGCCAGCATCGTGTCGATGTAGCCCGGCTCGGCGGCGCCGATCTCGACCAGGACCTCACCGCAGAGACGGATCGCGTCGTCACGGCTGTCCGCCGTCTCCCCGAGCCGGATGCCCCGGGGATCGAGCAGCTGGTCAGACATGGAGATCGGTCCCGTCCTGGATCGCCTTGACCACGCGGGTCACGGCCGGGTCTCCGAGGAAGATCTGGAACGGCACGATCGGCTTGCCGGGTGCGACCGACCGGGCCCGGGCGGCCAGGCCGCTGTGGCAGACAACCACGTCGGCATCGGCCGGGATCGAGTTCACCGGGGTGTGCTCGACCGTTACCCCTGACTTGCCGAGCTGCTTGCGCAGGGTGCTGGCAAGCATCACGCTGCTGCCCATCCCCGCGTCACAGGCGACGACGAGTTTGTGGATGTCCTTGCCGTTGATGGTTGCCATGACTTCTCTCCTGTGGTGGTTAGGCGTTTTCCTTGCGGCTGGCCTCGGTGTCGTCGGCCGCCTCGCCGGTCGGTTCGTCGGGCTCCTGGTCGGACTTGAGCTTTCCGAACCCGAGGAGCAGGGACGCGACACCGAAGGTGACCGCCGCGGCGATGATCACGCCGAGGATCATCCCGACGTGGCTGCCCTTCGCGGTGACGGCGAAGAAGGCGAAGATGCTGCCCGGGGCCGGCGAGGCGACGGTGCCCGCGCCGGTGATCATGAAGGTGGCGACGCCGGCCATGCCACCGGCCATCATCGCGAGGATCAGGCGGGGCTTCATCAGCACGTACGGGAAGTAGATCTCGTGGATGCCGCCGAAGAAGTGGATGATCATCGCGGCCGGGGTGGTCGGGCGCAGCGACTTCGGGCCGAAGAAGAAGTACGCGAGGAGCAGGCCGAGGCCGGGGCCGGGGTTCGACTCGATCATGAACAGGATCGACTTGCCGCTCTCCGCCACCTGCTGCACGCCGAGCGGGCTGAAGACGCCGTGGTTGATGGCGTTGTTGAGGAACAGCACCTTGGCCGGCTCGACCAGGATCGACACCAGCGGCATGAGGCTGTGGTCGAGCAGCCAGTCGACGCCGTTGCCGGCCGCCTTGGTCAGGGTGTTGACCACCGGGCCGATGGCGAGCTTGCCGAGGATCGCGAAGCCCGCGCCGATGATGCCGGCGGAGAAGTTGTCGACAAGCATCTCGAAGCCGGGCTTGATCTTGCCCTCGATGGCGTTGTCGAACAGCTTGAGGACGTACGCGGTGATCGGCGCGATGATCATCGCACCGAGGAACATCGGCACGTCAGCGCCGACGATGACACCCATCGTGGCGGTGGCGCCGACGACCGCACCGCGCTGGCCGTGAACCATCCGGCCACCGGTGTAGCCGATCAGGAGCGGCAACAGGTAGGTGATCATCGGGCCGACCAGCTCGGCCAGGTTCTCGTTCGGCAACCAGCCGACCGGGATGAACAAGGCGGTGATCAGACCCCAGGCGATGATCGCCCCGATGTTGGGCATCACCATGCCGGCGAGATATCCGCCGAGCTTCTGGACGCGGGCCCGGAAACCGGCTCCGCTGACCTCGGGTGTGTACGAAGAGGCCATGAGGGATCTCCATTTCGGTGTGGAGAGTTATCGGAGGGGGGTGGCAGAGCGCTGTGGTGAGTCGCGGTCCACGGGTGGGCGCTGATCACCACGGGAGTGGCGGAACAACGGGGGTGTGGTGAGTGGCGGTCCGGGCGCGGGCGCGGGTCACCACGCGGGTGAGGTCAGGGATGGAGAGGGCGGGACGGGTCGGGGTCGGCGGTGACCCGTACGTGTGTGCGGTCGAGGTCCGCGGGGGTCGGCATGCGGCTGCCCGGGAGCGAGACGGCCGCCGCGCCCCAGGCCAGACCCTCGGTGAGCGCCGCGGCACCGCGGGCGCCGGCCGCCAGGAACCCGGCGAGCAGAGCGTCACCCGCGCCGACGGTGCTGCGCGGAACACTGACCGGGGACACCCCGGCGAGCACGCCGTCCGCGTCGACCAGGACGGCACCGTCGGCACCGAGGCTGGCCAGGACCGTGCCCGCGCCCGCCGCGCGCAACCGGCGGCAGGCCTCGACCACGTCGCCGAACGTGGCCGGTTCCGCGCCGACGGCCTCGGCGAGTTCCTCCCGGTTGGGTTTGACCAGGGCGGCACCGGCCGAGACGCCGGCCAGCAGCGCCGGGCCGCTGCTGTCGACGGCGAGCCGGGTACCCCCGGCGACCAGGCGTTCACACAGCTCGGTGAAGGCCGCGATGCTCGGGCCGGGCGGGAGGCTGCCGCAGATGACCACCCAGTCGGCGGTCGCCGCGGCATCCAGCACCGCCTTGCTGACCTGCGCGAACTCGGCGTCGGAGAGGACCGGACCGGCCTCGTTGATCTTCGTGACGGTGCCGTCCGGCTCGGCCAGGGTGATGTTGGAACGGGTCCGGCCGGCGATCGGCACGGACAGCAGGTCGACGCCCTCGGCCTTGAGCAGGTCGACGAGCTGCTCGCCCTCGGCGCCGCCGGTCGGGACGACGGCCGTGGACCGTACCCCGTTGGCGAGCAGCGCCCGGGAGACGTTGACACCCTTGCCGCCCGGGTCGATGTGGGAGTCCGCGGCGCGCAGCACCTCGCCGCGGACCAGCGCGTCGACCTCCAGAGCGCGGTCGACGCTGGGATTGAGGGTGACGGTGAGAATCACGCCCTTTCCCCCTCTCGGGAGTCAGGAGCGCACCTCGGTGAAGGCATGAGCAATCGAAGGGAGTTCATGCCTTCACCACCCGGACACCCGTGGTCTCGACCTCCGCGGACAGGTCGTGGTCCAGTCCGTTGTCGGTGATCAGCAGGTCGAGCTCGGTGAGGGCCCCGAACTTGGCCAGGTAATCGTTGCCGATCTTGGTGTGGTCGGCGAGCAGCACCACCCGGCGGGCCGCGGCGATCATCGCCCGCTTGACCGCCGCCTCGGCCGGGTCGGGGGTGGTCATGCCACGTTCGACGGTGCATCCGTTGGTGCCCATGAAGGCGACGTCGACGTACATGTCGGCGAGCGGCCGCAGCGCCCAGTCGTCCACGGTGGCCAGGGTCTTGCCGCGGACCCGGCCGCCGAGCAGCAGCACGGACAGGTTGGGCTTGACGCCGAGCGCCGCGGCCAGGACCGGGGAGTTCACCACCACGGTGAGCTCCCGATCGGCCGGCAGCAGCTGGGCCAGACGGGCCGTGGTGGTCCCGGCGTCCAGAATGATCGCCCCGTCCTCCGGCACCTCGGCGAGCGCGGCCTTGGCGATCCGCTCCTTCTCGCTTATCAGCACGGCGTCGCGGGCGGCGAGGGCCGGTTCGAAGCCGAGCCGCTCGACCGGGATCGCACCACCGTGCACCCGGCGCAGAACGCCGGAGCGCTCCAGCACCGTCAGGTCGCGCCGGATGGTCTCAGCCGTCACCCCGAAGGCCTCGGCCAGCGCGACGACGTCGACCCGGCCCTCGGCACGGGCACGTCGCACTATCTCCTGCTGGCGTTCCTCCGCGTACATCCTTGCTCACCCGCCTGGTTCGTTTTGGCTTTGTCTTTGTTTACGCCCGGTTCTGCCCGAGCGCAATATGTCGAAGAGATTTCGGTCTCCTGAATTCGCTGGACATACCACCACTAAACCGGGCCAATAGTGAGAGTCCGGTTGTGTTGTTTTAGCTTTCGGCTACGCCTCAGGCCAGATGACGCTCGACGATCAGGACCCGGTCGGGGGTGGCGTGCAGGACGAGCAGACCGCCCTCCGGGATCGTCGCGTCCACCGGTACCGGCGACAGCCGGCGGGCCAGTTCCTGAATGACGGAGAGCTCCGCGCAGAGGGCGGCCGGACGACCGGACGCCAACGATTCCTCGGCGATCCGCAGCGCGCCCGCCGGATCGGCGCCGGAACACGGAACGCCGGCCCCGTATGCGGAAATGACCGGCCGCAGCGGACCGGAGGTGTCACGCATCAGAAGCAGACTGCTCGTACTCACCCGGGCGCGGTTATGGAGTTCATGGAGAATCCGTACGTCGTCCGGCCGGCTCAACGCGTCCGCGGCCTGTTCCGGAGTAAGCCAGAGCAGGTCGTCGATGTCGTCCGAGGCTGCGAAAGCACAGGTGACGGCCGGGCTGACCTCGGCCGCGAAATAGTCGACGTGTTCCGGCCAGCCCTCGTGCAGATAATCGGTGCAGCCCAGCCACGGCCCGAGGCGTACCGGCAGCCCGGCCCGTTCCGCCACCACCCGGACCGTCGCCGCCGCGATGTGCTCACCGGACGCCACGCGCCCTTTCGGGAAACACCACTCGCCGTGCCGGCGATGCAGAACGGCGACTTCCCGGACGTTTCCCGCGCCACGCCACAGAACGGCTCCAGCACCCCTGACGGGCGCGGAAAACGACGGTCCGGAAATCACCGCATCACGTTAGGCCTCGTCCGGCTTGATCGGACTTCCCCGTTAGTGGGACGGGGCCGATCTCATCCCGGCGAGCAGCCCGCGCACCCGATCAGGTCGTCCCGTACGCGGGCCATCCGTGGGTGTCACCGCTGACCGCGGTAGGCGGGCAGGCCGAGAGTCTTGCGGATGGCCTGCTGGATCTCCTCGACCGGGGGGCGGCCGTCCACGTCGTGCACGACCTCCTTGCGCCGGAACAGCTCCAGCACCGGGCGGGTCTTCTCGTGGTAGTCGGTCAGCCGGGACTCCAGCGCCTCCGGGGTGTCGTCGGCCCGGGTGATCAGCTCGTGCCCGCAGATGTCGCAGCGGCCCTCCTGCTCGGGACGGTCGGCGATCAGGTTGTAGTCCATGCCGCAGCTCGGGCAGAGCCGCCGGCTCAGCACCCGGCGGCGCACCTCGTCGTCCGGCAGCTCCAGGTGGATGACGGCGTCGATGTCGTAGCTCTCCATGAAGAACGCGGCCTGCCGCCCGTTACGCGGGAACCCGTCGATGATGAATCCGTAGTTCCAGTCGTGGATCTCCATCCGGCGGCGCACCACCTCCTCGACCAGCTCGTCACTGACCAGCTCGCCGGCCGCCATGATCCGCTTGACCTGGGCGCCCATCTTGGTGTGCTGGCGCACGTGCCAGCGGAAGATGTCACCGACGCTGATGTGCACCAGGTCGAGGTCCTCGCGCAGCATCTTGGCCTGGGTGCCCTTGCCGCTCCCCTGCACCCCCATGATCACGTACTTGCGCATGCCGCCTCCCGGAAGCTCAGTTCGTCGCGCCGAGGCGCAGGGGGCCGGGCGCACGCCCGGACAACGTGGTCGGATCGATGCTCCAGGCGCCGGCCACCCGGAACACATCCCCTTCGGCGACCAGCACGGACGCTTCCGGGTCCAGGTCACCGGGGAGCCCGGCATCGCGCTCGGCGGCGTCCGGCTCGCCGAACCAGGACGTCACCTCACCGGTCTGTCCCACATAGCCGAAGGCGCGCAGCAGTTCACCGGAGCCGGCACGCTGCCAGCGGTGCAGCTCGGTGACCCGGTGGGTGGCGAAGAACTGCACCTCGGTGCCGAGGTCCGCGGAGAGCGCCACCACGTCCGGCCCGGGAGTCATCAGGGCACGACCGACCGCCAGCACCCAGGAGATGCCGCGCGCGCCGGGCAGTGGCGGGGTGACCGCGATCCGGTCGTCGGTCAGGTGGGCCAGGTCCAGCCCGTCCCGCCACGGCACGGTTCCCAGGTCACGCAGGCCGAGCGCCTTGAACACCGCTTCGGGATCACCGCCGGCGACCGCCAGCCAGGCCTGTTTGCCACCGAATCCGGTCATGACGTCATTCATGATGCCAACGCTATCCGGCCCTACGGCCAGCCGTAGTTGCGGCGCAGGATCGCCGCGATCCGGTCGAAACGGGGCCGGTCCAGGACCGCGCCCTCCCGGCGGATGCCGTCCTCGTCGACCTCGATGACCCGGTCCAGGCGCACCCAGCTGGGCCGCGCGTCCCGGTCCCATTCGCCGGGCCCGAGCGCCAGCCAGTGCCGCTGGCCGTCGCGCTCGGTCTGGCTGGAGAGCATCAGGCCGAGCAGCGTCCGCGCGTCCCGCCCCACCACCAGGACCGGGCGGTCCTTGCCCTGCGACGGGTCGTCCTCGTAGGGCACCCAGGTCCAGACGATCTCACCGGGATCGGCGTCACCGTCCAGATCGGGCGCGTAGGCGAGATGCCGCCCCTGCTTGGGCACGGCCTTCTTGACGGCGGCCTTCGCCGCGGGCGCGGGCCTCACCGGGGGCGCGGGCCTCACCGGGGGCGCGGGCCTCACCGGAGGTGCCGGGGGCTTGGGACCCCTCTTCTTCGGTACGGGCGGCGCGCTCGGTCCCGGCGCCGGGGAGGAGGGCGTCCCGAAGATCCGCCGGAGGAAGGCTTTCAGCTTTTCGAGCACCGGGCCACCCTACGGGCCGTACCGCCCGGCCGGACAGGGTCAAGATCGGAGTCTGGTGGAGTCCTCGACGGCCGGGTCACCGATTCCCGGGGTCGAACTCACCGTCCCGGACGCCGGCGAGGAAGGCGTTCCATTCGTGATGGCCGAAGACCAGCGCCGCGCCACCGGGGTCCTTGGTGTCCCGGATCGCGACGATGCCGGGAAGGTTGCGGGCCACCTCGACGCAGTCGCCCCCGTTGCCGCCGCTTCGAGTGCTCTTGTGCCAGACGGCATCCGTCAGGTCAGCCATCGCTCTCCTCGATGATCGTGCGGATGAGATCGTCGGAGTCGGACCGATCGAGCGCGATCGCCTCGAGTTCGCCCCAGATCGACTCGTACGTCTCCACCTCCGCGAGCTTATCCAGGTAGAGCGCACCGGTGAGGTTCTCGCAGTAGATGGTGACCGGTTCGGGCGAGGCGGTACCGACGGCCGGGAACTCCAGGATGGTGAACTGCCCGGAGCTGGCGGCCTTGTGCGGCCCGGCGGCGAACGGGACGACCCGCACCCCGACGTTCCGCCGGGTCGACATGTTGACCAGGTGGGCCAGTTGTTTCTGCATGCCGAGGGTGTCCGGGATGGCCCGGCGCAACACTCCCTCGTCGACGATCACGTCGAGCCGGGGAGCCCCGGGCAGCCGCCGGACGAGCAGCGACTGGCGTTCCAGCCGGACGGCCACGGCATTGGCGACCGCCTCCTCGTCGCCGTGCCAGGCCCGGAAGACGGCTTCGGCGTACTCCCTGGTCTGCAGCAGCCCGGGGATCACGCTCGGCGCGAAGGACCGCAGCCGCGACGCCGCCTGCTCCATGCCGACGTAGAGCTCGAACCATGCCGGGACCACGTCACCGTAGGCGTGCCACCAGCCTTTCGCCTTCGACTCGGCGGCCAGCCCGACCAGCACCTCGGTCATGTGGCCGGGCGCACCGTAGACGCCGCACATCGCGATCACGTCGTGCTTGCGGACCGGGACCTCACCGTTCTCGATCCGGTACATCCGGGCGCGGGAGAACTCCAGCTCGCCGGCCGCGGCCATCAGCGATATGCCGGCCTGCTCCCGCAGCTGCCGCAGCAGGCGGCCGACCTGACGCCTCGGCACGGTCGAGCCCGTCTCGTTCATGTTCCCCGGTCCCCCGTTGTCCGTCCGCACTGTCCGGTTGTATCGAACGAGACGATTCGGATGTCTCGCGCGAGACAGCGGGAATCCATTTACGGGATTCTCGCCACTCCGGCTTGAGACCGAGCCTAAGGCACGCGAGGCTCCACTGTGTAGTTGATGAATCGCACATGGTGAGGGTGGCATGTTGGTACCGCGGACCGAGCACGTCGGCGTGCGCCCGCTCTGGGACTGCCGGGTCTGCGGCGAACCGTGGCCTTGCGCCACCGCCAAGGTGGAACTGGCCGAGCAGTACCAGAGCTTCCCGCACGGCCTCGCGGTCTACCTCGGCTCGTGCATGCTCGAGGCGATCGACGATCTCGCCGCGGGCCGCGGCAGGCCGCCCACTGACCTGTACGGACGGTTCCTCGGCTGGGCGTCGTGAGGGTCAGCCCTCGACGCGTTTGCGCAACTGATCGTAGAGCTGCTGGTCCTTGACCGCGCTGAAGAGTGTGTCGCCGGCGCTGCTCAGCACCACGAACGGACAGGCTCGGTCGGCGCCGGTCAGCGACCGCTCGGCCACCTTGCGGCGGGTGGCCACCTCGTACACGGTCAGCCGGTACCTGCCCTCCACCAGCTTGCGGGCCTCGGCGCCGGACCCGCAGTCGCGGATCGGCCGGCCCGGACCGGTCAGGTCGAGACAGGCGACGAGCTGTGCCTTCACCGGCTCGGGGGCCCAGGCCCGGCGCTGGGTGGCCGACCCGGCATAGGCGGCCCGGTTCAGCGTCCGGGTGGTCCGGTAGTCCGTGCCGGCGGCTCGCTCACTGATCACCACCGGGTGCGGGGTGCCGCCACGGAGCTTCGGCGCGGACGGGTAGAACCAGTCGTCGCACACCAGATGCAGGTCGTCGCCGGTGCGTACGCCGTAGCCCGCCGGGCGCGGGCCGGCCACCGCCGCGCCTGAGGCACTGGGCGCCGGTTTGCGCGGCGCCGAGACCGCCGCCGGCGAGGTGCCGCCGACGCCGACGAACAGATAGGCCGCGGCGCTGAAGCAGGCCACCACGGCCACCACCACCACGGCGGAGATCAGGCGGGTGCGGCGGCGGGTGCCCTTCTCCGTGCCAGTGGGCGCCGGTTCGGTATCCGGCCCGGCCGGAACCGCGTCGAACCGGCCGAGCTCCAGGCCGCCGAGCGCGACGAGCCGGGCGCCGAGGCCCGCACCACCGTCCGGCTCGCCCGGCGTTTTCCCTGCCTGTTGCATGATCCGCTCCCCGCCCGCAATCCCGAGGCGACGAACTATATCGATGCCAACCGGATTTCGCACCGATGTCGTGCGACTCCGGTGAGTGATCGGAAGGAAGCGGTCGCGGCAAGCGGAACCAGGATCGGCAGCACGTCGAACAGGACCGGCGGCATTGCGCTGGTTCACTTAAGCAGTTGAGCTGACCGTGAGCCGTGTTACTTAAACAGGCAAGTAATAATGTCGGCTAGGATACTTATGTGGAGACACCCGAGCCACGTTGGCTGACCAGCGAAGAGCGTGCCGCCTGGATGACCCTGCTGGGCGTCCTGATGCGCCTCCCCACCGCCCTCGACGCCCAGTTGATGCGAGACTCCGGCCTCAGCCACTTCGAGTACGGCATCCTCGCCGGCCTCTCCGAGACCCCCGGCCGGACACTGCGGATGAGCGTCCTGGCGGTCCTGGCCGAAGGCTCGCTGGCCCGGCTCTCCCAGGCGGTCGGCCGGCTCGAGAAACGCGGCTGGGTCCGCCGCTCCCCCGATCCGACCGACGGCCGTTACACCCTCGCCACCCTCACCGACGAGGGCTGGGACAAGATCGTCGCGAGCGCGCCCGGCCACGTCGAGAACGTGCGCACCCTGGTCTTCGACTCGCTCACCAAGGCCCAGGTCCGCCAGCTGCAGGAGATCGGCCGCCGGATCCTCGCCGCCACCGACCCGGAGGACTCCTGCTCTCCGGCGGCCGCCCGGTGAGCCCCGAGTGGATGACGTTGCCCGCCACCGCGGTCGACGAGGCGGCCCGTCTGCTGCTCGGCTGGCGGCTCACCGCGAACGGGGTGACGGTCCGCCTGTCCGAGGTGGAGGCCTACAGCGGCCTCGGCGAGGACCCGGCCAGCCACGCGCACCGCGGTGTGACGGGCCGCAACGCCGTCATGTTCGGCCCGGCCGGCCGGCTCTACGTCTACCAGATCTACGGCATGCACTTCTGCGCCAACATCGTCTGCGGCGAGGACGGGCGGGCGGCGGCCGTGCTGCTGCGGGCCGGTGAGGTCGTCGACGGCCATGACCTGGCCCGTAAACGACGGCCGGCGGCCCGCCGCGACACCGACCTGGCCGCCGGCCCGGCCAAGCTGATGCAGGTCCTCGACCTGGACCGGGCCGCCAACGACACACCGCTGCTCGGCGGCGGCCCGGCCACGCTGGCCCCGCCCGCCGGACCGGTCGGACCGGTCTCGGCAGGGCCACGCGTCGGCGTCACATCGGCGCACGACGTGCCGTGGCGGTTCTGGATCACCGACGACCCGACGGTGAGCGCCTACCGCCGCCACACCCCGCGCCGCGGGTGAACCGGGCAAACCCGGCTGGCTCTCACCGCTGTCTCAGCGCAGCTAGACAGCGGTGGCGGCCAGCCGGAAGACCGTAAGCCGCCGGGTGGCACGGGTCAGTGCCACGTAGAGATCGTTCACACCGCGCGGCGACTCCGAGCGGATCAGCTCCGGATCCACCAGGACGACGTGATCGAACTCCAGGCCCTTCGCCTCGATCACGGTCAGCAGCACGGCCGGTTCGTCCAGGTCGGAGCCGAGACGTGGCAGGGCGGCCGCCACCTCGGCGTGGCGACCGGCCGGAACGATCACCGCGAGACGTCCCACCGCGGGTTCTCCCGCCACCACGCCGGCCAGGTCCGCAGCGGTCCCGGTCATCTCGCGCGGCTCGGTGCCCGAGACACGGACCGGGCGGGGCAGTTCGATCGGCGGGTCGGCGTCGGCGAGCAGGCGCCCGGCATACGCCATGATCTCGGCCGGGGTGCGGTAACTCACGGTCAGCGCGGCGAGACGCCACCGCTCGTCGACGTACGGCGAGAGCACCTCCCCCCACGACCCGGCCCCGCCCGGGGCACCGGTCTGGGCCAGGTCACCGACGATCGTCATGGACCGGCTCGGGCACCGGCGCATCAGCATCCGCCAGGCCATCGGCGACAGTTCCTGCGCCTCGTCCACGATGACGTGCCCGAACGCCCACCTCCGGTCGGTCGCGGCGCGTTCGGCGGCTGGCCGCACGTCCCGGTCGGCGTAACGCTCAGCGAGCACATCGGCCTCGATCACGTCTGCCACGTTCGGGATCTCCGCCTCGAAGTCGTCCTCCGCCTCGTACGACTTCGAGCCCGCCGAGATGTCCAGCACGCCCTGCACGTAGTCGAGCCGTCTGCGCCGGTCGCGGGCCTCCCTGGCACGTGCCGCCGAATCGTCCTCGCCGAGCAGCTCGGCCGCCTCGTCGAGCAGCGGCACGTCGGCCGCCGACCAGCCCCCGCCCGGCTCCCGGCGCAACCCGGCCCGATCGGTGGCCGCGAACAGGTCGTCGAGGAACCGTTCCGGCGTGAGCACCGGCCACAGGTCGTCGAGCACCGCACGTACCGCGGGGTCCTCGGCCAGGTCGGCGCGGATGTCCGCCAGGTCCGCCTCGTCGAGCACGTTCGGTGCGCCCGGGGCGTCGTCCTCGCCCAGCGGGTCGTCCCAGAACGGGTCCGCACCGATCCGCTCGGCCACCTGTTCGGCAAGCACGTCGAGGACGCCGGCCACGAAGACGGGCCGGGCCAGGTTGTGCCGGCGGCCGGACTCGCGGGCCCGGCGGCGGGGCGGTTCGCAGTCGTAACGGTCCAGCCGCAGCACATGCCGGTCGACCACGATCTCGATCGGCGTCTCCGGCACGCGCTGCCGGTCCCGTACACCCCGGGCGAGGAAGTCCACCATGTCGGAGCGGCCCTTCGCCTCGGCGGTCGTGGCCGACTCACGCCGGGTCGCGACCACGCCCGGGAACAGGTCGGCCGGCGTCGCCAGCAGCACGCCGGTCTCGGCCAGCGACGGGAGCACCTGGGAGATGTAGCGCAGGAACATCGGGTTCGGGCCGACGATCAGCACGCCGCGGGCACTCAGCTGCTCCCGGTGCGTGTAGAGCAGGTAGGCGGCCCGGTGCAGGGCCACTGCGGTCTTGCCGGTGCCCGGACCACCCTGGACCACGAGCACGCCGCCGGCGTCGGACCGGATCACCCGGTCCTGCTCGGCCTGGATCGTCTCGACGATGTCGCGCATCCGTCCGGTGCGGTGCGCGTCCAGGGCCGCGATCAGCGCGGCCTCACCGACCAGCGGCCCGCCTCCGGCGACCGGATCGAAGACCTCATCATCGAGATCGACGACGGTACGGCCACGGGTGCGGATGTGGCGGCGCCGGATGATCCCGTACGAGGTGACGGCCGTAGCGGTGTAGAACGGCCGTGCCGCCGGGGCGCGCCAGTCGACGAGCAGCGGTTCGTCCGTGTCGTGGATGCCGATCCGGCCGATGCGCAGCGGCCCGCCGTCGCGCGGGTCTAGTCGGCCGAAGCACAGCCCGGACTCGACCGCGTCGTACCGGGCCAGGCGTTCGGCGTAGCCGTGGGCCGCGATGTCGCGCTGGAGCCGCGCCTGCGGGGTGCCGCCATCCCGGCCCCACTCACCGGTCAGGTGCCGGCGGGCGCGTTCGCGGAGCTCGTCCAGCCGGTGGTACAGCATCGTGACGTGTTCCTGTTCCTCGGCGAACGCCCGCGCTTCCGGAGAATCCGGCACGGACACGCTTGACAGACTTGACACCTCTGCCCCCAACCCTTAATCTGATTATGGATCCCTCTGGACGACTTGAGTAGTTCGAGACGGAATCCTCAGAATACACGGTTAGCCCTACCGGGCTTTGCCCGTGCGCGTCGCTCAGGTGAGCAGCGTCTTCAGAGCCGCGGCGTCGGCACGCCAGCTTTCCTCGTCCAGCAGCGGCGGCGCGTGCGGAGGCAACAGCCCGCCGGCTCCGGGGTCGTCCGGGTAACGAGCGGTCACGTGGGTGTGCAGGTGCGGTTCATGGTTGCCGAGCGTCAGATAGTTGAGCCGGGACGGGCGGAAACAGTCCCGGATCGCCCGCGCCACGGTCAGAACCTCGCGGTGATAGAGGTCGGACTCGACGGGACTCAGGTCGATCGGCTCGCTGACATGCCGGCCGCGCCACACGACGATCGCATAGCCGCGGACGAACGATCGGCGGGCGAAATACGCGTCGGTGACCCGGCCGGACCAGACCCGGAGCCCGTAGGCGGTCTCGTCACGCCGGTCACCGCACCAGCGGCAACCGTCCTCCCCCACCGCACCCATCCCGGAACCATAAACGATCCTCGATAGCCTGGGGTGTCCCGTCGTTCACCACCGGGACTCGTTCACCACGGGGTCAGGGAGCGCCAGTTCTGGGTGAACCCGCCGGTGCAGTCGCGCAGGCGTACCTTTCCCACGTTCGACCGGTCGACGGCGAGTTCGGTCAGGCAGAGCCCGGCGCGGGTGCCCGCCCGTACCGTGGTGGAGATCCACCAATTCTGATTCGAGCGGTACGTGCACGCCTTCACCAGGACCTTCGCGCCCGCGCTGTGCGGCTGCAGACAGTTGTCGCCCTGGGTCAGATGGCCCTCGCTGGTCTGATAGAACAGCTGCGCCCCGTTCCCGCGGACACACCCGCTCGTGTGCACGACGGTGCCGATCGGGCCGCCGGTCAGGCAGCGGTACGCGGTGCCGCGCGTGACGATCCACCCCTGCAGCAGCGGTGGCGGCCCTGGCACAGCCACCGCCGGAACGGCCGGCAGACCGGACAGCAGAGCCACGACCAGCAGTGCTGCGGACACACTACGGCTGGGCATCGCCTCACTCTAGGAACCGCCGGACCGCCCGCGCAGACGTTCCGCCGAGAACCACACTCCGGTGTCGGGGCGGTAGCAGCGGGAGGGCGGGCGGCGGTTTGGACGGCATCGACGCGGGTAGCCGCGAGTGATGAGTCCGTCCGCCAGTGTCACCTTCGTCGGCAACGCGACCACCCTGCTCCGGCTGGGCGCGTTCACCCTGCTCACCGACCCGGCGTTCGGGGCGGCGGGCAGCCGGGTCCATCTCGGTTACGGGGCTTGGACCCGGCGTCTGCGGGACCCGGCTCTGTCGTACGACCAGCTTCCCCGCCCCGACGCCGTCCTGTTGTCGCACCTGCACGGTGACCACTTCGACCGCGCCGCGCGCCGTGTCCTTCCGCCGGACCTGCCGATCGTGACCACCCCGCAGGCCGGCCGCCGGCTGCGGCGACGCCGGTTCGAGGCGGCCCGCGGCCTGCCGACCTGGGACGCCGAGCAGTGGCAGCGCGACGGCGAACAGCTGCGGGTGACCGCCCTGCCCGGCCGGCACGGGCCCGGCCTGGTCGACCGGCTGCTGCCGGACGTGATGGGCTCGCTGATCGAGTGGTCGGTGGACGGGCAGACGATGCTGCGGCTGTACGTCACCGGGGACACCCTGTATCGGCCGTTCCTCGGCGAGATCCGGGAACGCTGCGGTGAGATCGACGCCATGCTGATCCACCTGGGCGGCACCCGGCTCCTCGGCCTGCTGCTGACCATGGACGCCCGGCAGGGAGCCGATCTGACCGGACTGATCCGGCCGCGGCTGACGCTGCCGATCCACTACGACGACTACCGGGTGATGAAGTCGCCGCTGAGCGACTACCTGACCGCCTGCCGGGACCGGTCGCTGGACGGGGTGCGGCCCCTCGGCCGCGGGGAGACGGTCACCCTCGTGCCGAGCATCGCCGGGTAGCGCGAAACCTCCCCGCGGGCCGGAGCGGGACACTAGCGTCGTCGGTGATGATCACGCGTCGGGGCCTCCTGGGGCTGAGTGGGGTGTGCGCGGCCGGCGTGCTGTGGTCGGCCGGGCTGATCGTGGCGTTCGCCGCCGGGGCACGGCCGGTGATCACACCGGTCGCGGTCGGGGTCGCGGCCATGCTGACGGTGCCGGGATTCGCGGCCGGGATCCTCGCGAACCGGCGCGGCTATCAGACGCGGCAACCGCGACGGCTGTGGCGTCTCGCGTCCTGGGTGCCGCCGCACGTGCCGGTATGGGCCGCGATCGCCGCGGCGCTGACGTTCTTCGGCTTCTGGCTGGCGCTGGTGCTGGCGTTCGTGGCGCTGGACGGCAGCCCACGACGCAGCGGGGACCGTTATCTGCTGGTCGACCACGACCGGGAGGTGGTGGTCGACAGGGCGACCTACGAACGGCAGATCGACCACGAGACGCAGATCTCGCTCGCCGTGCTCGGGGCCTTCGCGGTGGGCGGGACGTTCCTGTGCGCCGCCCGCGCCACCGACCACGAAGAGGCGTGACCGGCGGCCCGGTGGTCGCTCCGCCGCCGGAGTTCGCGCCGGGGCTCTGGCCGCCGGCATCTACGGTGGGCCGGTGGAGATCCGCCTCTGGTCCGTCGTCGCCGAGGCCGCGGCGCTGACCGCGGCCGGGCCGGGCGCCCGGATTCATGAGACGGCCGACGCCGTGTTCGCGGCCGGGCCGGACGCCACCGTGGTGATCTGCACCGGTCTGCGCACCGCCGAGGATCTGCGGGTCGACGGGCCGTTCCCGCGTCTGGTCGAGGGCCGGCTGACCGGCGGTGACGGCCTGCCGCTGCACGCGTTCGCGCGGCTGCCGGACGGCTGCCTGGTGCTCGGCACGGCCCGGGTCACCGAGGTGGCCCGGCGCCGGGGCCTGCTGAAACGGCTCGACCTGCGGCTGGACATGCCACTGCCGGAGCATCTGCTGACGCTGGCCGGACCGGTCGGGCAGCCCGGCGCCGCATGGCTCGACCTGCTGCCGGACGACCCGGTCGCAGCCCTGGCACGGTTCGTCGGCGACTGGTATCCGGACGTTCCGGCGGACAGCGTTCCGGAGCCCGCCGGCGGGCAGCCGGAGGCATTGCGCGCCTTCCACCGGGCGGCCGCCGGGCGGGCCGCGCTCTACGACGGTTCGCTGCGGGTGCTCCCCGAGCCCCGGCCGGGCGGTCCGGGTGGCACACTCACCTTCGGCGAGTCCGGCGACGGCACCTTCGAACTGCTGATGGAACCCGGCGGCGACGACCCGCCGGTCTACTACCACGGCCTCAGTGACCAGCCGTTGCGGGAGCGGGAGCGGCTGTCGGCGTACCTGCTGCTGCTGACCCTGACCCGGGTGGCGATGGACCGGCCCGGTCTCGCCTCGGGTGGGATGGCCTTCGCCGATCGGGCGCAGGCGCGGCGGATCGTCGCACCACTGCGGCGGGTGCCACTGCGGCCGCTGCGCTGGCCGTGCGCCAGGTCGCGGCTCTACGCCGGGCCGGACACCGTGGCGCTGGTCGGGGCGGACGATACCGACTGGTTCGAGGTGTACGTCGGCACGCGCGACCGCGCGTCGCTGCGGAGGCTGCGCAAAATCGGTCTGGACTGGGCATCGCTCGACGGCTGAACCGTCAAGTGGGCCCGGCTCCGACCGATCATGCGGTCATGACACGGGTACCGCATCAGCTTCGCCGGATGGCACCGCCGCGGCAACTCGGCGCCCGCATCCGCTGGCTCTTCCTGATCTTCATCCTCTTCAACGTGGTCACCAGCGTCCCCCGGACACTCGAAGGGGACATCGCGCCGCTGCCGTGGCAGCTCGCCGCGGTGGCCGCCGCGCTCGGTCTGGGCTGGTGGTGGCTGCGCGGTTACCGTCGCAACACGTTCCCGGTGTGGGCCGCGCCGGTCGAAGGGCTCGCGCTCGGCCTGATCGGCTTCGGCTCGCACAACTGGCTGATCACTCTCGGCCTCCTGTTCTCCGCGGTCTCGTTCCGCGGCCTCTACGGCACCTGGCGGCACGCGCTGCTCATGACGGTGTCGCTGTTCGCCGGCTCGGCGGCCGCGATCGCGCTGACCGAACCCGGTCAGCTCGGCGTCTTCCTCCAGCAGACCGCCGGGGTGCCGCCGCTGGCGCTGTTCACCGCCGCGGTCGCCGAGAGCACCCGCCGGCAGGAGCAGGCCGCAGCCCGCGAACGGGTCTTCGCCCGGCTCGGTTCCACCCTGGTCACCACCTCCGACCCCGACGTGATCGGCCGGCACGCCGCCGAAGCCGCGGAGGAACTGCTCGGCGGCCTTCCCGGCGGCTGGGCGGCACTCACCCGCAACACCCCGGAGGGCGAGGCGGTGAGCACGGTCGCCGGTCCGGTCCCGGCCGCGCTGCTGGCCGGCGACATCTCGCCGGTACGGGTGACGCTCACCCTGCGCAGCGACAAGCAGCTCTACGGCACCCTGATGGCCGGCGGTGACGTGCCGATCCCGGCCGACGTGATGCCCTCACTGGAGACGCTCGCCGCCCAGACGGTGCTCGGCCTGCGTAACGCCGAACACGCCGCCGACCTGCGGCATCAGGCGTTCCATGACAACCTGACCGGGCTGGCCAACCGGCTGCTGCTGCACGATCACCTGGAGCAGGCGGTGGCCCGGGCCAGGCGGGGCAGCCCGGTCGCGCTGCTGATGATCGACCTGGACGGGTTCAAGGCGGTCAACGACACCTACGGCCACGCGGCCGGCGACCAGCTGCTGGTGGCGGTGGCGCAGCGGCTCCGGGACGGTATCCGCGGCGCGGACACCGCGGCGCGGCTCGGCGGCGACGAGTTCGCGGTCCTGCTCGACGGCATGGACTCGCCGAAGGACGCCGTGCTGGTCGCCGAACGGCTGCTCACCGCGCTCCAGGAACCGCTCGTGGTGTCCGGTGCGGAACTCGCCCCGCGGGGCAGCATCGGCGTCGCGGTGTGGCAGGACCACGCCGACGCGGACGCGCTGATGCGGGCCGCGGACGCCGCCATGTACTCGGCGAAGACGGCCGGCAAGAGCCGGGTCGCGGTCCTGGCCTGATCGACAATGAAGGAAGGGCGGCCCGATGAAGGGCCGCCCTTCCTTTGTCGTCACTCGCTGATGGCGTCGATCAGGTCACCGACCGGGCTGTCCGGGAGGGCCCGGGCCACGTCGGCGACCGCCACGATGCCGACCAGCTGATGGCCGTCGATCACCGGCAGTCTGCGGACCTTGTGCTGGGCCATGGTGCGCAGGATCTCGGCGGCGTCGTCGTCGGCCCCGATCGTGACCGGCTTGCCCTGAGCCAGCTCACCGGCCAGAACCTCGCCGGGGCTGCGTCCCACGGCAACGGCCTTGATCACGATGTCGCGGTCGGTGATCATGCCGTGCAGCCGGTTGTCGTCGCCGCAGATCGGCAGGGAGCCGACGTTGAGATCGGCCATCTTGCGGGCCGCGTCGGCCAGGGTTTCCTTCTCCTGGGCGCAGGTGACGTCGCGGGTCATGATTTCGCGAGCGGTCGTCATGACAGGAGACTCCTTTCTCATGTCGTAACGGTGTTGTGACATCGCGTACCCGCTTCAGACCGAGGCAATCGTGAATGCCACCTCATCAACGAGTTCCCGTGCCAGAAAACCGACCCGGCCGAACCGCGGGCCCAGCCGCTGCCCGCTGACGGCGTGCGCAAACGCCGCCCAGCAGGCCGCCTGCGCCGGTTCGGCGCCCCGGGCCAGCAGACCCGCCACGATGCCCGCGCGCACGTCGCCGCTGCCCGAGGTGCCCAGGCCGACGTCACCGCTCTCCTCCCGCCACGCCCGTCCGCCGGGCTCGGCGATGTGCCCGTACAGCGAGACCACCGCGTCGTGCCGGGTCGCCAGTTCGAACGCCGCACCGGCCAGGTCGTCGCCGGGATCCCGGCCGAGCAGATGGCCGGCCTCGACCAGGTTCGGGGTGAGCACCGCCCGGGACTGGCGCAGCAGACCGGGCTCCTTGCTGAGAGCACCGAGGGCGTACGCGTCGAGCACCACCGCGGTCTCCCGGGCGGCCGCGCCCAGAACCGCCGTCATCAGCCGGATGGTCCGGTCCACGTCGTCGAGACCGGGGCCGAGCGCGATCACGTCGGCCTCGGCGGCCAGCTCCAGGACCTCGTCGGAGGGCGTCCCGTCCGGGGGCAGGCCGACCACCTTGGCCTCCGGGACAGTGATGCTCAACGGCACCGCCGACACCTCGGCGACAGCCAGTTGCAGCCGGCCCGCACCCGCCCGCAGCGCCGCGACGCCGGCCAGGAGCACGGCACCGGGTGTGCCGCGGGCACCCCCGACCACCAGCACCGTCCCGCGGGACGTCTTGTCACCCTGCGGGCTCGGCAGCGGCCACTCCCGCAGCAGCCCCGGCGTGACGACGCGTTCCTCAGACCGGTTCGGCATTGACGTCCTCCTGCCGGGTGTGCGGCACGTCCTCGTGCTTCAGGTGGGTCACCGAGTTGAACAGTTCCGGCTCGAGCCCGCCGCCGGTGTCGCGCCAGCTGCTGATCGAGCAGTTCGCGACGGTGGTGCGGTGGGCGAGTTCCATCAGCTCGGCCTCGCTGAGTCCTTCGGCGAGGTAGCGGACCATCAGCACGGTCGCCTCGTGGGCGAACAGGACCACCCGCGCGCGGGGATGGTCCTGACGGATCTCGCGCAGCACAGCGCGCAGCCGCAGCAGCACGTCGGCCCAGGACTCACCGCCCGGTGGCCGGTAGTAGAACTTGCCGAGCCGGGCCCGCCGGCGTGCCTCGTCCGGCAGCCGGGCCTGAACCCCGCGAGCCGTGAGCAGGTCCAGGACGCCGAGTTCACGGTCCCGGAGCCGTTCGTCGACGAGGATCGGGACCCCGGTGCCGGCCAGCGCGATCTCCGCGGTCTGCCGGGTGCGCAGGTAGGGCGAGACCACCGCGAGTTCCGGGGGGTTCTCCCGCAGCCAGCGGCCCACCGCCTCGGCCTGTTCCCGGCCGAGCGGGGCGAGCGGCACGTCGGCATCCCGCTCGGGGATGTCGATCGACTCCGCGCCCGCCGTCTCGGCGTTCTGCGCGGTCACATTGCCGGTGCTCAGGCCGTGCCGGATCACCGCGAGCCAGTGCAGTTCGTCCACGCCTGCGGCCTTACCCCGGAACCGGCCCGGACTATCCCCCCACGGGCCGTGGAGCGCAGGCCTCCAGCGCGCGGGCCTGACCGAGCAGGTGATCGCGGGTGGCACCGAGCTCCTCGATGGCGGCCCGCAACGATTCGGTTCCGCAGACATCGCCGGCGACCTGCCGGGCGGCGGAGAGCAGTTCCATGGTCGCGGCCATGGTGCCGGCCGTCTCGGAGAGCCTGCGGGACATCTCCTCGCGCAGGAGCAGCAGCAGCGGATCCACCGGCGGGCACCTCCGGGTACGGGTGACCGGACGGCCACCGTTCGAACCGTCCCGATCGGACGGGCCACCGTGTGATTTAGAGGACCGGCCGGAATTCCTACATCACGACTCCGCGGTTCCGATCGGTCAGACCATGCCCGTGCCACGCCGTCTCGATCCGCCCCTGGTGGCGGCACTCGTTTCCTTCACCTTCATACAGGCCTACGTCGTCACCGGGCTGTGGCACACCTGGAGTCACCCGGTCGTCGCCTGGTTCGCGCTGCCGGTGCTCGCCGTCCTGGCGACGTACGAATGCTTCCGGACGGCCCGATGCACGGAGCTCGACAGGGCCACCCGGAGGTTCTGGGGCTGCCTCGCAACAGCCTGCGCCCTGCTCGTTCCGGCCGCGGTCAGCGCCATGGACGACGCCGTCGGCGGACCGGTCCTCTCCCAGGTGCTGAGTGTCCGTACCCAGGGACTCTTCCTCTGCGCCCTGGTGGTGGTGTTCTGGGGTCTGCTGCGGCTGCCCAGCTGGCAGCGCAGCCGCGGTGACTGGCTGCGGTTCGTCCTGGACGCCGGCGTCATCACGATCACCGCGGGGACGCTGATCTGGCACTTCTCGCTGGGCCGGATCGACTTCTCGGCATCACCGAACGCCACTCCGGCCTCGGTCATCGTGATCACCGTCGTCTCGGCGGTCTCGCTGATCACCTTCGTGAAGGTGGCGTTCGCCGGGGCGGGGCGGATCGACCGCGGTGCTCTGCATCTGCTCTCCTCCGGCGTGGCGGCAGCCGCGTCGGCCGGGATGATCGCCCCGTTCATCGTCGACCGGGCACACCTGCACACCTGCCTGGTGGCCCTGCCCATGTCCCAGCTCACCGCCCTGCTCGCGGCCCGGCGGCAGCGGCACCGCACCGGAGCGCCCCCGGCTGCCCGGCCGGCGTCGCGGCGGTTCAGCCTGGTGCCGTACCTGGCCGTGGTGCTGCTCTATGCCGCGGTGCTGAAGGTGGAGACGCCGCGTGGCGGCTCGGAGATGCTGATGGCCCTGGCCGCCACGGCGGTGACCGTGCTGGTGGCGCTGCGGCAGTTCACCACGCTGCGGGACAACGCCCGGCTGCTCGACACCGTCGACGTCAGCCTGACCCAGCTCCGGGACTATCAGAAGCAACTGGACCACCAGGTCACGCACGACGCGCTCACCGGCATCGGCAACCGGTCGGCGTACGCCGGCGAGATCTCCGCCCGGCTGGCCGGCGACGAGCCGTTCGTGGTGGCACTGCTCGACGTGGACGACTTCAAGATCATCAATGATCGGTACGGCCACGCGACCGGCGACGCGCTGCTCCAGACGATCAGCCGCCGCCTGCGCGACCGGCTCCGCCCGGAGGACACCGTCGCCCGGCTCGGCGGCGACGAATTCACCCTGCTGCTGCCCGGCATGACCGAGACCGAGACCGACCTGCTGCTCAGCGAACTGCTCACCGCCGTACAGGCACCCGTCCTCGACGGCGGCCTGGAGATGACGCCCCGGATCAGTGTCGGCGTCACCGCGAGCCGCCCCGACGACACCGACGGCGAGCTCCTGCGCCGCGCCGACGTGGCGATGTACGCCGCGAAGAGCGCCGGCGGCGGCCGCTGGACCTGGTTCGACCCGGTCATGGACCAGCTCGCCGACCACGACGCCCGGCTCTCCGCCGACCTGCGGCAGGCCATCGCCCGCGACGAGCTGTTCCTGCTCTACCAGCCGATCGTCGAGCTGCCGCACGGCCGGCTCGCCGGAGTCGAGGCACTGGTCCGCTGGCGGCATCCGGAACTCGGCCTGGTCTCCCCCGCCGAATTCATCCCGCTCGCCGAACGCAACGGCTACATCGTCGAACTGGGCCGCTGGATCCTCGAACAAGCCGTCCATCAGGCCTCGGCCTGGGAACGGGACCTCGGCGCGGACGCCCCGGCCAAGGTCAGCGTCAACGTCTCGGCCCGCCAGCTCGGCGAACCGGGCTTCCCGGCGGAGGTCGCGGCGCTGCTGTCGGCGTCCGGCCTCGACCCGGCCCGGCTCACCATCGAGGTCACCGAGACAGCGGTGCTCAGCACCGGCGTGGCGCTGGAGGCGGTCCGGGCCCTGGCCGCCCTCGGACCGACCATCGCGCTCGACGACTTCGGCACCGGCCAGTCGTCGCTCAGCCTGCTGGTGGACTGCCCCGTCGGCTGGCTGAAAGTGGACAAGTCGTTCGTCGACGGGGTGACCCTCGACAGCCCGCAGGCCGTGATCGTGGACAGCCTGATCAGGATCACCGACGGCCTGCGGATGCAGGCGGTCGCCGAGGGCGTCGAAACCGCCGAACAGGCCGAACGCCTGCACCGGGCGGGATACCGGTTCGCTCAGGGCTACCACTTCGCGCGCCCGATGACCGACACCGACATCGCGTTGCGGATCGCTGCCCCGATCGACCGTGTACCGGCCCACGCCCTTCCGATGTGAGGCGGCGTCCTGCGGATCGCCGCCCCTGTTCTCAACGTCTGAGCATCAGCCGCCGCGGAACAGGTCGCGCAGCAGGAGCACCTCCGCACCGTGGTGGATGACCTCACGGTTGATGTGCAGGATCAAGGCGGCCAGCGGCTCGTCGGAGTAGGCGTCCTCGGTCTCACCGCACGGACGCTCCAAGCCGTCCTCGCCCAGCGCGGCAACCCCGTTCAGCCAGGCCGCGTAGACGTCGTCGAGCTGGGCCAGCGCCTCGACGGCCGTACCCGCGTAGGTGAAGTGGAGGTAGTCGGTGGGCGGGCCGCCGAAGTGTGCGGCGACACGCATGCCGAGGACACCGACGATGATGTGGCCGAGCCGCCAGGCGATCGTGGTGACCGGCGGTGGTGACGGTTCCGGGTACTCCCAGTCGATGGTGAAATCACCGGCTCCGGCGGCCATCGCCGCGGTACTCGTGCCCCGCGGACGGATACTCCAGGCGCCGGGCGCGGGCTCCCGGAAGTACTCGTCGTCGGTCAGTCCGTCGAGGCCCGGCCGCAGCGACGAGAGCCCCGATGACGGCTGGCAGGTGATCGGTGGCGAAGGACAGGCGACGGCGGCGGAGTCAGATGGCGGTGGCAAGGGGGTGGGCATGGAGACGGCCACCGCCCACCCGAGCTGGTGGATGAGCGGTGGCCGTGATCGTGGGAGCTGGAACCGGTCCGGCGCGCGGAGGTGGAAGGCCCGCGCGCCGGACCGGTGGCTCTCAGCACTGCGTGAAGCAGCTGTTGCGGAACTGTGAAGCAACCTTGCGGGACTGTGGGGCGGCTCCGTATCGGAACTGCGGAACGGCTCCGGCGGCCCGGATCAGCTCTGTACGAAGACGGAGACGGTCCGGGCGGGGACGGTCAGCGTGCCCGTCGACGCGGTGAAGGACGCGGTTCGCGTCACCGGGTCGGCGGAGGCCTGCTGGACGGGGTGGAGGGCGACCTTCTTGCCGGCGAGCGCGGGCACCGTCTGGGTGGCGGTGGTCGTGCCGGCGTTGAAGACGACCGTGATCGATTTCCAGCGGCCGTCGACACCGCGGGCGTCGATGGTCATCGTGATGACGCCCGGGGTCTCGTTCGTGCCGGACAGCGGGAACGCGACCCGCTGCTGGACCTGCTTGCCGGTGGCCAGACCGAAGGCCGGTGTGGACTTCCGGATCTTCAGGAGCTCCTGGTAGGTGCTGTTCGTCAGGTTGATCGCGGCGCAGTCCGGCACCAGTGCCGGGTCGGCGAGCAGGGGCTTGGCGTACGCGTACTTGCTCTCGTTGTCCGTCTTGGGCGGCAGGCCGCGGCCGAAGCCGTTGCCCTGAGAGCAGTCCCAGATGATCTGGTTGAACCAGTCGCCCGAGTTGTACGAGTTGCGGTCCAGCGACTTCGACCGGAGCAGCTCGCTGCCGGTCGTGACGAAGCCGGCGCCCTGTCCGAGGACGGCGGTGGCCAGCGCCACCGACTGGGCACGGGCCCGGTCGGCTGCCGTGGTCGCCTGCGGGAGCTTGTACGCCAGCGAGTCGTAGAGGATCTCGTTGTCGTGGGCGTCCACGTAGGTGATCGACTCGCCGGGGTCGGTCGTGTATCCGGCCGGCGCGCCGTTGTAGTCGACCTGCGACCCGGTGACGACGTTGCCGGACGAGTCGGTGAACCGGTAGCCGGCCAGGTTGCCGGTCAGGCCCACCTTGATCAGGTCCTGGTAGTGCAGCAGCCGCGTCTTCTGCTCGGCAGCCGTTCCGTTGGCCGGGTCGCCGTTGGGGGCGCCGGCCAGGCCGGACGCGAAGCCCTGGATGCGCGGGTTGCCGTCGAACGGACCGCCGCCGCGGACCGCGTCGCGGAGCCGGTCGTTGAACGTGCCGATCCCGGTGCCGCCGAGTTCGGTCTGGGATGCCTGGACGAAGCGCGCGTTGTTCGCGACCTCACCGAAGTTCCAGCCTTCGCCGTACACATAGATGTTCTTGCCGTCGACGCCGTCACGAGCGACCGTGAGCCGGTCGAGGGCCTTGCGGACCGCGAGGATGTTCTCCTTCGGGTGGTGGCCCATCAGGTCGAAGCGGAAACCGTCGACCTTGTACTGCTTGGCCCACGTGACGATGGAGTCGACCACGAGCTTGCCCATCATCGCGTTCTCCGGCGCCGTGTTGGCGCAGCAGGTGGAGTTGGCGATGGTGCCGTCCTCGAGCAGGCGGTGATAGTAGCCGGGCACGATCTGGTCGAGCACCGACTTGGCGTCGGTCCCGGCGGCCGAGGTGTGGTTGTAGACGACGTCCATGACCACGCGCAGGCCGGCCTGGTTGACGCCGGCGACCATCGACCGGAATTCCCTGGTACGGGCCGACGGATCGGCCGCGTAGCCGCCCTCCGGAACCGTGTAGTGCAGCGGGTCGTAGCCCCAGTTGTATCCGTCGGTGGCGGCGACCTTCTCGACGCAGGCCTGCTGCTCCTCCGAGTCGGGCGGCAGCGACGCCAGGTCGCACGGGGGCTGCTGCTGGTCGGCGCGCTTCTCCGGGATGGTGGCGAAGTCGAACGCCGGCAGCAGGTGCAGGTGGGTCACACCGGCCTTGGCGATGTCCCGGAGATGCGACATGCCCCGGGAGTCGCCGGTGAAGGCGCTGAACGTGCCCCGCTGCGCAGCCGGCACCGTGGTGTCGGCGATCGAGAAGTCCCGGACCGACAGCTCCGAGATCTGGATCTTCGCGGGTGCTACCGCGGCCGGCTTCTTCAGCTTGGACCAGCCCGGGGGTACGAGCGCCGGGTCGGACAGGCTGACGAACTGGCTGCGGGTGGAGTCGGCGGTCAGGGCCACCGAGTACGGGTCGGTCACGGACGCCGTGACGATCTTCTGCGTGGCCGGCTGCCACGCGGTCACCCGGAACCTGTAGTACTTGCCGGCCCAGTCACCGCGACCGGACCAGACGCCGGTGCGGTTGTCCCGGGTCAGCTCGACGAGCGCCGGGGAGACCTGGTCGGCGGTGTCGTACAGCTCGAGCTCGACGTTGCGGGCGGTCGGCGCCCAGACGGCGACGCTCGCCTTCCGGCCGTTGACGACCGGGCCGAGGGTCGAGCCGGCGGCAGAGCCGTAGACGTCGTCCAGCACACCGGAGAGCTGGACACCGGTGGCCGAGAGCAGCTTGCCCGCGGCGTCTCGCTCGGTGACCACGACCTGGCCGCGCAGGATGTCCGCGATGTTCCGCGTGCCGACCCGGAAGGCGCCGTACTGCCAGAGGTGCGGGAACCTCTCCCGCTGCGCCTCGGTCAGGCCGTTGCGCCGGGCCGCCAGCGGCACGGACTTGAAGGTTCCGGTCAGTTCGCCGTCGGCGACACCGATCCCGCCGGCCGGCGAGTACACCAGGTCGTAGACCTTGCCGTCGGTGCCCGCGCCGACCGGCTCCAGCGTGCTGCCGGTGCCGGTCTTCCAGGCGATCGTGCCCCGGTCCAGCCAGACCGCGGCCGACTTGGTCACGTCCGCCACGCCGCCACCGGCACTGGTTCTCACCAGCGGCAGCAGGCGGGTCTCCTGGCCGGCCAGCAGCCAGACCTCACGGCCCGCCTTGGCGAAGTCGAGGGACTGGTCGGTCGGCAGATCCTTCTCGTCACCCCGGTGGAGGATGTAGCTCAGTGACGTCGCACCGGCCGCGAGCGGTACCTCGAAGACCGCGCCGTAACTGTCGACGCGTGCCGGAAGCAGCGGGGCCGACCAGTCGGTCGGGCTCGCGGCGCCGGCCCAGACGTGCAGGCCCCAGCCGTCGTAGTTCCCGTCGGCCCGCTTCCAGTGGATGATCGCCTTGTTCGGATCCTGTGCCGGGTCGGGCTGACCGGTGGCCGCCTGCCGGGTCGGGTAGACACCCGTGTCGCCCTGCTTGATCCAGATCTCCGGGTTGGCGCCGACGTCGATCGTACGATCGGCGTCGGTGTCCTTGTTGCCGTTGTCGTCGACGACGATGAACCCGACACTCTTGGCGCCCGGCTTGAGCTTCACGTACGCGAAGCGGCCGTAGGAGTCCTCGCCGGTGAACGGCTGCCCGTCCGGCCAGGTGGTGGTCATCGACGGGTCGACGTCGCCCCACACGTAGAGGTTCTGCTCGTCGTAGCCGCCTGCCGGCCGCTGGTAGTGCACCACCGCGTAGCCGGCGGTGGACTGGGCCGCCGGGGTGCCGACGGTGATGTTCGAGGTGGCCGAGGCGAGCCGGCCCTTGCTGTCGCGCACCACGGCCTTGTATCGCACCGGGGTCTTCCCCGCCAGCCCGGTCAGGTCGTGGTGGATCCGGTAGGGGGCCCGGTCGGCGGTGCCGAGCAGCTTCCACTCGCCGTCACCGGTCTGGGCCGCGAAGGTCACCGTGGACAGCGGGTCGCCGGCGACGTCGGCGACGATCTCGGTGCGGCCGGCCACCGATGCGCCCGCCTTCGGGCTGCTGAGGGTCACCGACGGACCCTTCGCGGGTACGGCCACCGCGTTGCCGGCACGCAGCACGACGGAGGACAGCGCCGGCACGGTGACGGTGATCCTGCCCTCGGCGTCCGAGTTGACCGCGGCCGTGCCGCCGTAGATGCCGGTGAACACCGTGTTCGGCGTGGCGGTGGCGAACGAGACGGTCTGCGCCGTGGTGGCGTTGTTGACCGCGACCACGTACTCCTTGCGGGTGTGGTCCCGGGCGATCCGGGAGGCGGCGAAGACGCCCTGTCCCTCGGCCGCGTACCGCGTCTGCTGGATGCCGGTGACCAGCGCCGGGTTGTCCTTGCGGAGCTTCGCGAGGTCGGCGATGGTCCGGTAGACCGGGTGGCTGGTGTTGTAGTTGTCGACCGCGTGGGTGCGGTCGGTGCCGATCAGGTCGTCGTCCAGGTAGTCCGCGCTCCTGCTGGCGAACAGATCCTGGCGGGCGTCCTTGTCGCCGCCCGGCCCGGTGAAGCCCTGCTCGTCACCGGAGTAGACGACCGGCTGGCCACGGGTCAGGAACATCAGTTCGTGGGCGAGCTGGTCGCGCCGGAGCTGGGTGTCGGCGGTCGCGGCGGCGGCGATGAACGAGCCGATCCGGCCCATGTCGTGGTTGCCGAGGAACGTCGGCAACCGGTCCGCGCCGGTGTCACGGGCGGTGTAGAGGTCGTCCTTGGCGTACAGGTCGGACAGGGCGTTCGCGCCGCTGTTGCCGGTGACGAAGCCCCGCGCCGTCTCCTGGAACGAGAAGTCCAGGGTGGCCGGGAGGTTGCCCTCGCGTACGTAGGTGGACTGGATCTCCTGGTCGGCGCTGTAGACCTCGCCGAACATGAAGAAGTCCTTCTTGCCGGCCTTCTTGGCGGCCCGCTCGACACCGGGTGCCCACTGCTGCCAGAACTCCAGATTGGAGTGCTTGACGGTGTCGAGGCGGTAACCGTCGATGCCGGTGCTCCTGACCCAGTCACCGTAGATCTTGGTCATGCCCTCGACCACCTCGGGACGCTCGGTGAAGAGGTCGTCGAGGCCGACGAAGTCGCCGTACTCGCTGCTCTCACCGGCGAAGGTCGAGTCACCGCGGTTGTGGTACATGTTCACGTCGTTCAGCCACGACGGAACCTTGACCTTGCTGTCGGCCTTGTTCGCGAAGACCGGGGTGTACGGGTACGACGTCGCGTCCGTCTCCGGGAACTCGTCCGAGCTCGCGTAGTTGCGGTCCTCGAACGGCTGCCCGTCGGTGTCGGTGTACGGCGAGTCCGCCTTGTCGACGTACGTGTACTTGTTCTCCGCGTACTTGATGACGTCGGCGGTGTGGTTGACGATGATGTCCAGGTAGATCTTGAGGCCGCGCTGGTGGGCGAGCTTGACCAGCCTCTTCAGGTCGGCATTGGTCCCGAAGTGCGGGTCGACCTGGGTGAAGTCGGTGATCCAGTACCCGTGGTAGCCGGCCGACGCGTCGGCGCCGGTGCCCTGCACGGGACGGTTCTTGAAGACCGGGGCGAGCCAGATCGCGGTGGTGCCGAGCCCCTGGATGTAGTCCAGCCGGTCGATCACGCCCTTGATGTCGCCACCGTGGTAGAAGCCCTTGTCGGCCGGGTCGTAGCCGGTCGACAGCCGGTCGCCGGACAGTCCGCCCTTGTCGTTCCGGGTGTCGCCGTTGGCGAACCGGTCCGGCAGCACGAAGTAGAACTGCTCGCCCGAGGTCGGGTTGTCGGAGCCCCACTTGGCGATCACGGAGTCACTGGGAACGCTGGGAGCCGCGACGGCAGCGGAGGCCGGCACGGCGAGAAGTGGGAGGAAGAGGCTGAGCAACGCGGCGCCCAGCTTCAGACGGCGGTGCAAAGGTCTGTTGAGTGCCACTGCGCACCCTTCCGATTCGGTGGTATCGGATTGACAGTTATATATTTCGTGACGTTGCCTCGGCGCGGAAGCCGCCGGACGCACCCGGTGTAGGGTGCTCCAGGACAGGCTCGACGACGCGCCGCGGCGACAAAAACCGAAGCCGATCAGGATGCGTTCCATCGACCGATCGGCCTGTATCACTCCTGTTGCCGGGACGTTAGCAAGGTCTTGCATGGAATGGAAGACCTTTCAGGACCATGCCGAGCAGACAACAGACGACTAGAGTTGAGACCATGCGTGCGCGAATGGCCGATATCGCCAAACAGGCTCAGGTCAGTGAGGCGACGGTGTCGCGTGTCATTAACGACCGCCCCGGCGTCTCTGCTGAAACCCGACAAGCGGTCCTGACCGCACTCGACGTCCTGGGTTACGAACGACCGGAAAGATTGCGCAAGCGCAGTGCCGGTCTGGTCGGCCTGGTCGTCCCGGAACTGGACAACCCGATATTCCCCGCGTTCGCCCAGGTGATCGAGTCGACGCTGGCGCAGCACGGTTACACGCCGGTGCTGTGCACCCAGTCGCCCGGCGGCGTCACCGAGGACGAGTACGTGGAGATGCTGCTCGACCGGCAGGTCTCCGGCATCGTCTTCATCTCGTCATTGTCGGCCGACACCACCTCCGACCGCTCCCGTTACCAGCGACTGCTCGACCGGCCGCTGCCGATCGTGCTGGTCAACGGCTACGCCAAGGAGCTCGAGGCGCCGTTCGTCTCGTGTGACGACCGGGTCGCCGGCGATCTGGCCGTCGCCCACCTGGTGGCGCTCGGGCACCGGCGGATCGGCATGATCTCCGGCCCCAACCGCTTCATCAACACCCAGCGCAAGCTCGAGGGCTACCGCAGCGCCATGCGGCGCGAGGTGGGCCTCACCGACCCCGAGATCGACGAGCTGGTCTCGCTGACCCTGTTCGGTGTCGAGGGCGGCGAGGTGGCCGCCGAGCGGCTGCTGACCAAGGGCGTCACCGGCATCATCTGCGCCTCGGACATGATGGCGCTGGGTGCGATCCGGGCCGCCCGGCGACGTGGGCTGAGGGTTCCCGAGGAGGTGTCGGTGATCGGCTTCGACGACTCGGCGCTGATCCCGTTCACCGACCCGCCGCTGACCACGCTGCGCCAGCCGGTGGCCTCGATGGCGGTGGCCGCGGTCCGGTCGCTCGTCGACGAGATCAACGGGCACGGCGCGCCGCACTCGGAGTACCTCTTCCACCCCGAGCTGGTGGTCCGCAACTCGACGGCGATCGCTCCGATGCGCTCCCAGGTTCCGGTCGCCACGCCAGCCGCCTGACCGAAAACGTACGGATGGCGGTCATGCCGCCGTCCGTACCCCGGGAGAGCGTTCTCTTGTCTTTTGATGAATTGATCCAGGCGCCCACCGGAAATCGGTGAGCGCCTGGATGAATTGACCCGGCGGATCAGCCCTTCGTGCCGCCGGCGGTAAGGCCCGACACGAGATGCTTCTGAGCGAAGAGGAATACGATTCCGGCCGGGATGGTGACGAGCACCGCCGCCGCCGTGAGGTATTCCCACTGCGGATTGAACTGGGGCACGAACTGCTGCAGGCCGTACGCCAGGGTGTATTTGTCGTCGGTCTGGATGAACGCCGACGCGTACGCGACCTCGCCCCAGGCGGTGAGGAAGGCGTAGAAGCCGGTCACCGCGATGGCCGGCCGCGCCAGCGGCAGAATGACCCGCCAGAAGATCCGGAACGGGCCGCAGCCGTCCAGCGCCGCCGCCTCGTCGAGCGAGGTCGGGATCGAGTCGAAGTAACCCTTGAGCATCCAGGCACAGAACGGCACCGCGATGGTCAGATAGGCGATGACCAGCGAGGGCAGCGTGTTGATGAGACCCAGATTCGCCATGATCGTGTAGATCGGGACGATCAGGATCGACACCGGGAACATCTGCGTGACCAGGAAGACCATCATCAGCGACCGGCGGCCCGGGAAGTTGAACCGGGACAGCGCGTAGCCGGTGGTGGCCGAGAAGAAGATACCGATCAGCATGGTCAGAGCTGCCACGATGACCGAGTTCAGGAACCAGGACGGGAAGTTCGTCTCGAACAGCACGTACTCGTAGTTCGCGAGCGTCGGATCCTTGACCAGGGTGATTTCGGTGCTCTGCACGGCGTAACCGGGCTTGAACGAGGAGAGCACCACCCAGGCGATCGGGCCGATCGCGATGAGCGACGCCAGGATCAGCGTGCCGTGCAGCGCGATCGACGCGCCGACGCTGCGACGGCCGCGCCGGGGCCGGTTGACGCGAGCGGGCGCGTCCCCCAGCGGAGCCGCGAGCGGCGCAGTCGTGGTCATCTGGGCCATGTCACCAAACCTCGCCTTGCTTACGCAGCACCCGCCGGTAGAACACCGAGAAGATGAGCAGGATCGAGAGGATCAGCACGCCGTACGTGGAGGCGAGCGAGTAGTTCCGGAGGCCCTCGAAGGCAGCCCGGAAGGCGCCGGTCACCAGAATCTCGGTCTGCCCGGCCGGCTGGCCCTCGGTCACCAGGAAGATGATCGGGAACATGTTGAACGTCCAGATCGTGCCGAGCAGGATCACCGTCATGCTGACCGGCCGCAGACCCGGCAGGGTGATGTTGCGGAACCGCTGCCACGGTGACGCACCGTCGATCTCGGCCGACTCGTAGAGCTCCTCCGGGATGCTCTGCATGCCGCCGAGCAGCGCGACCATCATGAACGGCACCCCCAGCCAGATGTTGGCGATGACCGCGACGAACAGGGCACTCCACTTGTTGGCGAACCACGCCACCGAGTCGACGCCCAACCCGTTGAGCACCGAGTTCACCAGACCGAGCTGCTCGTTGAAGAGGAACTTCCAGGCGAAGGCACTGATGAACGCCGGCACCGCCCACGGCAGGACCAGCAGCACGCGGTAGAGGCCGCGCATCCGCATCTCCCGGTGGATCATGACAGCCAGGCCCAGACCGAGACCGTAGTGGAAGGTCACACCGAAGAACGTCCAGATCAGCGTGGTGCCGGTCCACTGCCAGAACTGACCGATCCTGCCGGTGAGGACGTTGATGTAGTTGTCGAGGCCCACGAACGACCAGGCGTTCGGGTTCTCCTTGCACACCTCGCCACCGGTGATCGACTTGGTGCAGATCTCGGCGACCTGGTTTGCCTCGGTCTGGTCGGTGAAGGTCAGCCAGATGCCGTTGGCCAGCGGGTAGAAGATCAGGACCGCCAGGACCGCAACGACCGGTACGACCATCGCCCAGGCCGTCCAGTGCTTGTCCCAGCTCCGCCTCAGCTTGGTCGACAGTCCGGCGCTCCTCGGCGCCGCGTCGGCGGTCACAGTGCTCATCAGCTGTGCTCCAGGGTTCTCCAGGGAGAACGGCGCCGGCCCTGAGGGCCGGCGCCGACATCAGTACGTCAGTTGGTGGCGTACGAGGGGACGACCTCGGCCTTGTACTTCTGAGCCACGGCGTCGAGCGAAGCCTTGGCGTCCTTGTTCTGGACCAGCACCTCGGTGGCCATCTGGTCGAGCGGACCGAAGAACTGGCCACCCTCCGGGATCCACGGGCGGCTGACGGCGGACTCGGTGACCGGCTTGAAGGCGGTGACGACGGCGTTGCTCTTGACCGTGTCGATCTCGTAAGCCGACTTGCGGGTCGGCAGCAGGCCCAGCTTGTCGGCGAGAGCCGCCTGCGACTCGGCGGAGTTCATGAACTTGATGAACGCGACCGCGGCAGCGGCCTTCTCCTGCGGGACACCCGAGTAGACGACGTAGTTGTGGCCACCGATCGGGGAACCCGCCTTGGCGGAACCGGCCGGGACCGGGGCGATGCCGAGGTTCTCGACGCCACCGAAGCCGGGGGCGGCCTTGACGTTCGCGACCTCCCACGGGCCGTTGACGATGAAGGCGACCTTCTTCTCCTTGAAGAGGGTCATCATCGTGCCGTACGAGTCGGTGGCCGACGGCTTGACCGCCGCGCCGCTGTCGATCAGGTCCTTGGCGACCTTCAGGCCGGCGACGTTCTGCTCCGAGTTGACCACGATCTTCTTGGCAGTGGTGTCGACCAGGTCACCGCCCTCGCCGTACATGAACGGCAGGGCGAAGTAGCCGGCCGGGTTGACGTAGGCGCCGTCGACGCCGGTCTTCTGCTTGACGGTCTGGGCGGCGGTCTTCAGCTCGGCCCAGGTCTTCGGCACCGAGACGCCGGCCTTCTCGACGAGCTCCTTGTTGTAGAGCAGGGCGAGGCTGTCGGTGACCTGCGGGACGCCGTAGGTCTTGCCGTCGAACTTGTTGGAGGCCATCGCGGCCGCGTTGTAGTCCGACTCGTCGGCGAGCAGCTCGGAACCGTCGAGCGAGTACAGGTAGCCCAGGGAGGCGAACTCGGGCACCCAGGCGACCTCGGCACGCAGGATGTCCGGGGCGCCGGTCTTGGCGGCGGCCGCGGTCTTGAACTTGTTCTGCGCGTCGGCGAACGGCACCGACTGGTAGTTGATCTTGACGTTCGGGTACGTCGTGTTGAACTTCTTGATCAGCTCCTGGAAGACCGGACCCTCGTTCTTGGCGTCCGATGTGTCCCACCACGTGAGCTCGGCAGACAGGGAAGCCGGGTCGGCCGCCTTGGTCTCGGTGGCGGCCGGCTTCGAGTCGCTGCCACAGGCGGCGACGGTGAAGGCGAGGGCCACAGAGGAGAGTGCGGCCAGTCCCTTGGTTATGCGACGCATGTTGCGCTCCTTGAAGACCTGCTTGGTGACGCCCCGGACCGTAGCAAGAAGTTTCGGCGTTAGAAACCCCTTGCGAACCAACTTGCAACACGGCCGCCGCGAGAACCCACACGATTCCGGCATCGCGGGCGGTTATGCGGGCGCTAGCTGCTGTTCTGTTACCTTCCGGCCCGGGTCATGGAACATGGTCGACATGGAAGCGGGTTACAACAACTTACCGGCCCACGGACTTACCCGGAGATCGCGGGAGTGACCTTCATGCAACTTCTTGCACGATGCACTGAAAGCACGTGCCGGATTGCGGCGGGTGGCGTCAGCAGTGGAAGCAACATGACGAGCATGTAAAAAGGCGGTGACGGGCATACTGCCCGTCACCGCCTTCGCGGCCACCTGCCGCCTGCCACCGGTCAATGGCCGCCGGTCAGCAGTTCCAGGTCGCGGATCACTTCGGAGATCACAGCCGGATCCAGGTCACCGAGCCTGCCGGTCCGACTGTTGAGCCTGATCGGGCCGAGAGTCTGCTCCGGGATGAGGTCCACACCGCTGAGCAGGATGCCCGGTTCCAGGTCCAGCTCCAGGTCGTCGGCCAGGGACGGACTGATGCTGACCACGGTGCGGCTGTCCCGCATGGCGTTCCGCACCCAGCCGCGGTTCTCCAGGCCCAGCACCGCACGGGACGGTACCTTCGAGCCCTGGAAGCGGGTGAGCAGGACTCCCCCGGCCTCGGCCTCGGCGAGAGCGACGATCTCCCGGCCGAGCTGGGGGAAAGGCTGCAGGATCCGGTAGTCGGCGAAGATCTCCGACCAAGGCGACAGCGTCTCCGCGAGAAGAACCGGATGGACCACACCGACCAGTTCGTCATCGGCGATCGTGGTGACCTGGTCGTCCACATCAGCGAACGTGCCGTCCTCGGCCACCCGGACGCCGCCGGTCAGGACACCCTTCGCGTCGAAGCGGCCCCACAGCAGCCGCCGGGCCAGATGGCGCATCAACGGGTGCTCGGCGTAGAAGCGGCGGAACTCGCCGGCCGGCCAGCGCCGGCCGGTCACCATGGCCCGCTCCAGGCGATGAACCTGGTCGGCGGCGATCGCCCGCACGTCCTTCTTGAGCGTGGCGAACCGCTTGCAGGCCGCGTCGGCCCGCTCGGCGTCGTCACGGGCGCCCGGCTTGGGCATCGCCTTGAGACGCTTCCCGGAGCCGTCGACGACGAACGGCTTCAACTCCTCGTCGAAACCGACGACGAACTGCCGGGGCCCGTAGCCGAGGACCAGGCTGCCGTCACCGTCCAGACCGAAGTCCGGGATCAGGCGATCGGCGAGTTGCTCGGCGCTGAGGCCCTGGCGCTCGGCGACATGGGCGATCTGCCGTTCCGCCGCCGAGCGGATGCCGTTGAACCGGGACCTGGTGGCGACGCGGTTGAGGTGCAGGAGAGCCACATCGGTGCCGATCCGGGCGAGGATCCCCAGTCCGGTGACAGCCCGGGCATGCGCCTTCTGTCCCGGCCACTCCATGATCAACGGAGTCAGCCGCCGCACGGTGTCGTCGTCGCCGGCCACGCCGAGGGCGTCCAGCACCCAGCCCTGCCGGGAGTTGGAACCGGCGGTCTGCCAGGCTTCGAACAACGCCCAGGCGAACCGGGCGAGGTCGGCAGGCTCGCAGGCATCCCGGACGATCTCGACCCCGGGGTACGGCTCGGCGGCGTCGTGCAGCGCGAACACCATCACCAGATCCCGCAGCACACCGGTCGGCAGCACCAGGACCGGCTGTGCCGCGCCGCTGTCTCCGGGCCCGGGAGACAGCGGTAGGTCACAGCCGAACTTTTCGCCCGCCGGTCCAGCGGGCTCGGCGGATCCGGCGGGCGGCCCTGCGTGGGCGGCGGGCTCGATGGGCGACCCTGGGTGGGCGGCGGATCCGGCGGGCGGCCCTGCGTGGGCGGGCTCGATGGGTGGCGTCGCCTGGGCGGCGGACTCGATGGGTGGCGCGGGGAGTTCGGCGGGCCGGGCGGCGCGCCGGAGACGGATCGAGGGCAGCGTGGTGGGGTCCAACCACTGCGGGATGGCGGGGAGCTTCACCGGCAGGATCGCCCATGGACCGCCGGCGATCAGCGTCTCGGCGGCGGATGCCGCCTCGGGGCCGTACGAGGCGGCCACCGCGCGGACCGTCTCGGCGTGACCGGCGGCGCCCAGGTACAACAGCGTGTGCTGCGCCGACCGGCGGGCGCGTCCGTCCGGACCGAATGCTCGCGGCACGAGATGCCTGGCAGCGAACTCAGGGTGTCGTTCCAGCCAGGCGTGCGCTGCCGGGGAGACCTGTCCGCGATGGCCGGGGCGTAGCGGGCCGGGACGTAGGGGATCGAGGCGGGCCTCCATCCGCCAGGCTACGTCGGGGGAGGCGAACGGCAGCATCAACGGGCCGGCCACCGCCGAGTCGTGGAAGGCCAGGCGACGCAGGGGCAGCAGCGCATCAGCCTCGAAGCGGGCGACGATCCGGCGCATCCAGGAATCGGCGTCCGGTGCGGGCACCGGCTTCCAGTCGGCGAGCAGGGGGCGAGCCGTCGCCTCGGGGCCCGCGACGAAGAACTCCACCACCTCACGCCAGTCGACCGTCTCGCCATGGGTCAGCCGGTCGGCGGTGGCCGTCCAGTCACCCGCGCCGGTCAAGTCGAACGGGGCCGACAGCCACTGTTCGCGCTCACCTGGTGCCCACGCCATTCCGGTCGGCGACTCGGGCGCCTTCAGGTCGAGAACGACCGGTGGATGCGCCCGCCGGTTTCGCCACGGCGGGTCGGCGAGCAGCGGCGGCAGCGCCTCGAGCGGGGCCGGCACAGTGGCGGCCACGTCACTCAGGCACTCCCGGATCCGGGCGGCCGGGGTACCGGTCAGCCCGTCGGCGACCCGCTCGGCGAGTGCCGGATCGGCCCGCACCCGGGCCGCGAGCAGATCACTGACCACGGGCTTTCCGGCCGGGACCGCCAAGACCCGCAGTGCCCGTTCCGGGAAGCGGCCGGTCGCCTCGATCAGTGCCCGGCGTACGTCCTGCTGGCCGGCACGGCCGACCAGGCCGCCGAGCGCGCCGTCATCGGGCAGGACGGCGAGGAGGCTGATCAGCTGCTCCCGCTCGACCATCGGAGGGTTGAGCTGATCGAGCCGGCGCAGCAGCAGAGGGACCGCGGCCGGGCCGAGACCGTCGACAAGTGTCGCGTATCCGCCGGGCCATGCGGCTGCCAGCGCCTTGGGCAGCGCCAACGCGGCAGCGGCCTGCTCAGGGGTGCTGATCGCGTTCAACAGCAGCGATGCCCGGTAGTAGTTGTTCTTTCCGCGCAGGAACTGGATCCGTTCGTCGTGGCTGTCCGGCTCGGCGAGCGCCTCGGCCCAGTCCGCCGTCACCCAGTCGCTCCGCGACGGAACCAGCACCGAGGTCGCACAACGGGCGTGCGGGCCGAGTACCCGCAGAGGCTCGAGGGCGGAGACAGTCTCCTCGTGGACGTCGTCCGGTGCGGCCGCAAGCGCCGCGCGGATCCGCAGCAGCATCAGCATGTGAGGATCGGAGAACAGCGCCCAGACCCCGCCGTCGCCGGTGCGGCGCCGGCGCACGCCCATGATCTCCGTACCGTCCCGGCGGATGTCTCGCATCAGCGACCCGCCGCCCTCGGCGACCGTGAACAGGGAGAACAGCGCGACGACCGCTTCGGCGGCGAAACGGACGCCTCGTTCGCCCAGCCAGAGATCAGCGAACCAGGGATGACGCTCGTGCTCGTCGGAGTCGAGATGGATGGCGGCGAAGGCGACGACGGCCGCGCCCTCGGCGGACGCTGACGTCGCACCGTCGAGCCACTCCCGGCCGGCGGCGGCCAGGGCCGGGTCGGTGAGGGCACTGGCGATCACGCCGGGAACGAAGACGGGCAGCTCCCGCATCTGCCCGTCGACGACCTCGCGTGCCCGTGAGTCGGGCTCGACCGGGCGGACGCAGGCCCCGCCCCGGCGCGGATGCAGCTGGGACGACCAGGGTTCGGGAAGATCGAACGACATGAACGGCACCGTACCGGCCGACTGTGACAGAAACGCCGGGCGGTGCGGCCGCCCGGCGTCCCGATGTCACCTCCGCGAGGTCAGCGGGGGACGACCTTCTCGACCGCCCACTGGCGCCAGTTGTCCAGCTTGTGGTGCACGATGGCCAGCTGGTCGGCGACCGGGCCGGGGCCGGTCGAGCCGGGTGTGGTGCGGGCCGCCAGCGCCGACGACACCGAGAGGACCTCGCGCACCGACGGGTCCAGGTGCTCGCTGATCGTCTTCAGATCGTCGTCGGTCACGTCCTCGAGCTCGCACTCGCGCGCCGAGCAGAGCGCCACCAGCTTGCCGGTGATCTCGTGCGCGTCGCGGAACGGCACACCCTTGCGGACCAGCCAGTCGGCGACCTCGGTGGCCAGCGAGAAGCCCACCGGGGCGGCGGCGGCCAGGCGGTCCACCCGGACGGTCATCGTGGAGATCATTCCCGCCAGGGCGGGCAGCAGCAGCTCCAGGGTGTCGACCGCGTCGAAGGCCGGCTCCTTGTCCTCCTGCATGTCCCGGTCGTACGTCAGAGGCAGGCCCTTGAGCATGGTCAGCACCGCGACCAGGCCGCCGACCAGCCGGCCGCTCTTGCCCCGGGCCAGCTCGGCGATGTCGGCGTTCTTCTTCTGCGGCATGATCGACGAGCCGGTGGCGAACGCGTCGTCCAGCTCGACCCAGCCGAACTCGGTCGACGTCCAGAGCACCACCTCCTCGCCGAGGCGGGACAGGTGCACGCCGATCAGCGCGGTCACGAACAGGAACTCGGCCACGAAGTCACGGTCGGCGACGGCGTCCATCGAGTTCTGCGCGGGAGCGGTGAAGCCCAGTTCCTTGGCGACGGCCGCCGGGTCCAGCGGCAGCGACGACCCGGCCAGCGCGCCCGAGCCGAGCGGGCTGATCGCGGTCCGCGCGTCCCAGTCCTTCAACCGTTCCAGGTCACGCAGCAGCGGCTGAACGTGCGCCAGCAGCCAGTGGCCGAAACTGACCGGCTGGGCGTGCTGGACGTGGGTCATGCCGGGTGCCGGGGTGTCGACGTTGCGCGAGGCCTGCTCGGTCAGCGCGTCGGCCAGCTCGATCAGCGCCACGGCCACACCGCGGGCGTGGTCACGCAGGTAGAGCCGCAGGTCGGTGGCGACCTGGTCGTTGCGGGACCGGCCGGCACGCAGCTTGCCGCCGAGGGCGCCGAGCCGCTCCAGCAGGCCGCGCTCCAGGGCGGTGTGCACGTCCTCGTCCTCGATCGTCGGACGGAACTCGCCGGCCGCGCAGGCCGACGCGAGGTCGTCGAGCGCCGCGAGGATCCGGCCCAGTTCGTCGGCGTCGAGCAGGCCGGCGTTGGCCAGCACCCGGGCATGGGCGCGGGAAGCCAGCAGATCGTACGGCGCGAGCCGCCAGTCGAACTGGACGCTGACGCTCAGCCGTGCCAGCGCCTCCGCCGGACCCCCGGCGAAACGGCCGCCCCACAGCCTCGTCGGCTCGTCGCTATCCGACACACCCACTCCTTGTCCGATCACGCCTTGTTCGATCAGGCCTTGTTCGCTCACGTTTCGTTACCTTCCTGACCCTATCGCTGGGCAGCGGGCCGTGATTGGCGGCCCGGCACCATCGCGGTGAGTGGGACGGACCGCTCAAGCCCGGCGGGCGCGGCACGGCCGGGACGGACCCGGACCTCGCGGGCCGCACGAGGCGGCTCACGTAGCCGTACGCATAAAAATGCCTTGGATCTGATAAGTTTGCAACATGACCACCCTCGATCTGACCGGTGATGTTGTCGAGCTCACTCGGACCATCTGTGACATTCCGTCGGTAAGCGGCGACGAGAAGGCTCTGGCCGACGCTGTCGAGAACGCCCTGCGCACCCTGCCGCACCTCGAGGTTCTGCGCGACGGGGACGCCGTGGTGGCCCGGACCTCGCTGGGCCGCCCGACCCGGGTCGTCCTCGCCGGCCATCTCGACACCGTGCCCATCGCCGACAACCTGCCGACCGTGCTCGACGGCGACCTCCTGCGCGGCCGGGGCACCGTCGACATGAAGGCCGGCGTGGCCGTGATGCTCAAGCTGGCCCTGCTGGAGGCGCCGAGGCACGACCTGACGTTCGTCTTCTACGACCACGAGGAGGTGGCGGCCAAGCTCAACGGGCTGGGGCGGCTGGTCCGCAACCACCCGGAGTGGCTGGCCGGCGACTTCGCGATCCTCGGTGAGCCGTCCGACGGGACCGTCGAGGGCGGCTGCCAGGGCACCATGCGCGTGAAGATCACCGTGCCCGGGGTGGCGGCGCACTCGGCCCGCTCGTGGAAGGGCAGCAACGCCATCCACAGCGCGGGGGCGGTGCTCGACATCCTGCGCGCGTACGTGCCGCGGGAGCCGGTCGTCGACGGGCTGCGGTATCACGAGGGCCTCAACGCCGTGAAGATCGAGGGCGGCATCGCCGGGAACGTGATCCCCGACCTGTGCACCGTCTTCGTGAATCATCGGTTCGCGCCGGACCGGGACGTGCCGGCGGCCGAGGCGCACCTGCGGGAGGTGTTCGCCGGGTTCGAGGTGGAGGTCGTGGACGCCGCTCCCGGCGCCCGGCCCGGGCTCGACAAGCCGGCCGCGAAGGAGTTCGTCGAGCTGGTCGGCCGGGAGCCGCAGGCCAAGCTCGGATGGACGGACGTGTCGCGCTTCGCCGGGCTGGGGATTCCGGCGGTCAACTTCGGGCCGGGCGATCCGCTGCAGGCGCACACCGACGGTGAGCATGTGCCGGTGCCGGAGATCAGGCAGGCCCTGCACGTGCTGCTCAGCTGGCTGAGCTGACGCACCGCCGGGTGGTGACCTGCGCCCACATCTGAGCCGCAGGTCACCACGCTTGTCATTCGGCGGGGGTTGCGGCGGCGCGCTGGATGGCGCCCGGCACCGAGTACATGTGGGCGTAGGCGCGCGCCTGCTCACCGGTCCACAGTGACGAACCGTGACCGTAGACGACGCCCGAACGGGTCGCGGCATCCAGCAGGCTGTACGGGCTCTTCGAACCCAGGAGCACGATGTTGCCCTTGTGCAGCAGCACCCGAACGGTGCCGGTGACCCGCGTCTGGCTGGAGTCCAGGAAGGCCCGGAAGTCGTCCATGATGGGGTCGAAGTAGACGGCCTCGTGCAACAGGTCGCCGTAGGTGTTGCCGAGCGTCGCCTTGGTCGCCTGCTGCCGGTTCGACAGGACCAGCTTCTCCAGCTCACGGTGCGCCGCGATGAGGATCAGCATGCCCGGCGCCTCGAACCCGACCCGGGCCAGGTTGCCGACCATGGTCGAACCCATGTGGATGCCCCGGCCGACGCCGTGCTCGCCGCCGAGCCCGTTGAGCGCCGAGAGGATGTCGTAGTTGTTCTCGCTGGGCAGCGGCTCGCCGGCCGCGGTCACCGCCGAGACGACCTCGCCCTTCTCGAAGCTGATCAGCAGCTCGACGCCCTTCTCCGGCGCCTCGTCGATCGACTTCGTGTAGGTCCAGGCCGACTCGGGAAGGTACTCCCACGAGCCGTAGGTCTCCTCGCCACCGATCGACGTGCCGATCAGGCCTTCGTTGATCGAGTACAGCTTGACCTTCTCGCTGACCTCGTAACCCCGCGAACGCAGGAACTCGGTCTCACCCTCGCGGGTGAGCCGCTCGTCCCGGATCGGGGTGACGATCTCCAGCTGCGGGGCCAGGGCCCGGATCACCGCGTCGTAGCGGACGTGGTCGGCTCCGGCGCCCGTCGAGCCGTGCGCCACCGCGTCGGCGCCGACCTCGAGGGCGACCTGCACGACCTTCTCCGCCTGGATCAGCCGCTCCGCGCCGACACATGACGGGTAGGCGCCGTTACGCAGGTAGTTCGCCTTGATCGCGTAGGTGATGACACGGTCGTAGAGCTCCGACCGGGCGTCGACGATGTGGTGCTCGACGGCGCCCAGCTCCTCGGCCCGCGCCTTGACGGCCTCACCCTCGCCGCTGTGCAGGCCGCCGGTGTCGATGTTCGCGGTCACCACGTCCCAGCCGGCCTCGCGGAAGGCGACGAGGGCGTACGAGGTGTCCAGCCCACCGGAGAAGGCGAGAACGATCTTGCGCTTGGTCATCGGGACAGTTCCTTCTCGAGAATCGGTACATATGTCTTACCGTCCCGGCGGACATGACCCGGCGGCAGGACATGGAACTCACAGCGGCCCGCTTCGATGTCCTTCTGCATCGCCCGCTGGCGGCTGTAGTCGAACGGATCGAGCAGGAAGGTCGGCTCCGGCGGCACTCCCCCGGCCGGAAGCGTCAGGTCGCTCTGGTAGACGAACGAACCCGGCGACGTGTGGAACGGGACGGTCGCGACCAGGATCTTCAGCGCGCCGAACTCGGTGTGCACCTTGAGGGCACTGTTGTCGTACTGGGTGACGCCGTCCAGCTTCTGCGCCCGGTACGCGGACAGGGCCAGCGCCTTCGCCGCCTTGCCCAGGCCCACCGCCGGCATCAGCGACCACAGCGACCAGCCCACCCAGCGGCCCGGCTCGGCACTCGGGGCGGCGCAGTAGCCACCGACCGGGACCGGGCCGCGGTAACCGCTGTCCCTCATGTCCTGCTGCACCTTGCGCAGCAACTGCTTCACGTCCGTGTCGAAGCGGAACGTGGACCGCTCGACCATGTCGGCGAACTGCTCCTGCGGCAGGCCCGCGATCAGCGCCGCGGCCGGCATCAGGATCAGGTCGACCATCACCCACTGCGGCATCGGGATGCCCCGGTCACCGAACGCGATGCCGTTGATCACGTTGAAGAAGTTCAGGAAGTCCCGGATCGACCAGTCCTTCTCGGCGGTGTCGGTGAAGTCCAGCCAGGTGAGCTTGTGGCCGTACGGCGTCTCGTTGAGATGGGTCCGCAGTGTGTCGTTCGAGGCGAGGAAGAACTCGACACCGTGCCCGACAAGCGTGTCGGTGTGGTCGGCGAAGTCCGGGAAGCGGGCCTCGACCGCGGGTGGGAACGTCATCTAGCGGCTCTCCTCGTGGTCGGACCTGCTCCAGTTGCTGAGTTTCTCGGCGAGCGCCGCACCCGCCGTGGGACCCGAGTCCCGGGCCACCACGAAGATGGTGTCGTCGCCGGCGATGGTGCCGACCACGTCCGAGAGCCCGGACCGGTCCAGGGCGCTGGCCAGGAACTGCGCCGCGCCCGGCGGGGTACGCAGCACCGCGATGTTGCCGCTCGCGTCGACGCCGGTGAGCAGTTCCCTCAGCAGCCGGATCAGCCGGGCTGGGCCGTGCTCGGTGGTCTCCCGCAACGGCCGGTGCCCGTCCTCGGGAATGTAGTAGACGCCGCTGACCTTGACGGCGTTCAGTTCCTCCAGGTCACGCGAGAGCGTGGCCTGGGTGACGTGGACACCCTCGTGCGCGAGGATCACCGACAGCTCGGTCTGCGACTTGATCCGGCGGGTACGGATCAGGTCGACGAGCCGGGCATGCCTCCCGGCCCTGGTCAGCGGCGTGGCGTTCATCGGGCGTTGACCGCCAGCAACCACGTCAGCAGTGCCTTCTGCGCGTGCAGGCGATTCTCCGCCTGGTCGAAGACGGCGCTCTGCGGACCGTCGATCACCTCGTCGGTGATCTCCTCGTTGCGGTGCGCCGGCAGGCAGTGCAGCACGATCGCCGTGGGATCGGCGGCGGCCAGCAGCTCCTTGTTCACCTGGTACGGCCAGAACGGGGTGCGCCGGTCCTTGCCGTCCTCCTCCTGACCCATCGACGTCCAGGTGTCGGTGGCGATCACGTGCGCGCCGTCGGCCGCCTCACGCGGGTCGCGCAGCACCTCCACCGAACCACCGGTCCACGCCGCGATCTCACCGGCCCGGCTCACCACGGCCGGGGCCGGGTCGAACCCGGACGGTCCGGCCACCCGCACGTGCATCCCGGCCATCGCACCGGCGATCAGGTACGAGTGAGCCATGTTGTTGGCGGCGTCGCCCACGTACGCCAGCACCCTGCCGGCCGTCGAACCGAACCGCTCGCGGATCGTCAGCAGGTCGGCCAGCAGCTGGCACGGGTGGTAGCCGTCGCTCAGGGCGTTGATCACCGGAACCTGGACGCCGGAGGCCAGCTCGGCCAGCCGCTCGTCGCCGTGCGTGCGGTAGACCATCGCCGAGACGTAGCGGGCCACCACCCGCCCGGCGTCGGCAAGCGTCTCGCCCCGGCCGAAGTGGGTGTTCTGGCTGTCCACGATGATCGGCTGGCCGCCCAGCTCGGCGATACCGGCCTCGAACGACAGCCGGGTCCGCAGGCTCGCCTTGTCGAAGAAGACCGCGACGCTGCGCGGGCCGGCCAGCGGGGTGTAGCCGAACCGGTTCGCCTTCATCTCGGCGGCCAGTTCGAGGACCTCGGCCTGTTCCTGCGGGGTCAGATCGTCGTCACGGAGGAAGTGGCGGGTGGTCACCGGATACCGTCCAGAGCAGTGATCAGGGCGTCCGCCTGATCGGAGGAGATGATCAGGGGCGGGGCGAGCCGGATGACGTCCGGCTTGGCGGGGTTCACCAGGAAACCGGCATCCCGCAGCTTCGTGGCGACGTCGGCCGACACCGGCTCGTGGAACACGATGCCGAGCAGCAGACCGGCGCCGCGCACCTGTTTCACCAGCGGGTGACCTTCGATGCCGCGGCGGATCTGCTCCCCGATCCGCTTCACGTGGTCGAGCAGGCCCTCGTTCGCGATCGTGCGGATCACTGCGAGGCCGGCCGCGCAGGAGACCGGGTTGCCGCCGAAGGTCGTACCGTGCGAGCCCGGAGTCAGCAGGCCGGCGGTCGGCCCGAAGGCGATGCAGGCGCCCAGCGGCAGGCCACCGCCGAGGCCCTTGGCCAGGGTGATCATGTCCGGCTCGACGCCCTCGCTCTGGTGGTGGAACCAGTGCCCGGTGCGGCCGATGCCGGTCTGCACCTCGTCCAGCACGAGCAGCGCTCCGCGACGCGAGGTGATCTCCCGGGCCGCGGTGAGGTAGCCCGGCGGGGGCACCACGACGCCGTTCTCACCCTGGATCGGCTCCAGGATGACCATGGCGGTCTCCCCGGTCACCGCCGCCTCGAGCGCCTCGGCGTCACCGAACGGGATGTGGGTGACGTCGCCCGGAAGCGGCCGGAACGGATCCTGCTTCGCCGGCTGGCCGGTCAGGGCGAGCGCCCCCATCGTCCGGCCGTGGAAGGCACCCTCGGTGGCGACGATGTGCGTACGCCCGGTCAGCCGGGAGATCTTGAAGGCGGCCTCGTTGGCCTCCGCGCCGGAGTTGCAGAACAGCACCCGCCCGGCCCGGCCGGCCAGCGCCAGCAGCAGGTCGGCCAAGGCGACCGGCGGCTCGGAGACGTACAGGTTCGAGACGTGCCCCAGCTGCTGGATCTGGTGAGTGACGGCGGCGACCACGGCCGGGTGGGCGTGACCGAGCGCGTTCACGGCGATACCGCCGAGGAAGTCGACGTACTGCTTGCCGTCCTCACCGGTCAGCACCGCGCCCTCACCCTTGACCAGGCCGATCGCCGGGGTGCCGTAGTTGTTCATCATCGACTGCTGCCAGCGTTCGGCCAGAGTCATGAGGGGACCACCATGGTTCCGAATCCTTCTTCCGTGAAGACTTCGAGCAGGGTCGAGTGGGCGACCCGGCCGTCCACGACGTGCGCGGCCGGCACCCCGCCGCGGACAGCGCGCAGGCAGGCCTCCATCTTGGGCACCATCCCGGACTCCAGGGACGGCAGCAGCTTCTCCAGCGCGTCCGCGTCGATCTCCCGGGTCAGCGAGGAGGTGTCCGGCCAGTTCGTGTAGAGACCCGGCACGTCGGTGAGGACCACCAGCTTGCGGGCGCCGAGCGCGACCGCCAGCGCGGAGGCGGCGGTGTCGGCGTTCACGTTGTGCAGCACGCCCCCGGCGTCCGGCGCGACCGTCGCGATCACCGGGATGCGGCCCGCCGCGATCAGGTCGTCGACGGCCGACGTGTCCACCCGGTCGACGTCGCCGACCTGGCCGATGTCGACCTCCTCGCCGTCGATCGTGGCGCCGCGACGAACCGCGGTGAACAGGCGCGCGTCCTCGCCGGACAGGCCCACCGCGTGCGGCCCGTGCTGGTTGATCAGGCCGACGAGTTCCCGCCCGACCTGGCCGGTCAGCACCATCCGGACGATCTCCATCGTCTCCGGCGTGGTGACCCGCAGGCCGCCGCGGAACTCCGACTCGATGCCGACCCGCTTCAGCATCCGGTTGATCTGCGGGCCGCCGCCGTGCACCACGACCGGCTTGATGCCGACCAGCCGCAGGAACACCATGTCGGCGGCGAACGCCTCCTGCAGCGCCGGGTCGATCATGGCGTTGCCGCCGTACTTGATCACGACGGTGGTGCCGTGGAACCGCTCCAGCCAGGGCAGGGCCTCGATCAGGATCTCGGCCTTCTTCTGGGCCTTCATTTCCGGATCGCCTTCATGAGGAGTACGCCGAGTTCTCGTGCACGTACGCGTGGGAGAGATCCGTGGTCCAGATCGTCGCGCTCATCTCGCCCTCGCGCAGGTTGATCGTCACACTGACGTCCCGCCCGGACAGGTCCACCTTGCTGCGGTCCTCGGCGGCCGCACCGCCCTTGCAGATCCACACGCCGTTGATGGCCACGTCGATGCGGTCCGGCTCGAAGGCCGCGCTTGTCGTACCGATCGCCGCCAGGATGCGTCCCCAGTTCGGGTCGTTGCCGAAGAACGCCGTCTTCACCAGGTTGTTGCCCGCGACCGTGCGCCCGACCTGGACGGCGTCCGCCTCGCTGGCGGCGCCCTGCACCTCGATCGCGATGTGCTTGGTGGCGCCCTCGGCGTCGGCGATCAGCTGCTGCGCCAGATCGTGGCAGACCTCGGTGACCGCCGCGGTCAGCTCCGCCGGCGACGGCTGCCGGTTGGAGGCACCGCTGGCCAGCAGCAGCACCGTGTCGTTGGTGGACATGCAGCCGTCCGCGTCGATCCGGTCGAAGGTGACCCGGGTCGCGGCCCGCAGCGCGGCGTCGAGCACCTCGTTGTCGGCCGACGCGTCGGTGGTGATCACGACGAGCATGGTGGCGAGCGCCGGGGCCAGCATGCCGGCGCCCTTCGCGATCCCGCCGACCGACCAGCCGTCCCGCTGGGCGACCGCGTTCTTCGCCACCGTGTCGGTCGTCATGATCGCCTCGGCGGCCCTGGCGCCACCGTCGGCGGCCAGCGCCTTGGCGGCCGCGTTCACACCCGGAAGCAGCTTGTCCATCGGCAGCAGCTCGCCGATCAGGCCGGTCGAGCAGACCGCCACGTCACCGGCGCCGATCATCATCCGGTTCGCGCCGCCGCGGAGCACCGTGGCGGTGTGCTCGGCGGTGGCGTGCGTGTCCCGGAAACCCTGCGAGCCGGTGCACGCGTTGGCCCCGCCCGAGTTGAGGATCACCGCGCGGACGATGCCGCCCCTGAGCACCTGCTGGCTCCACAGCACCGGCGCGGCCTTCACCCGGTTGCCGGTGAACACGCCGGCGGCCGTGTAGTCGGGGCCGTCGTTGACGACCAGGGCGACGTCGGCGTTGCCGCTGGCCTTGAGCCCGGCGGCAACGCCGGAGGCCCGGAATCCCTTGGGATGGGTGACGGTCACGGGGCTACTCCAAACACCGACAGGCCGGTGGTCTCGGGCAGGCCGAACATGATGTTGGCGTTCTGCACCGCCTGGCCGGCGGCGCCCTTGCCCAGGTTGTCCAGCGCGCTCACCACGATGATGCGGCCCGAGTCGATGTCGACCGTGGCCTGCAGGTGGCACGAGTTGGAACCCGCGGTGGCCGCCGTGTGCGGCCAGACGCCCTCCGGCAGCACGTGCACGAACGGCGCGTCGGCGTAGGCGGCCTGCAACGCCTCCCGCGGATCGCCGCCGTTGAGACGACGCGTGGTGACCGTCGCCAGGATGCCGCGCGGCATCGGCGCCAGGATCGGCGTCATCGACAGCGAGGAGGCTCCGGTCGCCTGCTTGATCTCGGCGACGTGCTGGTGCGCGCCGACCTTGTAGGGCGACAGGTCACCCATGATCTCGCTGGCCAGCAGGTGCACCTTGGCGTTGCGCCCGGCCCCCGACGTGCCCGAGCTGGCCACCACCACGACATCCTCCGGGTCGGCCACGCCCGACGCGATCAACGGCGCCAGCGCCAGAGTGATCGTCGCCGCATAACAACCCGTGTTCGCCACGCGGGTCGCCGTGGCGATCGCCGCCCGCGCACCCGGCAGCTCCGGCAGACCGTAGGTCCACGTGCCGGCATGCCCGCCACCGTAGTAACGGGTCCACTGCTCGGCGCTCTCCAGCCGGAAGTCGGCACCCAGGTCGACGACCTTCGTGTCCGGCGCGAGCAGAGCCGCCACGGACGCCGACTGCCCATGCGGCAGAGCAAGGAACACGAGGTCAGCCCCACTGAGGGTGGCCGCATCGGTGGTGCCGAGGGTCAGATCGAGTCCAGCCAGTTGCGGGTGCACCGCGCTGACCGGCGAACCGGCCTGACTGTGCGCGGTCGCCGCGACCAGTTCGAACTCCGGATGTCCGGCGATCAGGCGCAGCAACTCACCGCCCGCGTAGCCACTGGCTCCCGCCACCGCGACCCTGATTCCCATGCCTACCTCCGTATGACTATGCAGAAGAACGTATCAACTCCCACCCTCGGCAGCAACCGAGAAACGACCCATCCCGCATGCTGAGCGATGCGGCCGGTCACCGGTCGTTTTTCTCCGATTTCGTACGGACGTGCGCGCTCCGCAGAATGGAGGCCGTCCCGGACTGCACCACGACGCGGGCGTCTCCTCCGGCCCGTACAGCGCCCGCCGGGCCGTGGGCGACCCTGCCGCTCACGGCCGAAGCCGACACCGGCGATCCGGACCGCATGCCCGGCTTGCGTCAGTTGATGGCGGCCCAGTCGTTCCAGGCGGCCAGCCAGTCGTCCTGCGCCGCGGCGATGGCCTGGATCTTGGCGTAGTCGACCGGGCGCAGACCGCGCTGGCGCTGCCAGGCCAGCTGGGCCGGCCGGCTGGGGACGGCCGGGCCGAGACCTGTGCCGTGCAGAAGCGTCTCCGCGATCGCGCGTTCGCGGAGTCTCCGGTCGGTACGGAACCAGCCGGCCGCCCGGTCCAGGCGCGTCAGCTGGTCGAGCATGGCCTGGACGGAACGGCGGGCCTCCTCCTCCGGTTCACCGGCGAGGTCGGTCTGCCGGCGGACGGCGTCGCGCCACAGGGCCTCCCAGCCCCGCGGCAACTGCGGGCGCGGGCCGCCGTTGGCCGTCCAGGCGTCGTAGGCGCGGGAGGAGGCGAGCACCGCGTCCACCAGCGTGAGGTGCGGTTCGCGCGAGACCGGATCGGAGTCCGCGGGCGGGTCCGCCGGCGGCTGGTCATCGGGTGGCGGAACCCGGTCCGCGTGGTCGGACTCCATGCGGCACCCCCTCGGTCGACGCCTCATGCTGCCGCGCCGGAGCCGTGGCCCGGCGCCGCTGAACTTCCGGGATGCCCCCGTCGCGGAAACGGCGCCGTGCCGACGGGTCCGCCGGACGGCACCGTAAGAAAAGCACGAAGCGTCAACCATCCACCCTGCCCGGTCCGATGTCACGCCGGGCAGCCACCCCGGCAGCGCAGGGCCCGGCCAGCTCGGACGGTGCTGGTCAGGTGGCCTGGGCGAGCGTCAAGGAGAACCAGTTCCGCTCGTCGGTCCACCAGTGGCGTGGCGTGAAGCCAGCCGCCTCGAGTTCGGTGGTCAGGCCTTCGCGGCGGAATTTGGCGGAGATCTCGGTGCGCAGTTCGGAGCCGGCCGGGAACGGCACGTCCAGGTCCAGGGCCTCGATCCGGACCCGCTGGTCGCGGTGGGAACGCAGGCGCATCTCGATCCACTCCTGCCGCGGGTCCCAGAGCGCGACGTGGCCGAAGGCGGCCGGATCGAAGTCGGCGCCGAGTTCACGGTTGATGACGTGCAGGACGTTGCGGTTGAAGGCGGCGGTGACGCCGGCCGGGTCGTCGTACGCGGGCACCAGCACAGTCGGATCCTTGACCAGGTCGGCGCCGAGGAGCAGCCATTCGCCCTCGTGCAGCACCGATCGCAGGGAACTCAGGAAGGCGGAGCGTTCGCCGGGAACGAGGTTGCCGATGGTGCCGCCGAGAAACGCGACGAGCCGGCTGTCGCCGTCGGGCAGGTGGCGCAGGTGACGGGTCATGTCGGCGACGACGCCGCGGATGCTGAGGCCGGGATAGGCCTCGGTCAGCGACGTCACGGCGGCGGACAGGGCGGACGCCGAGACGTCGAGGGGGACGAACGCGCCGAGGGTGCCGTGGGCGACCAGTGCGTCGAGCAGCAGCCGGGTCTTCTCCGACGAGCCGGAACCGAGCTCCACCAGGGTTTTCGCCTCGGTGGCGCGGGCCACAGCGGCGGCGTGCTGTTCGAGGAGCGCTCGTTCGGTACGGGTCGGGTAGTACTCCTCCAGCCGGGTGATCTCCTCGAACAGTTCGCTGCCGCGGGCGTCGTAGAACCACTTCGGCGGCAGCTGTCGCGGGTCGGCGGTGAGGCCGTTGCGTACGTCGGCGCGCAGTTCACGGGCCAGGTAGTCGTCGTTGAGGTGCTGGTCCAAAGTCACGGGTCGAACACCTTTCACCGGGAATCGCTACAGCGGGGTGATCTCCACCTGGGTGGCGGAAGCCACGACCAGGTGGCCGTCGGGGACCGGCTGCCAGGCCGGGCCGGGGTCGAGGGGTTCGGAGCTGATCAGGGTCGAGTCACGCAGCGAACGGACCGACAGCGCATGACCGACGGTGGTCGCGATGAGCTGGGCGCCGTCGGTGAGCAGCAGGTTCAGCCGGGATCCGGGGGCGGCGGCGGCCACCTCGGCGACCACGGTGGTGACGGCTTTCGACGCGGGTTCTCCGGCCCGCAGTTTGGCGCGTACCAAAGCCCAGATCGTCGCGGAGTCGGTGGGCGCGTCGAGGGTGAGCAGATCTTCGACCGGAAGGTCACGGGCCTGCGCGGCGACGGCCGAAGGCCAGCCGCGGACGACGCCGTTGTGACTGAAGAGCCACCGGCCGTCGGTGAACGGCGCGGCGGCAGTCTCGACGACCGGGAGCCCGACGGTGGCCGAGCGGACCGCCGCCAGGATCGCCGGGGACGAGGTGGCGGCGGCCAGCGCGGGCAGTGACGCGTCCGTCCAGATCGGCATCGCGCTGCGGTAACGCACCGCGGTGCCGGAGCCGGGCGGCCACCAGCCGACACCGAAGCCGTCGGCGTTGATGGTGCCTCCGCCACGCATGTCGCGGGGCGCCCACGCCTGGGTGGCGAGGGCGTGCGGCGGATCAAAGATCAAGTTCCGCAGCTGTACGGGCGGACCGAGGTACCCGAGATGCCGGCACATCAGGCGTCCCGTGCGCAGCGGAACCCGCTGAAGATCTGCCGCCGGATCGGATGGTCCCAGTTGCGGAAGGTGCCCCGGCACGCGGCCGCGTCGGTGCCGAACGAGCCGCCGCGCAGTACCCGGTAGTCACCGCCGAAGAACACCTCCGAGTACTCGCGGTAGGGGAACGCCGAGAACCCGGGGTAGGCGTGGAAACCGGAGGAGGTCCACTCCCAGACGTCGCCGATGAGCTGGTGCACTCCCTGCGGCGAGGCGCCGTCCGGGTAGGCGCCGGCCGGTGCCGGGCTGAGATGCCGCTGGCCCAGGTTGGCGTGGCGCAGGCCGGGCGGGTCGTCGCCCCACGGGTACCGGCGGGAGCGGCCGGTCGCCGGGTCCCAGCGGGCGGCCTTCTCCCACTCGGCCTCGGTGGGCAGGCGTTTCCCGGCCCAGGCGGCGTAGGCCTCGGCCTCGAAGAAACAGACGTGCACAACCGGCTCGTCGGCTCTGACCGGTTCGACGTGGCCGAACCTGCTGCGGAGCCAGCCGCCGGCGTCCCGGATCCAGTGCAACGGCGCGGTCAGGTCCGCCTTCTGCCGGTACCGCCAGCCGCGTTCGCTCCACCAGCGCGGGTCGTCGTAGCCGCCGGCGTCCATGAACGCCAGGTAGGCACCGTTGGTGACCGGAGTGGCGTCGATCCAGAAGGCGCCGACGTCGACCGGGTGGGCCGGCCGTTCGTTGTCGAGGGCCCAGGGTTCGGTGTCCGTACCCATGGTGAATCTTCCCGCGTCGATCAGGACCTCCGCGGCGGTCTCGCCGCCGGCCGGGGGTGCGGGGGCGGTGAGGACCGGAGTGCCGCCGCGCAGCTGGTGCGTGGCCAGCATGGTCTCGTCGTGCTGCTGCTCGTGCTGGACGATCATGCCGAACGCGAACCCGCCGTCCACCAGCCGCCGGCCCTGGTCGAACCGCACCCGGTCCAGTACGTCGAGCGCCTTGTCCCGCACCCGGGCCGTGTAGGCGCGCGCCTCCGCCGGGCTGAGCAGCGGCAGCGCCGGCCGGTCGCTGCGGGCGTGTTTGAAGGCGTCGTAGAGCTCGTCGATGTCGTGCCGGACCGGGTCGCGTCCGCCGACGTCCCGGACCAGCCAGAGTTCCTCCTGGTTGCCGACGTGCGCCAGATCCCAGACGAGCGGGGACATCAGCGGCGAATGCTGCCTGGTCAGGTCGTCGTCGTCGACGGCGTCGGTGAGCAGCGCGGTCCGGGCCCGGGCGCGCTCCAGTTCGGTCGCGATCACCAGCCGCAGGTCACTCATGCTGTGCCCGCCTTCGCATGCCCTCCCGGCCCTCGCCGGAGACGTTCCTGATCGGGCGCGGCGGGCTGCCGCTCGGTGCAGTCGGTCATGCTGTGCCCGCCTTCGCATGCACTCCCGGCCCTCGCCGGAGACGTTCCTGATCGGGCGCGGCGGGCTGCCGCTCGGTGCAGTCAGTCATGCGGGGATGCCCTCTCTGGCGTAGGAGTCGTGCAGTCGGCGGGTGACGATGCCGGTTACCCGGTCGCGGACGGCCGCCGGGAGGCCGGTCCGATCCAGGTGGCGGCAGGCCAGGTCGGCCAGGGCCGTGGCGGCCTCACGCACCGGGTGATCGGCCAGTCCGAGCCGGGCCGCGGCGTCCCACCGGCCGGCTGCCGGGGCGGCCAGCTCCCGGGCCCGGCCGGTGAGGTCGTCGTCGGCGAGCAGCGCGGTCACCACGGCGGCCGGGGCGATCCATTCCTCCCCGGGTTGGGTGTCGAGGTAGCGGACCTCGAGGTAGCCGCGCGGGCGTACCGGCGGGAACAGGGTGTTGAGGTGATAGTCGAGGTCGGCGATCGCCGGTGGCCGGGTGACCGGGTCGGCGAGGATCGGGGGCCGTGACCTGCGCGGGCCGATGCGCCGGGCGCCGATCCGTCCGGAGCCGCCCGGTCCGCCCTCGATGCCACCGACCTCGATCCAATCGGCCATGGTGACGCCGGGTGGGACGTCCCACCGGCCGCTGTCGCGCCGCACGCACAGCAGCGGCGCCTCGAGCGCGTAGTGTGCCCAGCTCACCGCCGGGTCGGCCGATGACGGGACGGGTCCTGCCCGCCGGGGGTCGATACCGTGCCAGGCGGCCGTCCGCGCCGACGCCCAGCCGTGCCGCCGGGAGTTGGCGAAGAGGGCCAGCAGGGCGGGGCCGGCCTCGTGCAGCGCCGCCCACCGGGCCGGGATCTGGTGGGGCTCGCCCGCGTCGAGGCACACCTGCAGGCCGGCGGTCGCACCCATCATGGTGCGCCCGGCGTCGTCGAAGGCACGGTCCATCGCGGCGTAGCGCGGGGTGTCGAGGATCCGGCGGGGCGCCCGGTGCGGATCGAGGCCCTGCTCCCCCAGGACGATGCCGCTGCGGGCCAGCAGTCCGGTCAGGACCTGACGGTCGGACTCGACCGCGGCGTGCAGTTCGGCGAGGGAGCCGGCCGGGGCCGAGGAGATCTCGACCTGTCCGCCCGGTTCGACGGTGACGGTGCCGCCGCCCGGCAGCGGCACGGGTTGCGGATTGCCGAGAGCCGCCGGGGCGTGCACGCCCAGCGCTTCGGCCAGGTCGCCGGCCCGCAGATGCACGGACGGGTCGGCGGCTCGATGTGTGGTCCACTCCAATTCGGCACCCACCTGCCGTGGCGGCCCGGTCTTGAAGCAGATGCCGGTTATGTGCTCAATCGCCTCAGAGGTCCGACGAAGGACCCGGTCAGCCGAACCCATACTCCCCCAATGACTACAACGAGTAATCAACAGATCTCTCTGCGTCCGATCCGGTTAGGACCTTACCGGCACCCTCTGACATTCGCCTCCCCTCAAGTCTTCCCGCATGATGAAGTTCCGGAACCGTCACGGGGTGCCGGAACCGGTTCCGGACGTGGAAGACTCGCAACCGTTCGTGTTCGGCAGACCCCTCGGAGAAACGCATGCCTTTGCCATATCAGGACTCCTCGCTCCCCGTGCGTGAGCGTGTGGAGGATCTGCTGGGCCGAATGACGCTGCCCGAGAAGGTCGGCCAGATGCTCCAGCTCGACGCCCGCCAGGACCTCTCGGAGATCGTCCTCGACAAGCTCGCCGGATCGATCCTGCACACCTCGCCGGCCAAACTCGTCGAGGCCGCCGAGCTGACCGCCCGCACCCGGCTGCGGATCCCGCTGATCACCGCCGAGGACTGCATCCACGGTCACGCCTTCTGGCCCGGCGCCACGGTGTTCCCGACCCAGCTCGCCATGGCCGCCAGCTGGGACCCCGCCCTGGTCGAGCGGGTCGCCCGGGCCACCGCGGTCGAGGCCGCCGCCACCGGCGTGCACTGGACCTTCTCACCCGTGCTGTGCATCGCCCGCGACCTGCGCTGGGGCCGGGTGGACGAGACGTTCGGCGAGGACCCGTACCTGATCGGTGAACTCGGCGCCGCGATGATCCGCGGCTACCAGGGCGAAGGCCTCACCGACCCGACCGCGATCCTGGCCACCGCCAAGCACTTCGCCGGGTACTCCGAGACACAGGGCGGCCGCGACGCCAGCGAGGCCGACATCAGCCGGCGCAAGCTGCGCTCCTGGTTCCTGCCGCCGTTCGAGCGGGCCGCCGCCGAGGGCTGCCGGGTCTTCATGCTCGGCTACCAGTCGATGGACGGCGTACCGATCACCGCCAACAAATGGCTGCTCAACGACGTGCTCAAGGAGGAGTGGGGCTTCGCCGGCACCCTCGTGACCGACTGGGACAACGTCGGCCGGATGGTCTGGGAACAGAAGGTCTGCGCCGACTACGCGGAGGCCGCCGCGGTCGCCGTGAAGGCCGGGAACGACCTGATCATGACGACACCGGCCTTCTTCGAAGGCGCCCAGGAGGCGATCCGGCGCGGCGTTCTCGGTGAGGACGAGATCGATGCCGCGGTACGCCGGATCCTGCGCCTGAAGTTCGAGCTGGGCCTGTTCGAGAACCCGCGCACCCCCGACGCCGACCGGCAGCGTGAGGTGATCGGCTGCTCCGAGCACACCCTGCTCAACCTGGAGATCGCCCGCCGGTCGCTGGTGCTGCTGCGCAACGAGGGCGTACTCCCGCTTCCGTCGTCGGCATCGAAGCGCATCGCACTGCTCGGCCCGAACGCCGACGACGTGTCCGCGCACCTCGGCGACTGGGCCGGGAACTCGGGCCAGGTCGACTGGATGCCCGACGGCCACCCGCGGGAACTCACCTCGACCGTCCTCGACGGGCTTCGTGACCTGCTGCCGGACGGCTGGCAGATCGACTTCGACCCGGCCGTCGAGATCGAACGCCTCGTCCCGGACCCGGAGGGCGAGACCTTCCCGGACGGCCAGCCGCGCCCGCCGATCTCGGTCGGGATCCCGGCCGACCCGGCACGCCTGGAGCAGGCCGCCCGGCTGGCCGCCGCGGCGGACTACGCCATCGTGGTCGTCGGCGACACCGTCAACCTGAACGGCGAGCACAAGTCGACCGCCACCCTGGAACTGCAGGGCGGTCAGATCGCACTGCTCGACGCGGTCGCGGCCACCGGCACCCCGATGATCGTGATCCTGATCGACGGCAAACCGCACACGCTGCCGCCGTCGGCGCTCGGTGCGGCCGCCATCGTGCAGGCCTTCAACCCCGGCATGCGCGGCGGTCAGGCGATCGCCGAACTGCTGCTCGGCCACATCGAGCCGTCCGGCCGGATGCCGATCTCCGCGGCCCGCCACGCCGGACAGCAGCCGATCTACTACAACCAGGTACGCGGCCAGCACGGCACCAGGTACGCCGACCTCACCCAGGACCCGCTCTTCGCCTTCGGTGAGGGCCTCAGCTACACCACCGTCACCTACGACGGGCTGAGCATCGAGGAACCCGACGTGGCCGCCGACGGCGTGGTCCGGGCCACCGTGCGGCTCAGCAACACCGGGACGCGACCGGCCCTGGAGACCGTGCAGGTCTATGTGAGCGATCTGGTCACCAGCGTCACCTGGGCCAGCCGGGAACTCAAGGCGTACCGGCAGGTGACGGTGCCGCCGGGCGAGAGCGTCACGGTGAACCTCGACGTGCCGGCCGCGGACTGCACGCTTGTCGACGCCGACGGGCGCCGCGTCGTCGAAGCCGGCGACTTCGAACTGCTGGTCGGCCCGAACTCGCGGCCGGCGGCACTGCTGGCCGCGAAGTTCCGGATCTCCTGACCGGACCCGCTCCGCCGAGGCCGGGGGAACCGCCGCGAACACGAACTGCCCGGACATCCGGACAGAACGCGGCGGCGGTTCTCCGGCCCGCACCCCGACGGCGATACCGTCGTGTACCCGGTAGGGACCTCCGGAAGTCCCTACTGTCGGTGACATGACGACAACCGTGAAGACCAAACACCGTGCCATGTGGGCCTCCGGCGACTATCCGGCGATCGCCTCCGAAATCGTCGCACCCCTCGGTCCGGCCCTGGTCCGGGCCGTCGGCATCGGCCCCGGGCAAACCGTCCTCGACGTCGCGGCGGGCACCGGGAACGCAGCCGTCGCCGCCGCACTGGCCGGCGCCACGGTCACCGCAAGTGACCTGACCCCGGAGTTGCTAGCCATCGGCGAGAAGAACTCACCCGTACCGCTGACCTGGGTCGAAGCTGACGCCGAGGCACTGCCTTTCGACACCGCCTCCTTCGACGCGGTCATCTCCTGCATCGGCGTCATGTTCGCGCCGTTCCACACGGCCGCCGCCGCCGAACTGCTCCGGGTGTGCCGGCCCGGCGGCAGCATCGGCCTGGCCAACTGGACACCGCAGGGATTCGTCGGGCAGATGTTCGCGACCATGAAGCCGTACGCCGCCCCGCCGCCTCCGGGAGCCCAGCCGCCGCCGCTGTGGGGTGATCCCGGCCACCTGGCGGAACTGCTCGGCGCGGGTGTCACCGACGTCCGGCTGGAGCGTCAGGAGCTGCGGGTCGACCACTTCGGCGGTGGCGCCGAGTTCCGCGACTACTTCAAGCGCAACTACGGCCCGGCGATCGCCGTCTACCGCAACATCGCCGACGATCCGGCCCGCGTCGCGGCCCTCGACGCGGACCTCCTGGCCCTGGCGGACCGCCACGATCTCGGCGGCGGTGCCATGAACTGGGAGTACCTGATCTACACCGCCCGCCGGGCGGCCCTCTAGCCGGCCGTCCTCCGGTTTCAGCGACGGCGGGCGGCGGCTACGCGGCGGAGCCCGAAACCCAATCGCGTGTACGTCGCCAGCGCCGCCGTGTTCCAGTAGTCGACCAGGAGCGCGACCCTCTCACGTCCGGTGAGTAGATCGTCGGCGACGAACGCGCAGATCGCCGCACCCAGGCCCCGCCCGCGCGCCGACGGCCGGGTGGCGACCCCGGACATGAACCCGATCTCCGGCGTCGACCAGGCCTCCGCGGCGACGGTCAGCAGCTCACCGTCCGCCCCGCGGATGCCCGCCCACCGGTACACGTCCGGATGACCCGGCCACGCGTACGACTCCGGATACGCCTCCCGGATCAACGCCGTCACCTCCGGCCATTCCGGCTCCGTCAGCCAGAACGGCTCCACCGCACGCCCTGCCGCCGGCTCCCGCCCGGCCGCTGACTCCTCACCGCCTGCCACACCGGCGGCCCGTGCCTCACCGCCCGCCATATCCGCGGTCTCGGACTCACCGCCCGCCACACCTGCGGCCCGCGCCTCCCTGCTGTCCACCGGCCCGGGCCCGACGGGGGTCGTCGTCTCCATCCAGGCGAAGGTGGCGCTGATCTCGAGCTCCGGCACGCGGGCCACCAGCTCGGTGACGAGTTCCTCGGTGCCGAACGGCCGGAACGTCTCCCCGGTCTCCGCGAGCACCTCGCGCAGCAACTCCGCCACCGCCGCCGGATCGCCGTTCATCACCAGCCGGTCCCAGTGCGACAGACCGGGGCAGGCCACGACCACCGCACCCGGACGCCGCCACACCCGCGCGTCCCGCGCATGCAGCGCCCAGCGCACCAACGGATCCTGGTCAGCAACGACATCGATCATGGCGCCATGCTGCCATTGACCCGATGTGCCAACCTCGGACCGGTGCCGAAGCGACCCTTGATCCCCAGCTGGATGACCCGTACCGCCCGTCGCCGGCCACCGAGCCGACCGGCCGGCCAGGAGTCACCCGGCGACCCGTCGGCAGGCTCGCGGCGTGGCCCGGTGGCACGGCTGCGCGGCACGCTCACGGGACTCCTCTCCTGGCGACGGCTGCGCCGCCTGACGGCGGTGGGTACCCTGAGCGGAATCGTCGCGGTCCTCGTCGCGATCGGCTGTGCCCAATGGTTACGCTCGTCCGCCGCCGGCCACCTCTATGACGTGGCCTCGGTGCCCGCGGCCCCGGTCGCGCTGGTCCTCGGCGCACAGGTCGGCGATGACGGCCAGCCCTCGGCTTTCCTCGCCGCCCGCCTCGAGATCGCCCGCCAGCTCCTGGAGAACGGCAAGGTCAAGGCGATCCTGGTCTCCGGTGACCACGCCGAATGGACGTACGACGAACCGGGTTCGATGCAGGCCTGGCTGGTCGCCCGGGGTGTACCCGCCGACCGGGTGGTCCTCGACCACGCCGGCTTCGACACCTACGACTCATGTGTCCGGGCCAGCAAGATCTTCGGCGTGCGCCAGGCCATCGTCGTCACCCAGGATTTCCACCTGCCCCGGGCGGTGGCCCTCTGCCGTGAACAGGGCATCGAGGCCACCGGCGTGGGCGACGACACGGTACGTGTGCACGAGGCGGTGTGGCTCCGAGGCGAGATCCGCGAGTACGGAGCCGCGGTCAAGGCGGCCGCCGACGTCCTGACCGGCCGGGACCCGGTCTTCCTGGGCCGCCACGAGACGGGCGTGGAGGAGGCCGTCAGCCGCGGCTGACCTTGTCATCGCCCGCGACTGACCCCGTCATCGCCCGCGGCTGGCCCCGTCATCTCGCCCGCGGCTGGCCCTTTCAGAGAAGGTCGGCGGCCAGGCTCACTCTCAGGTAGGCGTCGACCCAGGCGTCCACCGTCTCGATGCCCGGGTCGGGGCTGAGCCGGGCGGACACCTCGTCGATCGCGGACGCCACCCGGTGCAGGCCGGCCCGCGCGAGAGCGTTCCTGGCTTCGCCGAGCCGGCCGGTATACGCCGGCGGCAGCTGGGCGAGCCCACGATGCGCGGCCTCGGCCAGCACCTCCCGGGCGAACGCCACAGCGGCAGCCAGCACGTCCACCCCCGCGTCCAGGTCCGAGCCGGCGAGCATCCCGGAGGATCCGGCACCGTCGCCCGTGACGAAGGAGCCGGGCCCGCTCACGGAAGGCGGCACGGCAGCGGACAGGGCCGGGACGGCCGCGGCGGGCGGCGCTGCGGCGGGCGGCGTCACGGCAGACGGCGTCACGGCAGACGGCGCCGCGCCGGACGGCGTCACGGCGGACGGCGCTGCGGCGGACGGTGCCGCGGCGGGTTCGGCGAAGGCGTTGGGTGCGGTCAGGTCGGGGATGACCGGTGGGCCGTCGGCGGCTATCGAGTAGGGGTCGATCACCACCCGGCCGCCGCTGCGGTGAACGCTGCCGGCCACGTACCGGGGTCTGCCCCGCCGGCCGTCGAGCGCCGCCGCGACAGCGTCCAGGCGGCCGGGAGCGACCGCCGCGTGGGTGGCGACGACCGTTGCCGTGTTGCCGTGGGCATCGCTGATCTCGAAGGTTAGACGCTGTGCGCCCGGTGAGTAGTGACCGGGACCGACCTCGGCGATCTCCAGCACCCGGACCAGTTCGGCCCGGACCCGGGCACGGACCGGCCGGGGCGGCATCGCGTCGAGCTCCGCCGCCAGGCCGGCGTAGTCCCGGACCAGCAGACCGCCCGGCAGAGCGTCCCAGGCGCCGCTGGAGACGGTGACGGTCGACTTCGCGACCCGGCCGGCACTCAGCCGGACGGCCCGGCTGGCGTTGCGGACGGCGGACTCGGTCACCAGGGTGCCGCCGGCGACGGCTCCGACCGTGGTTCCGGCGATCCGCCGCCGGGACAGGGCCGGTCCGTCGTCGGTGGTGGTCCACTGCCGGTGCGAGACGAGGACGACGCCGCTCGCCGCCTGGCCGTGGAAGATCTCGACGCGCCGTTCGCCGTCGATCGCGGTGACGCGGGCGCCGAGGCCGTCCAGCCGTACCCGGCGCAATGGGGTCTCGGCCGCCTCCTCGGAGCCGAGCACCCGCGATCGGGCTGCGGCCGCGCCGTCGGCGGTGGCCGCCCGGTGCCGGGCGAACAGTTCGGCCACGAGGTCGGCCAGCAGTTCCGGCGAGTACCTGGCACCGCGCTCCCGGTACGCCGTGAGCTGCTCGGCCAGTTCGGCGGCGGCGTCGAGCGGCCACCGCAGACCGGCTCGTTCCAGTGCGGCCAGGTGGCCGGCTACCGCGGCCGCCAGCCCGGGACCGGCATGGACGGCGCCGGCCCGCAGCACCTCGGCGGCGAACTCCACGACTGCTTCCAGCCCCGAACCCGCCGCTGCGGTGCCCCCCGAGCCGCCGACGTCGACCACGCACTCGCCGATGTCCGGCTGCTGTTCGTCAGCGACCCGGAACGCCCAGACGGCGAGCGCGATCACGTCGTCGCGGTTACCGGCCCGGGCGTCGGTGTGCACGTAGCCGAGGTCGCCGGGTACCAGGAAACGCACGGTCGCCGCGGGCAGCTCGACCACCGGCACCGGCCCCCGGCGCACCCGGGCCGTGTAGCCGGCGCGTTCGGCCCGGCGGGCGGCCGTGACCAGGCGGGCCCCGATCCGGGTGGTCAGTTCGTCGTCGGTGAACCCGCCCGGTGACCAGGCGACCCGGGCTGCTTCGGGAGCGGGCTCCGCCGACGGCGACGGGACGTCCGCGGCGACCGGGACGGACTGGTACGCGAGGATCAGGCCGATCAGGTGGCGGCACACCCCGGTCGCGCCGCAGCTGCATCGGCCCTGTTCCAGTCCGCCCTCCGGCAGCGCCGCCCGGACGCCGTCACTGAACTCGGCGACGATCGCGGTCCCGTCGGCGGACAGGCCGGGTGGTTCCTGCCCGACCTCCCGGGCGGCGCGTTTCACCAGCCCACGGTTGGCCAGGGCAGCCAGCGCGTCGGCATCGAGCGCTCGCAGGTCGGCGCGTTCGGGCAGCGTCCCGATGCTCGCCCGCTCATCCGGCCCGATGTCAGCCGGCCCAGCCGTGCCGCCGGTCATCGACCGGGCCGGCGCACCCGGTCCGCCGGTCACCGGCCCACCCGGTCCGCGACGAAACCGGCCAGTTCGCCCGGCGTCATCGCACCCACCCAGGCGCCAACGTCGGCAAGTCGCTGCGCGCAGGCCCGGTCGTACGCCGGGTCGGCCTCCTCGTCCAGCGCCGCCAGCCCGAGCACGACGGTGCCCTGTTCGACCAGTTCGCGCACGGCCCGCACCAGCCCCGCCTCCGACCCGCCCTCGAAGAAGTCGCTGATCACGGCGACGATCGTCCGGCGGGGCTGTTCGACGAGCTGAGCGGCGTACCGGACGGCGCGGCCGATGTCGGTGCCGCCGCCGAGCTGGGTCTTCATCAGCAGCTCGACCGGGTCGGTGACGTCGGCGGTGAGGTCGACGACCTCGGTGTCGAAGGCGATCAGGTGGGTACGCACGCCGGGCAGCCCCCACAGGCAGGCCGCGGTGACCGCCGAGTGGATCACCGACGACAGCATCGACCCGGACTGGTCGACGAGCAGGATCACCTGCCACTGGTTGAGCTGCCGCCGGGTCCGGGAGGAGAAGTACGGCGTCTCGACGTAGATTCGCTGCTCGTCGGGCCGGTAGTTGCCGAGGTTCGCCCGGATCGTCCGCCGCGCGTCGAAGTCGCGGGACTGTTTGAACCGGCTGGCCCGCCGTGACCGCGCGCCGGAGAAGCTCTGCCGTACCTCGGTGGCGAGCCGTTCCATCAGGTCACGGACGACCGCCTCGACGATGCGCCGGGCCAGGCGCAGCACCTCGGGGTTCATCAGGTGCTTGGTGCGGAGCACGGCGCGCAGCAGGGCCGGGTTGGGTTCAATCCGTTCCAGCACGCCGGGGTCGGTGACGATGTCGTCGATCTGGTACCGCTCGACGGCGTCCTGCTGGAGCCGCTCGACGGTTTCCTTCGGGAACAGCCGGGTGATGCCGTCGAGCCAGTCGACCGTGGTCAGCCGAGACGGACCGGTGCCGCCGTACCGCCGGATGTCACGGCGCTCGAGCTCCTCGTCACGGCCGTAGAGCCAGTCCAGGGCGGCGTCGCGCTGGGCTGCCTCGCCGCTGAGGCCGCCGAGGCTGCCACCGGCCGGCGCACCCAGGATGAGACGCCAGCGTTCCAGGCTGATGTCAGTCATCGGCCCTCCCCAGGGTGATCAGCCCGGCACGGACCAGGCGCTGTTCGACGGTCTCGTCCAGGACCATCCCGGCGGCCACGATCCCGGCCGGGACCGGCGCCCGGAGCAGATCGCGGCCGGAGCCGGACAGCCCGCGCCGGTCGAGCAGCCGCTCGGCGATCATTTCCCGCTCGCGGGGCGGGAAGTACTCGAAGGCCTGCCGCAACGCGGGCAGGGCGATCAGGAAGTCCTCCGCACCCATGCCGCCGACCAGGTCGTCGAGGAGCGCGAGGATGCCCCCGGACGCGAGCACCGGTTCACGCGCCACCCCGAACAGTCCGGCCAGCCAGTCGCCCGCGGTCCCGGCCGCGAACGCACCGCGCACCGCCTGCGACGGTTCCGGGAACAGCCGGGCCGCCTCGCTCACGGCCCCGTCGCTCTCGCCCAGCAGGGTCCGGCCGAGGCCGTAGAAGGCCCCGCGCAGGTCTGGTGGTGCGCCCCGGTCGGCCGCGATGCGGCCGGACACCTCGATCGCGGCGGTACGGTCGACGCCCGTCCCCGCGGCGTGCAGCACCGCGTCGCGTACCGCCACCACCGCGGCGATCCGGCTCCGGTCAGCCGGTGCCCCGGCGGCATGCCAGCCGTCGGCGAGCCAGAGGATCCGGCGGGCGGCGGCCGCCACCACGACGCCGAGCGCCTCGCTGCCGGCGGTCCCGAGCAGCCGGTCGTGCCGCCACAGCGCCAGGGCGACCGCCAGGACGCGGCCCAGCACGGGCAGGTCGCCGGCTGCCGCCACTCCGCGTTCCAGCCGGCCGGCCACGTCCGATCCGAGGTCGGTGACGCCGCACAGGGCCGCGTCGAACAGGGCGTCGGCGAGCGCGCCGAGGTCGCCGACGGCCGCGTCGATACGCTGCGCGATCCGGGTGGCGGACGCGGTCTCCAGGGTCGGGCCGTACCCGCCGGCCTCGATCAGGGCGGTGAGCCGGTGTTCGTGCCGCCGGACGGTCCACTGTTCACGCAGTACCGGGTCGATGCCGGTGGCGGGCCCGGAGTCACGCCGGAAGCCGGGAATCTCGAGCACCCGCAGCCGGTGCAGGATCCGGCTGACGATCCGTCCGCGGGCGTCGGTCAGGTCGGCGGTGTGCTCACCGGACCGGTCGAGGCCGTGCTGCTCCAGCTCGGCGGTGGCCGAATGGACCAGCGGCGGAAGCGGGGTGTCCGGGTGCAGCCGTCCGACCCGGTCGCCGCTGAGTGCCGCGGTCATCTCCACCACTGCCGGGTGCTGACCGGCCGTGACGGTGCCCCGCACCGCCCACGGCAGGGGCACGTCGAGTGCCTCGTTGATCAGGGCGGAGGCCAGGCCGTCGAGCACGTCGACCCGGGCCGGGCAGTCGTGCCCGCGCAGCCGGGCGAGGGCTTCGGCTCCGGCCCGGGCGGCGATCAGGTCGGCGGTGGAGACCTGCTGGCCGCGTCCGCGCAGCCGCCCCGCGACGGCGGTGACCAGGTAGCGCGCCGCGTCCTGCGGGCCGCTCTCCCAGAGCCGCTGGTAGTACTCCGGTGACGGCATGCCGGACTGGTAGCCGGCGAACGCGTCGAGCCGCCGGAACGAATAGGGCACCAGGTAGCTGCCGGCAGTAGCACCGTCGGGTGGCGCCGGCACCGCGGGCCAGGCGGCGGTGCCGGCGGACCTCGGCACCCCGGAGGGCCCGGCGGCTCCGGGGAGTCCCTGCTCAGGATCCCCGGACGGCGAGGCGGCGAGGCGGATCAGGGCGGGCCGGTGGAAGCCGCCGACCACGGCGACGACCGGCCGGTCCCCCGCAGCGGCGACGGCGGCCCGGATCCAGCCGGCCATGTAGGTCTCCCGGGCGGTGTCCGACGGTCCGGCCTCGGCATCGCCCCGGATCAGGTCGAAATAGACCGAGAGCCGCTCGGCGACCGCATCGGCCGGGCCCATCTCGATGAGGTGGTCCCAGAGGGCGTCGCTGTTGTCCACGCCGAACTCCGCGCAGAGCCGCTGCACCGCCTCGGCGTACCGCAGCTCGGCGTCGGCGTAGCGGTTGTCCCGGTCGGCGAAGGCCTCGTGCCACGCCGGCAGGTCGATGAACCGCAGCTCGGCCCCGCACTCACGCCCGGCCCGCAACGCCTCCCACTCGGGTGAGTACTCGCAGAACGGGGCCCACGACCCGTGCCGCCGCCGCTCGTCGAGATAGCTGGTGAACACCGCCACCGGCAGTTCGTGGCCGAGCAGCAGTTCACCGATCCGCTCGTTCATGTCGGCCGGGCCCTCGATCAGCACGAACGCGGGCCGCAACGCGGCGATGGCCGACCCGACCAGCCGGGCGCAGGCGGGACTGTGGTGCCGGACCCCGATGACGGTGAGGCTCATCCGCCCGGCAGTTCCCGGCGCGCGTCCCACAGTTCCCGCCACTGCGGGCCGGATCGCCACGAGGTGTGCTGCTCGAGGTACCGCCGCAGTTTCGCGAGATCTTCCGGGCTGTCCTTGGCGGCCGTACCGGCCAGGCAGGACACCAGGTCGGCGGCCGATCCGGCGGAACCGCGCAGGAACCAGCCGCGCAGACCGACGGCGTGCGCGACCGAGACCGCCTCGGCGGTGCTCATCACCGCGGACAACCGTTCCATCTCGTCGCCTCGGCTGGTGCGCCCGGCCCGCAGTTCGCGGAATGCGGTGACCAGGACCTCGAGCACGTCGCGCCGGGGTGGCGTGGTGACTCCGGAACGCGTCAGCAGCGCCCCGGCCTCGGACTCGACGAGCGACAGCTCGGTGTCGAAGTCGGCGATCGGGAAGACCGTCTCGAAGTTGAAGCGCCGCTTCAGCGCCGAGCTCATGTCGTTCACGCCGCGGTCGCGGGTGTTCGCCGTGGCGATGATGTTGAAGCCCTCCCGGGCGAACACCATGCCGGCGTCCCCGGGCAGCTCCGGCACGGCGAGGACCCGTTCGGAGAGCGGCGAGAGCAGGCAGTCCTGCACCTCGAGGGGGCAGCGGGTGATCTCCTCGAACCGGACGACCCGGCCGTGGGTCATGCCGCGCAGCAGCGGCGCCGGGACCAGCGATCGCTCGGTGGGGCCCTCGGCGACGAGCAGGGCATAGTTCCACGAGTATTTGATCTGGTCCTCGGTGGTGGCCGCGCCGCCCTGGATGGTGAGCGTCGAGTCGCCGCTCACCGCTGCCGCGAGCAGCTCCGAGAGCAGCGACTTCGCGGTGCCGGGGTCGCCGACGAGCAGCAGTCCGCGGCTGGTGGCGAGGCTGACCAGGGCCCGGTCGATGAGCGACGGGTCACCGACGAACTTGCGGGTGACGCCGAGTTTCTCGTCACCGACGATGAAGGCGCGGGCGGCCCGCAGACTGAGGGCCCAGCCCGGCGGGGTGGGCGCGTCGTCGGCGGCCCGGAGGCGGGCCAGCTCGTCGGCGAACCGCACCTCGGCGGGCGGCCGCTGCACTCCGGCGGTGGTGGCGGTGGTGGGGATGGCCGTCATGGGATCACCTCGGTCAGTTCGCGCAGCGCCTCGGCCGCGGTGATGGGGTCGAGTTCACGGATCCGGTCGTCCCGGTCGTTGCGGAACCAGTGGTGTTCCGAGGACGGAGCCACGTACAGCGCCTCGATGGTCTGGTCGCCGAGCACGTCGATCGCTCCGACGGCGATGCCCGGATCGATGGCCAGCACCAGGTGCAGGCCTCCCGGGACGTCGCGTTCGAACCAGCCCTGCACGCCGGCGTCCTGCGGGCTGCCGCGCCGCCAGCCGCGCCGTTCCAGGCCGAGCAGCGTGGGGGTGGCCGACTTCCGGCCGATGAACGCGCCGGCCCGCTCGGCGGTGAGCGGCGCGACCCCACGGCTCAGCTGCGGAAACGGCTGGAGGATCTCGTAGTCGGCGAAGACCCCGGCCCACGCGGCGAGGTCGTCGGCCAGGTGCAGCGGATGGGCGACCCCGACGATCTCGTCGTCGCGGAGGGTGACGGTCTCGTCGGTGATGCCGGCCAGGCTGCCGTCCTCCGCCACCCGCAGGCCGCCGGCGGGCCGGCCGGTGTCGTCGATGCGGACCCAGACGAGCCGGCGGACCAGGTGCCGCAGCAGCGGATGCCCGGCGAGGAACTGCCGGAAGGCGGCACCGGTCCAGCGCCGCTGTCCCACCATCGCGCTCTCCAGGCGGCGTACCTGATCGGCGGCGATCGCCCGGACGTCCTTCTTCAGAGCGGCGAACCGCTGGTAGGCCTCCGGCGCGAGGACCGGGTCGTCCTGCGCGCCCGGCTTGGGCAGCGCTTTGAGCCGCTTGCCGGTGGCGTCGGCGACGAACGGTTTGAGTTGTTCGTCGAATCCGACGGTGAAGGTCCGCCGGCCGTAGTCGAGGACCAGGCTGCCGGCGCCGTCCAGGCCGAGGTCGGGCACCAGCCGGTCGGCCAGCTCCTCGGAGGTGAGGCCCAGCTCCGCGGCGAGCTCGGCGATCTTCTCGGTGGCGCGTTCCTTGAGTCCCCGGAACTTGACCTTCTGCGCGATGCCGTTCAGATACATCAGGGCGACGTCGGTGCCGATCGCGGCGAGCACGTCGAGGCCGGCGACCGCCCGGGTGTGCCCACCCTCACCGGGCCAGGACCGGATGACCGGTGCCAGCCGCCGCACCGTCTCGTCGTCGCCGAGCAGGCCGAGCGCGTCGAGCGCCCAGTTCTGTTTCGCCGGGTGGCCGGCCTCGCGCCACTCGGTGAACAGCGCCCACGCGAGCCCGGCCAGGTCGCCCGGCTCGCACTCGGTGACGGCCACGGTCAGTCCCGGGTAGACGGTGTCCACGCGGGAGATGGCCAGCATGGTGATCAGGTTCCGGATCGCCTCGGCGGGCAGTGCGCCACGGCCGCCGGTGAGCCGGACCGGTGGCAGCAGGGCCGGGTTCGCCCAGTCGGGCAGCTGCGGCATCGTCCTGGGCAGGATGGTCAGCGGGTCGACGGCGAGCACCTCCTCGACGGCCGCCCGGGTCGCCGGGCCGAAGCCGGCTGCGATCGATCGGACCCGGTCGCCCTGCCCGGCCTGCAGCATGGCGCGCAGCGCGCCCTCGGCGTCGGATCGGGCCGCACCGGCCTTTCCGACCGCGATCGGGATCAGCGCGCGGGCCGCAACATCCGGGTGCCGTGCGAGCCAGGCCAGGGCGACCGCCCGGACCGAGCGGACCCGTGCCAGCCAGCCCGCGACCAGCACCGCGGCCTCGGCCGAGGCGATCGGGGCCAGCAGGACGGCGGTCGTCGCCGGGGACCTGCGGGCGACGTCGAGCACCGGCGGGACGGCCTCGGCACCGTAACGGGCCAGCATCTCGGCACCCCAGTCGGCGGCGTCGTAGTGGTAGCTGGGCCGCCAGGCGGCGATCCGCGGAAGGGTCAGGTCATCCGGCGCCAGCAGGAAGAAGTCGATCTCGTCCCAGCCGCTGGAGGCGCTGGTGCCGAATGCGTGGATGACCTCGGACCAGTCGTGGGAGCCGCCGTGCCGGTCGGCCCAGGAACCGTCCGCCCACCGCTCACGCTCGCCGGGCGCCCACTCGACCCGGACCGGCACGCCCGAGGAGAGGCCGGTGACGACGATCGGCTCCCGGTGCGCCGGGGTCAGCCAGGGCGGGCTCACCAGGATCGGTGGCACGTCACCGGACGCGGCCGGGCTCACCTCGTCGGCCGCGAGCAGGGCATGCGCCGCGTCGAACCGGGCGGCGGCCGCCTCGGAGAGTCGCGGCCGGACCTCACCGGCGAGTTCGAGGTGGCCGGCCAGATGGCGGTGCAGCAGCCGGTCGGCGGAGGGCGCCTCGGCGAGCAGGCGCAGGGCGTGGGCCGGCTCGCGGGCGGCCGCCTCGGCGAGTGCCGCCGCCGCGTCGGGCCGGTCGGCCCGTTCCAGCAGGATGGTGAAGGCGGTGTCGCTGCCGAGCGCGGACAGCATCGCCAGAAGCCTGGCCCGGCCCTTGGCGTCGAGGTGCGGCGAGTCGATCCAGCCGGCCAGCGCGGGCGCCGCGGCCGGGCCGAGGGTCGCCACGAAGGTGTGGATCCGCTCGTTCTCCGACATCGCCGTCCAGACGTCGACCCGCTCGGCCAGCCGCAACCCGGTGGCCGGGTCGTCGACGACCGTGAGCAGGAGCCCTCTGAGGTGCTCGCGGCCACCCTTGCCGAGAATCTCGGTGCAGATGTCACCGGCCCAGCCGGTCTCGTCGGGCGCGAGCACCGAGACGATCGCCCGCTGCACGAGCGCCGGGCCACGCACCGCGGCGAGGGCGGCGAGAACCTTCTCGTACTCCCCCGCGGTGGTCGCCACCACCGATCGCCGGAGCTGATAGGCCATCCGGATGACGATCGGGGTCAGGGAACCGTCGATGTCGTTGTCGGGCACCTTGCGGGTGATCGCGCCGCCTGGTTCGAATGACGCCAGATGGAGAGCGGACAGCTCGGCGACGGCCGCCGCCGCGAACGCGAGCCCGTGCCGGGACCGCCAGTGGTCCGTGAAGGCCGTCAGTTCCTCGCGCCGGCTCCACTCGAGCGGCACCGCCACGCCACGGGCCACCACGGCCGCACCGAGGGGCGTGGCCGCCGGGTCACCCGTGAGGTAGGCGTGACCGGCCCGGGCCAGATCAGCCGGGGTCCTGCGGTGGTCCAGCGCGGCCCGCACGTCGTCGCCGAACGTCTGCAGCAAGGTCTCGGCGGCTTGGACGTCGGCGTCCTTGATCTTCGGGACGGCCGCGCCGGTTCCCCGTCGTGGCAGCACGAACCGTTTCCAGCCCGCGGGCACGACGAACGTCTCCGAGCTGCGCATCTCGGCCACCGGACCACTCCCCCGACTCTGGCTCCACCGGACGCGCTGAACCCTAGCGACCCCCACCGACAAAACCCGCCCGGGACGGTGAAGACATAGACGGTGATGGACTTCCGGTCCCCGATGGCCGAGAGTGGAGGACATCGGCGCGGGCCGCGCAGGCGGCCGGCCCGCGCCGATACTCGCCCCCGGGCGCCCTGACCTGCCGGGCTTGCGCCGGGGCGACAGTTCGTGAAAACCTCGCCGGGAGCTCGCGCCCGGAGTGCGCGGTCCCCACACCTGAGAGACCGGATCGCGCGGTCCCCACACCTGAGAGAAGTGAAGCCTGTGTTCGCCGCCCGGCCATCCGGCCGTCGCTGAGCGACTTTCTTCGCCCGCGGCGGCCCAGCGCATCACCATGCCCTGAAACCGCAGGATTCTCTCGAAAAGGCTTGATCAACAATGGATCTGCGCATCCAGCGCTCCGTCGTGTCCCACCTCCGTACCCGTCCGAAGGTTCTCGAGACGGGGCCGTTCGTGGCCGGTCTCGACCCGGAGACGGCGAACCCGTTCATCAACTACGCCTCGCCGGTGCCCGGCGTCCCGATCACGGCCGCCGACGTCGCCGACCTGGTCGCCGCCTTCACCGGTGCCGGCCGCAAACCCCGTCTGGAGTACGTCACCAGCTGTGCCCCCGAACTGGAGGACCTGCTGACGGCGGCCGGTTTCACCGTCGAGGAGCGCAACCAGTACCTCGTCTGCACGCCGGAGACGCTCGGCGCGCACCCCGTACCCGAAGGTCTGACCCTGGCCGAACCCACGACGGACCCGGACCGGGCCGCGGTGGTCGCCGCCCAGAACGAGGCCTTCGGCGGTTCGGCCGATGACCGCCCGGAGGCCGCGGTGGCCCGGATCCGCCGGACCCAGGAACGCGGCGGGGTGGTGATCGGCGCCCGGACGGCTGACGGCGAGTGGGTCGGCGGCGGTCAGGCGGCCGCACCGATCGACGGCCTCAGCGAGGTCGCCGGGATCGCGGTCCGCGAGCCGTTCCGGCGGCGGGGGCTCGGCGCGGCGATCACCGCGGAGATCACCCACCGGCTGTTCCGGCGCGGCGGGGAGGTCGGCTGGCTGGAAGCGGGCAGCGACGACTCGTGGCGGGTCTATGAGCGGGTCGGGTATTCGCCGGCCGGGCACCGCCTGTACATCTCCCGACAGGTCTGACCGGGCGCACGCTCACGGCCGATCCGGACGGACCGGCCGTGAGCGGCGGCTTCGACCCGAAAGGTCACCGCGACAGGACTCTATGTTCGACCTGGCCGCATGCGTGATGGTGCGACGATGTGGACCATGACGGTCGACTACACGGTGCGGCTGCGATTCTCCGACGAGTCGCGGGCCGCGGCCACCCACACCAACCTCTCGGCGGTCCGGCTCGACGGCCGCGCGCTGTGGATCGCCGGGGACGAGACCGCGACGATCGAACGCCTGCTCGGCGACGACCCGGTGCGCCCGACCGAGTTCGGCGACGAGACGCGGTACCGGCTGGCTGACTTCGTCGATCTGCCGGGTATCGACGCCGACGAGGAGGCGGACGTGGAGGGGCTGGCCCGTAACGGCCGGTTCCTGTGGGCGATCGGCTCGCACAGCCTGCGCCGCAAGCAGATCAAGGAGCGCCACGAGGGGCAGAAGGCACTTCGCCGGCTGGCGCGCATCGAGGGGCAGGCGAATCGGCAGATCCTGGTGCGGCTGCCGATCGCCGAGGTGGACGGCGTGCCCACCCCGGTCCACGAACTGGAGGCCGACGGGATCCGGTACCGGGCCGCGGCGCTGGGCGTGCGTGACGACCTGCGCCGGCTGCTGCGCGACGACGAACACCTGGCGGTGTTCCTGCCGATTCCGGGCAAGGACAACGGACTCGACATCGAGGGCATCGCGGTACGCGAAGACCGCGTCTTCCTCGGGCTGCGGGGTCCGGTGCTGCGCGGCTGGGCGTTCGTGCTGGAGCTGCGGCCGTACGTGCTGGACACCGACCCGGGACGGCTCCGGCTGCACCGGTTCGAGGACGGCCGTCCGTACCGTAAGCATGTCCTCGATCTCGAGGGCCTGGGTGTGCGGGACCTCTGCCCGGACGGCGACGATCTGCTGGTGCTGGCCGGGCCGACGATGGACCTGGACGGGCCGGTACGCGTCTATCGCTGGCACGATGCGTGCCGGGCGGAGGTGCCGACGATCGTGCGGCACAACCTGCTCAGCCGCGAGCTGGAACTGACCTACGGCGAGGGCGACGACCACGCCGAGGGTCTGAGCATGCTCGGCACCGACCGGATTCTCGTCGTCTACGACAGCCCCGCCGCGGTACGGCTGGAAGCGGACGGGTCAGTCATCGCCGACGTGCTGAAACTCCCCTGACCCGGCAGGTCTGCGCCCATCAGGCGACGCTCGTGCTCGTGCCCGGAGCCGCGATCACGACGGCCCTCCGCGGCGCCGGAAAGTGTCGCACCCCCGGTCTAGCGTCGGGCCCATGGCAGCTTCTCCCCTCGCGCCCCTGGACCTCGACGACGATCCCACCGGAGGCGGCTGGGAGGCGTCCCTCGACCTGCTCCGGATCAGCGCCGGGCCACCGCGTCCGGGCTGGTGGCAGGCGTTGCGGGCGCAGCACGGGCGCACCGGGCTGTGGCCGCTGCTGCTGGGGAGCCTCTCCGACGACTCACCGGAACGGCCCTGGCGCGACGGGGACGATCTGTGTCCCGGCCTGGTCCGCAGTGCTCCCGGGGATCACTATCCCGGTGCCGTCCTGGGTGCCTGGTGGGCGGCCGTCCAGCCGGACGACGAGTCGGGTGCGAGCAGCTGGCCGGGCCTGGCCCGTCGCGGTGAGCCACAGGCCGACCCCGACGAGCGGGCCGCCGAGGTGGCCGATCTGATCGTCATCGAGGGCCTGCTCCGGGCGCCGCGGCTGGGTCTGGTCCCGGCCGGGCGTGGCGCCGACACCCTGGCCGCGGTGGGGTGGACCGGCCCGCTCAACTTCGAGAACGACACCGCGAAGATCTCGGCCGTGCTGCGCAACTGGGAGGACCGGTTCGGCGTGCGGGTGATCGAGGCCGGTTTCGACACTCTGTACCTCAGCGTCGCCGCGCCCCCGGTCGACGAGGAGCACGCGCTGGAGGTCGCGGCCGAGCTCTACGCCTTCTGCCCCGACAACGTCGACCAGGGCTGCGGCTCCCTGGAGGAGTATGCGAAGCAGCTCCTCGACGCGCCGCTCTGGTCGTTCTGGTGGGACTGACCCCTCGCCGCGGGGCGGTTCATCGGCCGGCCGGGTGGGAGACCTGCTCGGGGCCGAGGAAACGGCTGAGCGCGGCGGCTGCCGAGCCGGCCGGGCCGCGCCAGGCGACGTAACCGTCGGGACGTACCAGGACGGCTTCGCTCGTGTCCGCTGCCGGGGCCGCCACGAGCAGGCGTTCGCCGCACCCGGAAAGGGGCCGGGGGGTGACCAGGACGTGCCGGCCCTCGCGGAGCGCCTCGTAAAGGCGGCTGCCGTCGCGCAGGGTGAGGTCCGCGGCGCGCGGCGCACCGGGGTAACCGATGCCGACGCCGGAGATGACGCCGGTGGCGCGGCGGGCGACCGGCGGCAGCGCGAGCAGCACCGAGCCGAACGCGTTGCGCAGCCGCCGGGCCACGGCGGAGCTGATCATCGCCATCCGGATCAGGGCGCCGCTGCTGCGCAGGACCAGCCGGCCGACCGGGTGGCGTTCCGCCTCGTAGGTGTCGAGCAGATCGGCCGGCGCCCACCCGCGAACGGTGGCGGCGAGCTTCCAGGAGAGGTTCGCGGCGTCCTGCAGGCCGGTGTTCATGCCCTGGCCGCCGGCCGGTGAGTGCACGTGGGCGGCGTCGCCGGCCAGGAACACGCGGCCGGCCCGGTACCGCGGTGCCTGCCGCTCGTCGCTGTGGAAACGGGACAGCCAGCGTGCCTCGGTGATACCGAAGTCGGTGCCGTGCACCCGCCGGGTGACCTCGCGCAGTTCGCCGAGGGTCACCGGGACGTCGTCGGAGACCTGGTGGCGGCGGTCCCAGCAGAAGATCCGGTACCACCCGTCGCCGAACGGGGCGACCATCGCGAAGGCGTCGCCGACCGCGTTGACGGCGAGCACGTCCTCGGGCGGGGCGGCCAGGCGCACGTCGGCCAGCATGATCGAGGTGAGCACCGCCTTGCCGGGGAAGGGCAGGCCGAGCGCTTCGCGGACGGTGCTGCGCACGCCGTCGGTGCCGACCACCCAGTCGGCGGTGACAGTTCGCCCGCCGAAGTCGAGGGTGACCCGGTCACCGTCCTGCCGGAGGCCGGTCAGGCCGGCACCGCGCTCGATGCGGGCGCCGGCCTCGACGGCCCGCGCGGTCAGCGCTTCCTCCACCCGGTACTGCGGGGTGATCAGCAGGAACGGGTACCGGGACGGCAGCCGGCTCAGGTCGAGCCGGATCCGGTCGAACAGGCGCAGGCGCTCGACCCGGGCACCACCGGCGACGATGTCGTCGGCCAGGCCGCGGGCGTCGAGCAGCTCGAGGGTGCGGGCGTGGACACCGAAGGCCCGGGTCAGGTTGGACGTGCCGGAGCGGCGCTCGAACAGGGTGACCGGGATGCCGGCCCGGGCCAGGTCGCCGGCCAGGAGCAGGCCGGTCGGCCCGGCTCCGATGATCGCGACGGTGGTGTGCACGGTTGCCTCACTCTCGTTTGCCAACACTTGTTGGCAAACGGTAGGCGTCATTTCATGGTCGAGTCAACAGTTGTTGGCAAACGCTTGTTGGCATACGCTTCGGCGCATGACCGCACGCCGCTCCGACACCACCCGGGCCGCGATCCTCGCGGCCGCCCGGGAGCGCTTCGCCACCGACGGCTTCGAACGCGCCACCATCCGGGCCATCGCCGCCGACGCCCGCATCGACCCGTCGATGGTGATGCGCTACTTCGGTAACAAGGAGGCGCTCTTCGCCGCGGCCGCCGACTTCGACCTGCGGCTGCCGGACCTCAGCGAGACACCCCGCGAGGAGGTCGGGGCGGCACTGGTCCGGCACTTCCTGCACCGCTGGGAGGGCGACGAGACGCTGATGGCCCTGCTACGGACGGCGGTCACCAAGGAGGCCGCGGCCGAGCGGATGCGTTCGATCTTCGCCGGTCAGATCGGGCCGATCGCCGCGCGCATGTCCCCCGACCCGGCACAGGCCGCCACCCGGGCCGGGCTCGTCGCCACCCAGATGCTGGGCTTCGCCCTGTGCCGCTTCGTGCTGCGGCTGCCACCGGTGGTCGAGTTGCCGCCCGAGGAGGCGATCGCCTGGTTCAGCCCTACCGTCCAGCGCTACCTGACCGGTGAAGTTGATCTATACTTTTCACACGACAGGTAGTCGCTTGATGGGTAGTCAAAGCGCTATAGTCGCATGCATGGACATGCAGTCGCTGCGTCTGATGGGCGCACACGAGATCCGCATGAAACTCGGCGGCATCGGCCGGCAACGGCTCCTTATGATCACCCGCCGACCGGACTTCCCCAGCCCACTGGCCCAGCTCACCCAGGGCAAGGTCTGGCTGGCCGACCAGATCGACGACTGGCTCGCCGCCCACGGTTCCGAGATCAACACCCCGCCCCGCACCCGCGCTGAGCACCGGCCAGGCCCACGCTGATCCGCGCCGGAAGCTGAAAAGGGCCGGCCCGGCAGATCCGGACCGGCCCTTTCAGGGATGTCAGGCGCCGCGCAGGCCAGCACCGAAACGGGAGGCCGTGACCGCGACCGCCGCGTCGCGGGCGGCGATCGTCTCCTCCGAGGTGAGCGTCCGGTCCGGAGCACGGAAGGTCAGCTTGTAGGCCAGCGACCGCTTGTCCTCGCCGAGCTGCTCCGACTCGTACACGTCGAACAGCGCCACCGACTCCAGCAGCGTGCCCGCACCCTCGGCCAGAGCCGCCTGCACCTCGGCCGCCGGGACCGTGCGATCCAGGACCAGGGCCACGTCGATCAGCGCCGGCGGGAAGGTGGAGATCTTCGGTGCCTCGACGACCGGAGCGTCCGGCAGCGCGTCCAGGTCGATCTCGGCTGCCGCCGTGCGCTTCGGCAGTTCGAGAGCCGCCAGGACCGCGGGGTGCAGTTCGCCGGCATGACCGACCACGGTGCCGTCGACCAGGATCGCGGCGCAACGGCCGGGATGCCACGGTGCGTGCTCGGCTGCCCGTACCGTCACCCGGTCCTCGGAAACGCCACTCGCCGCCACCGCGACGCGCGCCGCCTCGATGGCGTCCGCCCACGTCGCGGCACGGCCCGGACCCCACCAGCCGGCCGGCTCGATGTCGCCGGCCAGCACGACGGCCAGATGCCACGGCTGCTCGGGGACGATCGCGTTCGCGGCCGCCCACTCGGCGTTCGCGGGACGGTGGTCCACGCCCAACGAAGGCGGCGCGGTCGAGGTCAGGTGCGGCAGGAACACCGTGCCGGCCTCGAACAGCGCCACATCCCGCCGGCCGCGGCCGAGGTTGCGCTTCAGGGTGCCGAGAAGCGGGCCGAGCAGGGTGGTCCGCAGCAGCGGCTCCTCCTCGGACAACGGGTTGGTGAGCCGCACGGCGCTGCGCCGCGGGTCCGCCGGAGGCAACCCGAGGGCGTCGGCGGTGCCGGGCGAGACGAACGGGTACGACAACACTTCGACGTACCCGTTCTCGGCGAGCGCACGCCCCACCGACCGGCGCCGCTTCTGCGCCGGGGTGAGACCACGGCTCGCCCCGGCCGGCGGCAGCACGCTCGGGATCTCGTTGTAACCGCCGAGCCGCGCCACCTCCTCGACCAGGTCGATCGGGGCGGCCAGGTCGGGACGCCAGGTCGGCGGCACGACGCTGAGCACCTCGTCACCGGTCACCTCGCAGCCGATCTTGCGCAGGAGACCGGCGACCTGCTCGCCCGAGTACGGCAGCCCGACGAGCCGGGCCGGCGTGTCGGCCGGCAGAGTCAGCGCCACCGGCGCGACCACGTTGTCGATGTCCAGCACCCGATCGTCAGCGGTGCCACCGGCGTGCTCGACCAGGATCTCGACGGCCTTCTGCAGCGCGGCGAGGGGCAGCGCCGGGTCGACACCCCGCTCCCAGCGCTTGGCGGCCTCGCTGAAGAGCTTGTGACGCCGGGCGGTCCGCCCGACCATGACCGGATCCCAGTGGGCGGCCTCGAGGAGCACGTTGACGGTGCCCTCCTGCCATTCACTGGTCTCGCCGCCCATCACAGCGGCGAGCGAGATCGGCCCGGTCTCGTCGCAGATCACCATGTCCTCGGCGTCGAGCACCCGGACGACACCGTCCAGGGTGGTCAGCTTCTCGCCGGCCCGGGCCCGCCGGACGATGAGACCGCCGTGCAGACGGTCCAGGTCGAAGACGTGCATCGGCTGGCCGAACTCGAGCATCAGGTAGTTGGTGATGTCGACCGGCAGCGAGATGGCCCGGATGCCGGCCGCGATGAGCCGCCGCTGCATCCACTCCGGAGACTGCGCGCCCGGGTCGATACCGCGCACGACACGGGCCGCGAACCGGTCGCAGCCGACGGTGTCCTCGATCGAGACGGGATGCGGCACGTCGCCGGTCGCCCCCGGCGCGGTGAGAGCGGCCGGGTCGGTGAACGGCACGTCGAAGTACGTGGCCAGCTCCCGCGCGATGCCGCGGACACTCATCTCGTAACCGCGGTCCGGGGTGATCTCCACCTCGATCAGGACCTCGTCGAGGCCAACCACGGGACGAGCGTCGGTGCCGGGCGCGGGAGAGGACGGGGGCAGCACGATGATGCCCGAGTGATCGCCGGACAGGCCCAGTTCGGCGGCCGAGCAGATCATGCCGTTGGAGTTGCGGCCGTACGTCTTCCGCGCACCGATCTTGAACCCGCCCGGCAGCTCGCCCCCGGGCAGGATTACCACGACGAGGTCGCCCTCGGCGAAGTTACGCGCCCCGCAGACGATCTCCTGGGGGGAGGAAGAGCCCACGTCGACGGTGGTGAACCGGATCGGCTTCTTGAAACCGGTGAGCTCCTCGATCGTCAGCACCCGGCCGACGACCAGGTCACCGGTGACCGTGGCGGCCTGGTCGACGATCCCCTCGACCTCCATGCCGAGGTTGGTGAGCGCCTCGTCCAGCTCCGAAGCGGTGATGCCGGTGGGCAGCTCGACGTACTCGCGCAGCCACGACAGTGACGTCTTCATCGCTTCAGGACTCCATTCCGAAGTTCGTGGTGAACCGCACGTCGCCCTCGACCATGTCGCGCATGTCGGAGACGCCGTTGCGGAACATCAGGGTCCGCTCGACACCCATGCCGAACGCGAACCCGGAGTACTTGGCCGGGTCGATGCCGCAGGCGGTCAGCACCCGCGGGTTGACCATGCCGCAGCCACCCCACTCGACCCAGCGCGGGCCGTCGCGGTGCTGGGCGAACCAGACGTCGAACTCGGCGGACGGCTCGGTGAACGGGAAGTAGTGCGGCCGCCAGCGGGTCTTCGCGTCCGGGCCGAACATCGCCCTGGCGAAGTGGTCGAGGGTGCCGCGCAGGTGGGCCATCGTGATGCCCTCGTCGATGACCAGGCCCTCGATCTGGTGGAACACCGGGCTGTGCGTGGCGTCCAGCTCGTCGGTCCGGTAGACGCGGCCGGGGCTGACCACGTAGATCGGCGGCTGCCGGTCGAGCATGGTGCGCACCTGGCCGGGCGACGTGTGGGTCCGCATGACCAGGCCGGGCAGGTCGACGAAGAACGTGTCGGAGGCACTGCGGACCGGGTTGTCCGGGCCGATGTTGAGCGCGTCGAAGTTGGCCCACTCCAGCTCCAGCTGCGGGCCGTCGACGATGTCGTAACCCATGCCGATGAAGATGTCGCCCATGTGCTCCATCAGCGTGGTCAGCGGGTGACGGGCACCCCGCGGGCGGCGGGCCCACGGCAGGGTGACGTCGACCCGTTCCTCGACCAGGACACGGGCTGCGCGGTCGGCCTCGAGCTCGGCCTGGCGGGCGTCGTAGGCGGCCTGCACGGCCTGCCGGGCGACGTTGACCCGCTTACCGGCGTCGGACTTCGCGGCCGGCGGCAGAGACCCGATCTCCCGGCGGGCCAGCGACACCGGCGACCGGTCGCCCAGATGCGCGGGCTTCAGCGCGGACAGCGCGTCGAGGTCGGCGGCGGCGGCGAACGCCTTCTCGGCCTCCGTGACGGCGCCCTCGAGAGCCTCGGGGGCCAGCAGGGCGGCCTGTTTCGGATCGTACGGATCGTTGCGATAGGACATGATCGGGCGAGCTCCCTAACACCGGATTAGCCGTCGGCTAGTCGGAACTGTGTGCAGCGAGGCCGCGGAGGGCGACTCGGCTGGGACATCGTTGCCATCAAGTGCACCGAGCGCAGCGAGGGCCGGAAAGGGCGACTCGGCTGGGACAGTCTACGGAGGCGCGGCTGAGCCGCAGCCCGCCGGTCAGGGAGTGCGCAGAAGTGTCAGATCCGGCGCCCGCAACCAGCGGGCCGAATAAACGAAAGACCTGACATGCCGCCCAGCATACCCTCAGCGCTGCGCGCGGGCCGAAGCATATAGACAGACGGCGGCCGCCGCGGCCAGGTTGAGGCTCTCGGCGCCACCATAGATGGGTACGCGCACGCGCCGGTCCGCGGCGGCGAGGACCTCGGGCGGCAGGCCGTGTGCCTCCGAGCCGAACAGCCACGCCGTCGGCAGCGCGAGCTGACCGCCGTCGAGCAGCGAATCCACGTCGTCCTCACCGGTGCCACTGGTGGCGAGCACCTGCAGGCCGCTGTCCTGCAGCAGGTCGATGACGCTGAGCGGGGCGCGGACCACGTCGACGTGGAACAGCGAGCCGGCCGACGACCGTACACATTTGCCGTTGTAGGGATCGACGGCGTCGCCGGCGAAGATGACCGCACCGGCTCCCGCGGCGTCGGCCGTACGCAGCACGGTTCCGGCGTTCCCGGGGTCCCGGATCTCGGCGACCACGGCGACCAGCCGCGGGTTCTTCGCGAGGGCCTCGCCGATCGAGACGTCGCCCTGTTCGCAGATCGCGACCAGTCCCTGCGGGTGCACGGTCTCGGCGAGCGCGGCGAGGGCGTCGTCGGTGACCGGGGACAGCTCCGGCGCCTGCGCGGCCAGTTCGGCGTGACGCTCCAGCGCGGCGGGCGTGCCGAACAACTCGATCACCGCCCCCGCGGCGAGCGCTTCACGCACGGCCTGCGGGCCTTCGGCGAGGAAGCGCCCGGACTGGTCGCGGTCCCGGCGGCGTTGCAGGCGGCGGGCGGCGACGATGCGGGGCGTACGGGGCGTGAACATGGTCTCCTCATGCAGACGCCTCCCGATCGTCGATCGGGAGGCGTCTTGAAAGTGCTACGCGATAAGTGAAGTTTTGTTGACGACGGCGGGGACCGCCGTCGCGAACAACCTTCGTCAGGCAGCCTGCGCGGCGGCGCCGCCGGTGCCCTCGGCCGCGACGGCCGCACGAGCGACCTCGACGATGGCCGCGAAGGCAGCCGCGTCGTGCACCGCGAGGTCGGCCAGGATCTTGCGGTCGACCTCGACCTCGGCCAGCTTGAGGCCCTGGATCAGGCGGTTGTAGGTCATGCCGTTCGACCGGGCAGCCGCGTTGATACGGGTGATCCACAGCTGGCGGAAGTCGCCCTTGCGGTCACGGCGGTCACGGTACGAGTACTGCATCGAGTGCAGCACCTGCTCCTTGGCCTTGCGGTACAGGCGGGAGCGCTGACCGCGGTAGCCGCTCGCGGTCTCGAGCAGGGTGCGGCGCTTCTTCTGGGCGTTTACCGCCCGCTTGACGCGTGCCATTTCTAGTTACTCCTTCAGGGGAACTGGGTCAGGCTCGCGTCAGCGGCCCAGAAGCTTCTTCACACGCGGGGTGTCGACCTTGGCCACAACGACCGTGCCGGTCATCCGACGGGTGACGTGGGAGCTCTTGCCCTCCAGCAGGTGGCGCTTGCCGGTCTGCTCGCGCACGATCTTTCCCTTGCCGGTGACCTTCACCCGCTTACCCATGCCGGTGTGGCTCTTCATCTTGGGCACTTGACGCCTCTTTCTGATCTCTCCCCACGACCGGGGGGTTGCGGGGAAAAGCTTGACTACTCTGCTGCGGTGGTCTCGGCAGGAGCGGCCTGCTCGACGTCGGCGGCTTCGCCCTCACGCGGCTCACGGGCGGGCTTGGCGCCGGCGGCGACGGCAGCAACGGCAGCGGCCTTGGTGGCCCGGTGCGGAGCGAGCACCATGATCATGTTCCGGCCGTCCTGCTTGGGGCTGGCCTCGACGAAGCCGAGCTCCGAGATTTCCTCGCTGAGCCGGCGCAGGAGCCGGAAACCCAGCTCGGGACGGCTCTGCTCACGACCACGGAACATGATCGTCACCTTGACCTTGTCGCCCGCCTTGAGGAACCGCACCACGTGACCCTTTTTGGTCTCGTAGTCGTGCGGGTCGATCTTCGGCCGGAGCTTCATTTCCTTGATGACGGTCTGCTGCTGGTTGCGCCGCGCTTCGCGGGCCTTGAGTGCGCTCTCGTACTTGAACTTGCCGAAGTCCATGAGCTTGCACACCGGCGGCCGCGCCATCGGAGCAACCTCGACCAGGTCCAGGTCGACGTCCGCGGCCAGCTGGAGAGCGCGCTCGACCGGCACGATGCCGACCTGCTCACCCTCCGGACCGACCAGACGGACCTCACGAGCCCGGATCTGTTCGTTCACGCGTGGTTCGACGCTGATGGGGCCTCCTCAGTTGATACCTCACCCGGCCGGACAGGCCGGGCGCTGCCAATGTCGGTCGGCCCCGAGTGTCCCGCTGGCCGCGGGACGCCGGGAAAGTAGAAGGCCCCGGTCCGCTCTCTCGGAAGAGAGCATGCCGGGGCCCGCTCGACCGGTCATCGGCGCCCAAAGGAGGACGCGCACCCGACAGAAGATATTCCCCTGTCAGGGAGACCGGACCCGGCCACAGTCAGTGACTCGGGTGGGAACCAGCGGGCTCCTCTTTCGCGCCCGTCTCTTGAGGGAGAGGGCGTGGTCGACTACCCGCTAGCCTATCAGGCCCGCTGAGAAGCGCTTATCGAGCCTCCAGGGAAGCCGGTCAGGCGTCCTGGGAGGCCGAATGCAGCGCCCGCAAAGTCCGCACTCCGTCGACCGCGTAGTCCTTGTCGACCGCCTGCAACGCGTGGATCGGGACCTGCTCGTCGTCGTGCAGCTCCAGATGGGCCCACGCCGAGTTCCGGTCGAACCGGATAGCGCGGATCACCTCCCACGGCAGGTCGTAACCGCCGATCACGTTGCGCACGTGCACGCCCGCGTCGTCGGCGGTCACCCGCGGCCGGCAGAACAGCAGGATGCCGAGGCCGAGCAGCACACCGAGCCCGATCATGGCGAACTTGTCGCCCGCCTGGAAGGTGGCCTGCGAGTTCTGGAAGCCTGCCGAGCCGCTCAGGCCCAGGCCCATCACGGTGAACAGCACCGCCACGCCGACGGCCAGCGGGACGGCCACCCAGCGGATCTTCTTGGGGCGGTACAGAACGGCGGTCATCTCACAGCCTGCAGTTCGCGATGTCGGTCACCAGGATGGCGCGGGCGCCCAGGTCGTACAGCTCGTCCATGACCCGGTGCACGTCCTTGCGCTGGACCATCGCCTGCACGGCCACCCAGCCCTCCCGGTGCAGCGGGGAGACGGTCGGCGACTCGATTCCCGGCGTCAGGCCGGTGGCCTGCTCCAGCAGATCGGCGCGTACGTCGTACGCCAGCATGACGAAGTTCCTGGCGACCAGCACGCCCTGCAGCCGCCGCAGCAGCTGGGCGGCACCGGCCGGAACCTCCTGCCCCGCGCGCCCGATCAGGATGGCCGAGGACTTCATGATCGGGTCGCCGATCGTGACGAGGCCGGCCTGGCGCAGCGTCGCGCCGGTCTCCACCACGTCGGCGATCAGGTCGGCGACACCGAGCCGGACCGCGTTCTCGACCGCGCCGTCGAGCCGCACCACGTCCGCCTTGAGTGCGTGCTCGTCGAGGTAGCGGCCGACCACTCCGGGATAGGCGGTGGCGATGCGCCGGCCACCGATCTCGTCGGTGCTGGTGAGCGTCCCGGCCGGAGCGGCCCAGCGGAACGTCGCCCGGCCGAAGTTCAGGTCGAGCAGCTCGTCGGCCGGGACACCGGAGTCGACCAGCAGGTCGCGGCCGGTGATGCCGAGATCCAGATCACCCGAGCCGACGTACGTCGCGATGTCCTTCGGCCGCAGGTAGAAGAACTCGACGTTGTTGGCTTCGTCACGGCAGATCAGGTCTTTGGGGTCGGTGCGCTGGCGGTACCCGGCGTCCCGCAACATCTGTGACGCGGGTGCGGACAGGGTCCCCTTGTTCGGAATGGCGATGCGCAGCATGGACGTGCTCCTTCGATCAGTGAACGGGCCCGGGAATCCACGTCACAGATGTCGGTAGACGTCCTTGAGCTCCAGTCCGGTGGCGATCATCAGGACCTGTGCCTGGTAGAGCAGCTGGGAGATCTCCTCGGCAGCGCGTTCCGGCCCCTCGTGCTCGGCGGCCATCCACGACTCGGCCGCCTCTTCGACGACCTTCTTGCCGATGAAGTGGACTCCGCGTTCGAGCGCCTCGACGGTGCCCGAACCGGGTGTCTTGTCCGCCGCCTTGCTTTGCAACTCGGCAAACAGTTCTTCGAACGTCTTCACGAGGACCGATTGTGGCAGCTCATCACGTCTTGACGACGAACGCCCCCAGCGGTTGGGACGTCTTCTAAGCTCCCGGCATGGTCAGCCGACTCACCCCCGTGGCCCTGGGTGGCGCAGCACTGCTGCTTGCCACTGTCGCGGCCTGCTCCCCCGTCGACGAGAAGAACACCACCGCCACCGCCTCGGCCGCCCCAGCCGCGACGTGTGACCCGGCATCGCTGAAGACCCGGACCGCCGGCAAGCTCACCGTCGGCACCGACACCCCGGCGTACGAGCCGTGGTTCAGCGACAACAAGCCGGACAACGGCAAGGGCTTCGAGTCCGCGGTCGCCTACCAGGTTGCCCAGCGGCTCGGCTATCAGCAGTCCGACGTGGTGTGGGTGCAGGTCGGGTTCAACAACGCGATCGCGCCCGGCCCCAAGACGTTCGACATCGACCTCAACCAGTTCTCGATCACCGACGAGCGCAAGGCCGCGGTGGACTTCTCGTCCCCGTACTACCTGGTGCGCCAGACCGTGATCACCACCAAGGGCTCGAAGATCGCCGGCGCCAAGTCGATCGCCGACCTGACGAACGCCAAGCTCGGTGCGCAGGTCGGGACGACCAGCTACCAGGCGATCACCGACGTGATCAAGCCGGCCGCCGGCCCGTCGGTGTTCAACAACAACGACGACGCCAAGAAGGCCCTGGAGAACGGGACCGTCGACGGGATCGTGGTGGACCTGCCGACGGCGTTCTACATGACCGGCGCCGAGCTGGACAACGGCGTCATCGTCGGTCAGCTGCCGCAGGTCGGCGTGCCCGAGCAGTTCGGCATCGTGCTCGACAAGGGCTCGGCGCTGACCGGCTGCGTCAGCAGGGCGGTCGACCAGCTCCGCCAGGACGGCACCCTCACCGAACTGGAGAAGACCTGGCTCGCCGGCACCGCGGGAGCTCCTGAGCTCCAGTGACGTACCGACCCAGTACCCGGCAACAGGAACGGATCGCCTACCGTCGCGGACGGGCGGTCCGTTCCGTTCTGCTGGCCGCCGCATCGACGGCCGTCGTCGGCCTCGGCCTCGCCTTCGGCATCACCGGGGCGCCCGGCTGGGAACGGGTGAAGGAGTCCTTCTTCGACCCGGAGACGGCGGTCGAATATCTTCCGCAGATCCTCGAAGGCCTCTGGCTCAACCTGAGGCTGCTGGTGGTCTGCGCCACGTGCGCGCTGGCGCTGGGCCTGCTCGTGGCGGTGCTGCGGACCCTGCGCGGGCCGGTGTTCTTCCCGGTCCGGGCACTGGCCACCGGCTACACGTACTCGTTCCGCGGCCTGCCGCTGATCATCGTGATCTACCTGTTCGCCTTCGGTATCCCCGGCCTGCGCCTGCAGGGCACACCGGACGTGCTGGTGCTCGGCGCCGCGGCGATCATCGTTACCTACGGTGCCTATCTGGCCGAGGTGTTCCGGGCCGGCATCGAGTCGGTGCACCCGAGCCAGGTCGCGGCGGCTCGCTCGCTGGGGCTGAGCTACCGGCAGGCGATGCGGCACGTGGTGCTGCCGCAGGCGGTCCGCCGGGTCGCGCCGCCGCTGCTCAACGACACGGTGGCGCTGCAGAAGGACGTCGGCCTGATCTCGCTGGCCGGTCCGATCGACGCGATCCGGGCCGCCCAGATCGGCGTGGCCCAGGACGCCGACTTCACCCCGTACATCGTCGCCGGGGTCCTGTTCGTTCTTCTCGCCCTGCCGCTCATCGCGGTCACGGACTTCGTGACGCTGCGCGCGGCCCGTCGCCAGAACGCGGGGACCTGATGCTGCTCGAGATCAAGGACGTCCGCAAGGTCTTCGGCGATCACGTGATCCTCGACGGTCTGAGCCTCGACGTGGCCGAGCACGAGGTCGTCGCCCTGATCGGGGCCTCCGGCTCCGGCAAGTCGACCCTGCTGCGCTGCGTGAACCTGCTCACCGAGATCGACGACGGCACGATCCACCTGGACGGCGAGGAGATCACCGACCCGCGCGCCGACCCGGATCAGGTGCGCCGCCGGATCGGGCTGGTCTTCCAGTCCTACAACCTGTTTCCGCACATGACGGTCCTGGACAACATCATTCTTGCGCCGGTACGCGTCCACAAGCGCCCGCCGGCTGAGGTCAGGGAGCAGGCACACACCTGGCTCGAGCGGGTCGGCCTGGCGGACAAGGCGGGCGCCTACCCGGACCGGCTCTCCGGGGGCCAGCAGCAGCGGGTCGCCATCGTCCGGGCCCTGGTCAACAGCCCGCGCCTGCTTCTGCTGGACGAGGTCACCTCGGCGCTCGACCCGGAGCTGGTCGGTGAGGTGCTCTCGATGATCCGGGATCTCAAGGGCGAGGGCATGACGATGGTGCTGGCCACCCATGAGATGGGCTTCGCCAGACAGGTGGCCGACCGGGTCGCCTTCCTGGACGGCGGGCGGGTGCTCGAACAGGGGCCGCCGGAGCAGGTGCTCGGCGACCCCGTCCAGGCTCGTACCCGTCAGTTCCTGGCCCGGATCATCGAAGCCGGGCGGCTCTGAGGAGCCGCTCTAGGAACGGCCGGGCAGGAAGCGGCGGGCGCGGCGTTTCACCGCGCCGGCCAGCCGCTTGGGGTCGCGCAGCCGGGCCACCCGCCCGACCAGCGACACCATCCGCACCGCACGACCGCTCTTGAGCAGCCGGAGCTCGGCACGCATCTCGCGCAGCTGCTGCTCGCGGGTGCGCAGCTGCCGGTCCCGGAACCCGATGGTGCGTTCCAGGCCGAAGATGTGCCCGGCCCGTTCCTCGGCGGTACGCCGGGCCTTCTCGGCGTCGGCGAGCACGGTGCGCAGGTCGAGCGGCTCAGCGGGCGGACCGGCGATCTCCCGGCCCCGCGCGAGGATCTCGGGGGTGGGTTCGGCACCGGACATCGCGAGCCAGGTCTTGACCAGGTCGTCGCCCTCGGCCATCCACGGCGGCCACGGGTGCCGCCGGTGCCCGCCGATCAGCCGGTCCCGGAAGCGGAACCAGGCCGCCGCCAGCGGGATCTCGTTGTCGGACACCGCCACCAGACCATGGACCCGGTCGAAGAAGGCACCGTCGGTCAGCCGGGCCGCGTACTCCCGGAAGCCGGGCACGTCCTCGGCTGCGGCCAGGCGGAACAGCACCGTCTCGGCGCTCTCCACATCGGGCACGAGACGGTCGCCGAAACGCCAGCCGTCCTCCTCCAGGTCCGCGGTCCCGGACGGCGTGTAAGCCGTGTGCGTCGCCCCGCCCTGTCCGAGAACAATCAGCCATCCGGGCGCGACGGCGTCGAGCATTCCGGCCCGTGCCGCGGCTTCCGCGGCGTCGGTGACCGGCGCGAGCAGGGGCATCCCCCCGGCCACTGCCGCGAGTCCGGCGAGTGCGATCCCCGATCCGGGCAGACCTGGGCGGGTACGGGCCAGAGCACCCGAATCCAGCAGGGTGTGCACGCGTCCCGCCGTGGCGAACAGCGCGTACCGCCGCGCCGCCCCGCCGAGCGCGGCCTCGGTCTGCGCCGGTGACGCGGGCCGTCGCGGATCGTCGTGCAGCGGCCGCCACTCGTCGTCGCCGTGCCGCTCCGGCACCGGCCGCCGGTCCAGCAGCGCGGTGAGCGAGAAGTCGTTCGCCACCCCGACGACGACGAGCGCGTCCGGAGCGGCCAGGCCGCGCAGCAGGCCGGCCCGCTCCACCCAGTCGAGAGCCGGCGAGTCCGGGCCGAGCAGCCGGTCCAGCCCGTCGGCGGCGATCACCACGTCGAACGGCTCGGGTTTCTCGTCGGCCAGGCCGTCGAGCGCTCCGGTGACGACCGACCAGGTACCGCCGCGCAGTGCCTCGGCGTCGCTGACCGAACGCAGCAGCACGCTGACGTCGGCGCTGCGGCTCGCCACCAGTTCGAGCACGCCGGCGTCGTGCGGCCCGGCCACCAGCACACGGCCCGCCGTCGCGGGCAGCAGGTCGGCGAGGAAGGCGGTCAGCACCGGTCCACCGGTCGCGTCCCGGTCGGTCCAGGGCTGGATCTCGCCGCGGACGATCGGCGGCAGCTTGGTCTCAGTCACGGGGGTTCCAATCGAAGAGCATGCGCATCTCGGCCGGCGGCATCAGGTGGCGCCGGCCCAGTTCGACGTCGGTGGTGGCGCGGGCGGCCTCCAGGTCGATCTCCTTGCCGAGCATCTCCGGCCACAGCCGGGCGATCCGGGCCTGCCCGCCGAAGAGCGGGTTGTCGCCCTCCAGGGCCATCGGGTCGCCGTAGACCGCGGGCGTGCATCCGGCCGCGACGCCGAAGAAGACGGCGGTGCTGAGCCGGTTCGCGGCGACCCGCCTGAACCGGCGGAAGGTTTCCAGCTGCTTGTACAGGAAGCGGCGGTCGGTGCCCTCGTAGTTCCAGCCGCGCTTACCGAAACAGATCACCTCGAAGCCGGCCTTCTCGTAGGCACGCCGGACCTCGGGCCGCTCGAACTCGGTGTAGTACAGGCTGATCGTCACCGGCTCGGTCTCGGTCTCCCGGATCTCGGAGATCAGCCGCGCGTGGTCGCCCTGGATCTTCCCGCCCTTGCCGCCGCCTTCCCACCCGTGGAACAGGAACCACAGGGTGCCGCTGCGTTCCGCCTCGGGCACCGCACCGAGGTCGGGTTCCAGCTCCATCAGATAGAGGAACGGCGCGCCGACCACGTGGTAGTCACGCCGGCCCAGGGAGTGGCCGCGCCGCCGCGGGGCGTCGCTCCAGGTGTAGCGCCAGGCCCCGTCGAAGAACTCGTGCACCGGGTTCCAGCCGCAGCCCACGTTCCACCCGTGCTGCAGGTAACCCCGGATCCGCGGCGGATGCTCGTCGTCGAGGCCGCAGTACCGGGCCAGGATGTGGCTCTGCCCGTAGTAATGGTTGTGGTGATGCATGCCGATCAGCTCGTTTCCAGGTGCAGGGTGCCGGCCTTCGCGTAGAGGCGGTGCCGGTCGAGGCGGCGGGGCAGCGTGACCAGGGCGAACGACTCGACCTGGATCGCGTACGGCTCGTCGCCGTGTCCCTCGGCGAACAGGGTCCAGTCCGCCTCCTGCGCCGGGCCGAGATTCGCGACGTCGACCTCCGCCGTCCAGGACGCGTCGTCCACGGTGGTACGGCAGACGGTGTCCACGGCGTCGTCCGAGTTCGGCAGGAACCGCCGCCAGACGATCCGCTCGTAGTTCACCCCCGGCCGGCGCGGCCCCCCGACGGTCACCACGCCCCCGCTCACGCCGATCCGGGACGCGCCGACCCGGGCCGGCGCCTCGACCAGGTTCAGGTACTGGCCGGGCGAGCGGGCCAGGCTGAGCACCCGATCGCCGTGCTGCACGCTCACCGCCCGGTCCAGGCCGGTGATCAGCAGCAGCGCGTCGCCGATCTTCGGGACCAGCACGGTACGGCCCAGGAACGGGTCGTCCGGATTGGTGGCGTCCACCACCTCGCCGACCGGGATCCGCGCGGTGCACACACCGTCCGCGCCGCACTCCAGCGGTACCCGGATCTCCCGGGCCGAGCGGGTCAGCCGCAGCACCCGGCCGGTCACACCCGCCGGCAGCCGCAGAGTCAGCACCAGGGTGTCGCCGTCGGCACCGGCCCCGGTCACCTCGGGGTCACCGGTCATCCTGCGCAGCAGCAGCCGGCCGTCACCTGCCTTCAGCGGCTGGAACCAGTGCGCGCCGATCCGGTCCCCCACCGGGTACGTCATCTGCATGGTGACCAGTCGCTTGCGGCGGATCCGGCCGACCCGCATCGTCGCCATCAGCCGGACCGCCTCCCGGTCGGGCGGCATCGCGGCGAGCAGATCCCGTGGCACCCGCGCCACGAAACCGGTCGGCCGGGGCTCGCCGCCGGCGTCCGGCAGCGTGAACCGCTCCACCTCCAGGGGTGTCTCACGCAGCCCGGCGACCACGGCGATCCGCAGTGACGAATCGGCGGTGGTCGGCACGTGGTGGATCTCGGCGGTGCCGCGGACCACGAGGGCGTCGTCCTCCCAGGTGAGTTCAGTGGCGCCCGAGCGCAGCTCGAGCTCCCGGCGCGACATCCGGAAGACGTCGGCGGGCACGCCGGCCGGGTCCGGCAGGCCCGGATAGCGGCCGCGGTAACGCCACGGCAGCACCGGATGGCGCTGGGCGAGGGTCCCGGCCGCCAGGCCGCCCTCGGCCCGCAGCCGGGCCAGCCGCTGCAGCAGGTCCACGTCGCCGGACTGCAGGCCGTGGTACTCCAGGCGCTGGAACGCCGACACGTGCTCGAACACCGCCGGGTCGAGGCGGCGGGTCAACCGCCGGCCCAGCTCCAGAACCGCCTCCAGCTCGTGCTCGGGCGCCGATCCGAACGCCTGCACCACGGTGGTCAGGTCGATCGTGGCGAGGTGCCGGTGGACCTTCGGGCGCAACTCGGGGGCCTGACGGTCCACCACGTCCATGACCGCCTCGGCCGAGACGACGCGGTCCTCCAGGTTGCCGAACTGGAACTTCAGCTGGGTGATCGACTCGCCGGATTCGCGCTCGCGCCAGTAGTAGGTCGGCGCGGCCACGCAGTCGACGGTCACGGCGTCGATGTGCGCCTTCAGGGTGACCGGATAGTCCTCGTAGCGGATCGCCGGGAACCGGTAGCCGAACTGGTCCCAGAACCGGCGCCGGTACACCTTGTTCCAGACCATCCGGTCGATCGCCAGCTCCGGGAACTCCAGCACGTGTGTGGCGGGCCGGTCGACGGCGAAAGCGACGCGGTGCACGTACGACTGACGTACTCCGGAGGTGTTGTTGAACCGCCGTGCGTTGCCGCCGGCCAGCGACGAGGAGGTCCGGTCCAGCGAACCGACCAGCAGCTCGTAGGCGTGCGGCGGCACCAGGTCGTCACTGTCGACGAACGTCAGGTATTCGCCCCGCGCCTCGGCGGTACCGGTGTTGCGCGCCGGGCCGAGACCCTGGTTCTCCTGCACGACCATCCGGAATCGCGGGTCGCGGGCGCAGAACGCCTCGGCGACCCGGGCACTGCCGTCACGGGATCCGTCGTCGACGAGCACCACCTCGAAGTCCCGGAAAGTCTGCCGGGCCAGCGATTCGAGGCACGGGCCGAGGTAACGCTCTACGTTGTAGAACGGCACAACAATGCTGAGCCGTGGGATCACCGCTTCTGACACCAGTTCCGGAATAGACGACGGACCGGGGCGAGCATCCCGGAGCCGGCCGCCTATTCCGCGAACTGAACGTGTACGGAGGGTGAAGAACCCCCCTACTGCTTGGAGACCTCACGGATGGCGAGGGCCGCATCGAGCACGGCCACCGTGCTCTGCCAGCCCTTGTCCTCGATCGAGTCCTCCAGGCCGGCCCGGTCGCGGGCCTGGCCCAGGCTGTGCACCGTGAGCACGCCGTGCGCGACCGGGGTGCTCTCGTCGAGCGCCACCCGCGTCAGGCCCGCGGTGACCGCGTCGCACACGTACTCGAAGTGCTGGGTCTCGCCCTTGATCACCACACCCAGCGCGACCACCGCGTCGACCCGGCGGGCCAGCGCCTGCGCCACCACCGGCAGCTCCACCGAGCCGGCCACCCGGGCGGTGACCACGTCGGTCACGCCGCACGCCTCGGCAGCGGCTCGCGCCCTGTCGATCATGTGCTCGACCAGGTCGTTGTGCCACCGGGAGCCGACGATGCCGAGCCGCAGCCCGGCAGCGTCGACGGTCTGCATGTGCGGATCACCGAAGCCGGCCATGTGTGTCCCCCTCTGTCATCATTCTCACCCCTGATAGGGACGCTTCACGCCAACTCCGCGAAGAGGTGGCCCATCCGATCCCGCTTGGTGCGCAGGTACCGGACGTTCTCCGGGTGCAGCCGGACCGGCAGCTCCTCGCGGCCGGTCACCCGCAGGCCGTACCCCTCGAGGCCGGCCCTCTTCGCCGGGTTGTTGGTGAGCAGGCGCATCGAACGGACGCCCAGATCGGCGAGGATCTGCGCCCCGGTGCCGTAGTCACGGGCGTCGGCCGGCAGACCCAGCTCGAGGTTGGCGTCGACCGTGTCGAAACCGCGATCCTGCAGCTGGTAGGCCTGGAGTTTGTGCAGCAGGCCGATACCGCGGCCCTCGTGACCGCGCATGTAGAGGACCACCCCGCGCCCGGCCGCCGCGACCCGCTCGAGGGCGGCGTCCAGCTGCGGCCCGCAATCGCAGCGCCGGGAGCCGAAGACGTCGCCGGTGAGGCACTCGGAGTGCACCCGGACCAGCACGTCCTCGCCGTCGCCGAGGTCGCCGAAGACGAGCGCCACGTGCTCGCCGTCGTCGGCGGCGGTGCGGTAGCCGACCGCCGTGAACACACCGTGCTCGGTCGGCAGCACCGTCTCGACCACCCGGTCCACCTGGGTGCCCTCACGGTGACGCAGGTAGGCGATCAGCTCCTCGATCGAGATCAGCGCCAGATCGTGCTCGGCCGCGAACTTCTCCAGGTCCGGGCGGCGCTGCATGGTGCCGTCGTCGTTGACCATCTCGCAGAGCACCCCGGCCGGACGGCAGCCGGCGAGCACGGCGAGGTCGATGGCCGCCTCGGTGTGACCGGGCCGGCGCAGGACCCCACCGGGTTTCGCCCGCAACGGGACGATGTGCCCCGGACGGGACAGGTCGGCCGGCTCGGTGTCGGCCGAGGCGAGCAGCCGGATCGTCCGGGCCCGGTCAGCAGCCGAGATGCCGGTGCTGACCCCGTGCGCGGCGTCGACGGTCACCGCGTAGGCGGTCCCGCGCTTGTCCTGATTGGTGTGGAACATCGGAGGCAGATCGAGGCGGTCCGCCTCCTCCTCCGGAAGCGGGACACAGATGTAGCCGGACGTGTACCGGACCATGAAGGCGACGAGCTCCGGCGTGGCGTGCTCGGCCGCGAAGATGAGGTCGCCCTCGTTCTCCCGGTCCTCGTCGTCGACCACGATCACCGGCCGGCCGGCCGCCATGTCCGCGATCGCGCGCTCGATGTTCTCAAACATTGCGGCTCCCCAGCATCTTCTCCACGTACTTGGCGATCACGTCGACCTCGAGGTTGACCGGATCTCCGATGGCCTTGCTGCCCAGCACCGTCAGCTTCGAGGTGGCCGGGATCATGCCGATCGCGAAAGTGTCCGCGGTGACCTCCATGACGGTGAGCGAGACGCCGTCGACGGTGATCGAACCCTTCTCCACCACGTACTTCGCGAGCTCGGGCGGCAGCGAGAAACGCACCACCTCCCACTGGTCGGCCGGCTCGCGCGCGATGACCCGCGCCACCCCGTCGACGTGGCCCTGCACCAGATGCCCGCCGAGACGGCTGCCCAGAGCGGCGGCCCGCTCCAGGTTGACGTTGCTACCGGTCCTCAGAGCACCGAGCGAGGTACGCCGGAGCGTCTCGCCCATGACGTCGGCGGTGAACACGCCGTCGACGTTGTCGACGACGGTGAGACAACAGCCGTTCACCGAGATCGAGTCGCCGTGGCGGGCGTCCGAGGTGACCAGCGGACCGCGTACGGCGATCACGGCGGAGTCCTCGGCGCCCTCGGTGAGGCGCACGATCTCGCCCAGTTCCTCGACGATTCCGGTGAACATGTTGATCAACCTTCTTCCGGCTTACGGGTAAAGGGTGGAGCGGTGGGAAGGCTTCCGGTCGGCGTGCGGTTCTCTTTCTGCCGCAGAGTCGCGGTGAAACGCAGGTCACCGCCGATCTGCGTGATCTCGGCGAAGTCCAGTTCGACCGCGTCGGTGATGCTGTCGATGCCGGCGTCGATCAGGGCGTTACGGCCGGCGCCGAGCAGCTTCGGCGCGACATAACCGACCACCCGGTCGATCAGCCCGGCGGACAGGAAGCCGCCGGCCAGCGTGGGGCCGCCCTCCAGCAGGACGTTGCGGATGCCCCGCCCGAACAGGGCGGCGAGCAGGGCGTTCAGGTCGACGCGGCCGTCCGGATCGGCACCGGCGTCGGCCGCCGTGACGATCCAGGTGGGTGCGGCCGCGTCACGGACGCGGGCATTCCCGGGAGTACGCCCGGACGAGTCCACCACCACACGCAACGGCTGCTTGATGGCCAGCGTGCCGTCGCGCAGATCGCGCACGGTCAGCTGCGGGTCGTCGGCGACCACGGTGCCGACCCCGGCCACGATCGCGTCGACGGTGCTGCGCAGCACGTGCACGTCGGCCCGGGACTCGGCCGAGGAGATCCACTGGCTGGTGCCGTCCGCCGCGGCCGACCGCCCGTCAAGCGTCGCCGCGAACTTCCACGTCACGTAGGGCCGGCTCCGGCGTACCGCGGTCAGCCAGGCGATGTTGCCGGCCTCGGCCTCGGCCCGCCGCACCCCGGTGACCACCTCGATGCCGGTCGCCCGCAGCATGGCGGCGCCTCCGGCGGCGACCGGCGTCGGGTCGTCCACGGCGATCACCACGCGCCGGATGCCGGCGTTGATCAGCGCCTCCGAGCACGGGCCGGTGCGGCCGGTGTGGTTGCACGGCTCCAGCGTCACCACGCAGGTGCCGCCGCGGGCCCGCTCCCCCGCCTGCGCGAGGGCGACGATCTCGGCGTGCGGGCCGCCGGCATACGCGTGGAAGCCCTCACCGACGACGTCACCGGCCGGTCCCAGCAGGAGGCAGCCGACGACCGGGTTGGGGCTGGTGGTGCCGAGGCCCCGGGCGGCCAGCGCGACAGCGCGGCTCATCGCCTCGTCCTCGGTCATGACATTCCTCTCGCGCGGCACGGTTCACGCGCGGAGAGTGAAGGGAGAACGCCGGGAATCGGACATCAGGGTACGCTTCGCGCACCCCGGCCGGAATGCGCCGATGAGGGCACACCCGTCCGATTCCGCGCGCTGTCTCCCATCCGGACTGTCTGATCGGCATCTCTGCCGGTCAACCGTCGGCCCTGGAGTCTCACCAGGTCCACCGCTCGTCCTGTCGGACGACCGGGTCGCGGGCTTACCGACGCGAGAAGCGTCGGATCACCGCCGGTTCGGAATTTCACCGAGTCCCGCCAGCGCGTGGAGGGTCACCCCCGAGTCTTGCACGCCTTCGCGGATTTGCCACCAGGTGGGCGAGCTACCTCACACTCGATCGGTGATCAAGGGCCCTACCAGGAACTGAAGAACTCGCCACGGCGAGGTCCCGGCCCCGGGAGTTCCTCAGATCTCCAGCGCCGCCGGCGGCCAGCCGTGCCGACGACCGCACTCGGTCAGAGCGAGCACACCCTGACCCGACACCCGGGTGTCCGGACCGAGCGCGGACGGATCCACCGAGAACCGCGCCGCCACGTCGATCGCCGTGCACTCGGGCAGCACGCCGTACTCGGCCAGCCGCTCCTCGTACCACCGCGCGGAGTCCGGTCCCGGCGTGAAGCCGTCCCACGCCTCCGACGGCAGGCCCTCCTCGTGCGGCAGCCGGCAACCCTTCTCGGCCGGGTGCGGCGGGCCGATCGTCGACTCCGGCTCGTCGCAGTCGTAGGAGCGAACCACCACTCCGCCCTCAGCCAGGGTCCAGGCGCTGTAGGAGTCGCCGCAGTTCACCGAGAAGCAGGCGGCCCGGCCGAAGCGGCGGCTCAATGCGGCGCAGCGGGTTTCGTCGTCCCCATCCGGCTCGGCATCGGGCACCGGCTGATGTCCCGGCGCCAGGAACGTGCCGAAGACCAGCGTCCAGCCGTCCAGGGCCGGGGTCACGTAGGCCCGCGCACACTTCGCGTGCGGGTGACCCGGCGTCGACCAGTAGTGCAGGTCCGTCACCCGCGCATCGGCACCCATCCGCATCGTCACGGGGAACGGGCCGGAAAGCCCGAACGCGTCCAGCACGGCCTGCTGATCATCGGTCGGCACGGCATACCAGGAACCACACAGATGCATCGGCTTCGGCGTCTCCGCCGGCGCCTTGATCCGGATCAGGCGCTCGACGTGCCGCTGGTCTACGCCCTCGAGAGCACCCAGCCACGCGAGAGCCTCGAGTGCCGCCCGCCGCTGCGGCGCCGCCGACCGGCGGACCCGGCGCAGGACCGGAACGGCACCGGCGCCCATCGCCCGGCAGGTCTGGACCGCCTGCTCACGTACCGCCTTCTCGGGATCGCTCAGCAGCGGCACCACCTCGGACACCTGACCGGCGGCGGCCTCACCGAGCATCGCCAGGGCGTGCAGAGCCGCGTCCCGGACCTTCGCCGACGGGTGCCCCAGAGCGGTGGCGAACCGGGCCGGTGGGACCCGGAGAGAACTGAACGCCATCCCGGCGTTCCGGCGCACCTCGGACGGCCCTGATCCGGCGATCACCGCGACCAGGTCGTCGAAGACGCTCTCCCCCAGTCCTTCGAGCACCGTCAGCACACCGGGCCACCGCACCGGGTCGGTCTCGTCGGCGAGCCGGGCCAGCATCGCCGCGCGCACCCCGGAACCGCCCCGCGCCACCAGGTCCTCCGCGGCGCGCGCCCGCACGAATCGATCCGGATCGTCCAGCCGGATCAGCGCGTCGGTCATTCGGCCTCGCTGCGGCGGCGATCGATGGCCACGTACGAGCCGGGCTGGGACTTGGCGACCTTCTTCATCTCCGAGGCCACCGCGATCACCACCCGCGGATCGGTGAACCGGCGCCCGTCCGTGGTCGCCTGCGCCACCCCGATCGAAAGCGTGACCAGCGCCGCCTTCTGCTTGTTGCCACGCCGGTCGGGCACCTCGATGTAGCCGCGCCGGGCATCCCCCGGCTCGTACAGACGGTCCGCCGCCGACTCGAAGTCGGTCACCGTCCGCTGCGTCAGCGGCAGCACCTGGTCGGGATGGCAGATGAACACGAAGTCGTCGCCGCCGATGTGACCCAGGAAGATCGACGGTTTCCCGGTCTGTGAGGCCGCCCGCTGCAGGCTGCGGGCCAAGGCGATGATGAACTCGTCGCCGCGATCGAAGCCGTACACGTCGTTGACGCTCTTGAATCTGTCGACGTCGATGTAGCCGACCGAGTAGTCTCCGCCGCCGCGCATCCGCTCGCTGATCTCCCGCCGCACCCGGGCGTTGCCCGGCAGGCCGGTCAGCGGCGACACCTCGCGGGCATCCTTGTGCCGGCGCAGCGTGTTGGAGACCCGGGCGATCAGCTCCTCCAGGTCGAACGGCTTCACCAGGTAGTCGTCGGCGCCCGCCTGCAACCCGTGGACCTTGTCACCGGTCAGGCCCATGGCGGTCAGCATGATCACCGGAAGGGCCGAGGTGAGCGGCTCGGCGCGCAGCTGCCGGATCAGCTCGACGCCGTCCATCCCCGGCATCATCCAGTCCACGACGGCGAGATCGGGCCGGTGCGTCTCCATGAGGTCGAGCGCCTCCTGGCCGTCCTTCGCCCGGATCACCTCGAAGCCACGCAGTTTCAGGTTGAACTCGACGAAACCGGCGATGTCCTGGTCGTCGTCGACCACCAGGATCAGGCTCGGCCCCTCGTCCGGGTCCAGCTCGGGATCGATCTCCGGTGGCGACTCAGCCGTGCTCATCGCGACGGGCTTTCACGCGACGGGCCTTCAAGGGTGCCGGCCGATCCGCTCGCGAGCTCGCTCATTGCACCTTCCTGCCAGCGCCGGGACGTCCGACTCGATGATGGTCCCTGAACGGGCCGTCACGCCAGTCCCATGCGGGCCGCGGCGAGTGCGCGCAGCTTCCGGATCGCCTCGGCCGGGTCGGCCGCGCCGTAGACCGCGGTGCCCGCCACGAACGCGTCCGCACCCGCCTCGGCGGCCTGCTCGATGGTGTCGGCCGCGATGCCGCCGTCCACCTCGATCCGGATCTCCAGCTGGTTCACCTCGGCCCGGCGGCGCACGTCACGCACCTTCTCGAGCATCTCCGGAAGGAAGGACTGCCCGCCGAAACCGGCCTTGATCGTCATGATGAGGACGGTGTCCAGGTACGGAAGCAGCTCCAGATAGGGCTCGACCGGCGTGTCCCGGTCGATCGCCAGACCGGCCTTGGCACCGGCCGCGCGCAGCGTCTTCGCCAGCGCCACCGGGTCGTCGCAGGCCTCGGCGTGGAAGGTCACGTTGTAGGCGCCCGCCTCCGCGTACGCCGGAGCCCAGCGCTGCGGATCGGTGATCATCAGGTGCACGTCGAACGGGATGTCCGTCGCCTTGCGCAGACTCTGCACCACCGGGAGGCCGATGGTCAGGTTGGGCACGAAATGGTTGTCCATGACGTCCACGTGCGCCCAGTCGGCGGCCCCCTCGATGGCGTGCACCTCCTCCGCGAGGCGGGAGAAGTCGGAGGCGAGGATGCTCGGCGCGATGATCGGCGATCGTTCCACGGGGTGAAGTCTATGGTGTCGTCAGGGAGGCCGGACCGGCCTCCCCGGCCCCGAAGCGGCAGGGCCCCCCGCGCCCCCGGGCGGCAGAGGGGCGGGGAGGGGCAGGCGGGACCCGCGCTACAGG
>NZ_JBFAAI010000031.1:0-108590 GCF_040639655.1 Actinoplanes sp. NPDC023801 | reverse complement strand
GGGCTCGAAGCACCAAGCGGAGACGACGTGAGCGGGTGACCACCCCCGATTTTCACGCACGGCACGGGCGTCAGAAAGACACGGATGGCTGTCTCAGCTCCGCTGAAACAGCGGTGGGCGCCAGCCGCGAGAAACGGGCTGTGCGCTGTCGTTGTCTCAGCGGAGCTGAGACAACGGTGGGAGCCGGCTGGGGTTTGGGGGTAAGGCGAGAGCATGACGAGTCATGTGATGCGCGGCAGGCACGGGTCGATGTCGCCGTGGTGGGCGCTGGCCGGGTTCGGGGCGGCGGTGGCGGTGGCCGCCCTGCTCGGCGGGCTGGGGGTGGCGGGCACCGCGGACGAGTACCGGAGTCTCGAGCAACCGGACTGGGCGCCGCCCTCCTCGGTCTTCGGGCCGGTCTGGACGGTGCTCTACGCGATGATCGCGGTAAGTGGCTGGCTGGTCTGGCGGCGCACCGGGTGGTCTCCGGCGCTCAACTGGTACGCGGCCCAGCTCGTCCTGAACGCGATCTGGACGCCGATCTTCTTCGGGTTCGGGCAATACGGGCTCGCGCTGATCGACATCGTGGTTCTCTGGATGCTGATCGGTGTCACGGTGTGGAAGTTCCGGCCGATCTCCCGGGTCGCGGCCGGACTACTGCTGCCGTACTGGGCATGGGTCACCTTCGCCACCGCTCTCAATGCGTCGATCTGGCTGGCCAACCGATAAATCTGAGGTTTTTTCACAGAACGTCCCACCCGTCACGCCAGTAACGGGCAGGGTGGCTCTTGGTCGCCGGTGCATCCCGAAATGACCCCTTCATGCCGGTGGCCGGGGGAGCTCTCATGCGCCGCAACCGGCTTACCGCCCGTCTCTTCGCCGCTCTGGCCGCCGCCACCCCGGCAGTGGCCGTCGCGATCGCCGGGGCGGGCGTCGCCGTCCACACGTCCGTCACCCCGGCCGGGACGGCGCGGACGCAGCCGGTCCTGCAGACGTTCGGACTGACCGAGCGGCCCGGCATGCGGCTGGCCGCCACCGGGCGGGTGGCCCGGCCGCGGACCGCGGAACTGGCCAAGCGGGCCACCGAGCCGTTCAGCCTGGTCGGCGTCACCTGGACCGATCCGCGAACCGCGCCGCGGGGTGCCATCGAGGTACGGACCCGGCAGCGCGGCACCGGAACATGGTCATCCTGGCAGCTCCTCGAGACCGACAACCCGGACGCCTCGTCCGGCGGTCCCGGCGTACGTGGCTCCAGCGACCCGCTGTGGGTCGGCCCGTCCGACGGGGTCCAGGCCCGGATCATGACCCTCGGCGGTGAACTGCCGGACGGGCTCCGGGTCGACCTGATCAATCCGGACACACCGGACTCCGGGCATGCCTTCCGGACGGTTGCGGGGCCTCGGCAGGAGCAGGTGAGCGACCCGGACGTACCGGAGGCCGGGCCCGCCCTGCGGACGGTCGCGGCACAAGGGCGGCTGCAGAGGAGCGACCCCGCCGCGCCGGTCGTGCTGCCGGTACGGCCGGTGCCGAGGCTGACGACCCGGTCCGGATGGGGTGCCGACGAGTCGATCGTGAAGGAGCCGCCCGAGTACACCGGGGCCGTCCACGTCGTCTTCGTGCACCACACCGCCAGCGGCAACGACTACGCCTGCGACGAATCGGCGAGCATCGTGCGCGGGATCGAACGGTTCCACGTCCGGAGCAAGGGCTGGAACGACATCGGCTACAACTTCCTGGTCGACCGGTGCGGGCGGATCTTCGAGGGCCGCGCCGGCGGGGTGCACCGGTCCGTCCTCGGCGCGCACACCCTCGGCTTCAACGCCAACGCCAGTGCCGTCGCGGTGATCGGCGACCACCGGTCCGCCGCGATCCCGGCCGAGGCCCGGGCCTCGGTGGCGCAGCTTGCCGCGTACAAGCTGGGAGCCTGGAACAATCCGCCGCTCGGCAAGGCCGGACTGGTCTCCGGCGGCAGCGACCGATACCCGGCCGGGCAGACCGCCGTGCTCCACCGGATCTCCGGGCACCGCGACACCGGCCGTACCGAATGCCCCGGCAACGCGCTCTACAGCCAGCTGTCCGCCATCCGCAGAACTGCCGGGTCGGCACCGGCCGGGCTGCGTTACCGCGGGGTGAACGGCGCCACCGAGTACGACGGGAAGTACTACACGCGCGGCCCGGCCGGACCGGCGTGGGACCTCACCACCCCGACCCGGATGATGGACCGCTTCGAGGTACGGGTCGACGGGCGGCTGTCGGCGGCGGCACCGAGAGGGCACCGGCAGGTCGCGGTACGGCTCGAACCCGGCACCCACCGGGTCAGCGTGCGGGCCGTGCACCTGTCCGGGAAGACCGCTGAGACCGCCACCGAGGTCATCGTCGACCCGAACGCACCGGACTTCAGCCAGACCCCGTCGGTGTCGCTGGCGGCCGGCACGGTCGGCACGACCGCCCCGGTCCGTCTCGGCTGGACGGCCTCGGACACGTCCGGTGTGAAGGCGGTACGGGTGCGTGGCGCCGACACCGCCGACCTGTCCGGCAGCGCCCGGTCGCTCGCCGCCACGGCACGGCTCGGTGACCCGGCCACCTGGGCGGTCACGGCCATCGACCGTGCCGGCAACTCGGCGAGCGACTCGGTCACCCGTACGCCCGTGTTGCTGACCGAGGCCGAGGCCACCCGGACCGGAACCTGGCGGTCGGCGCGGGACCAGAAATACCTCGGCGGCGAAGCCGTCGTGTCCTCGTCCGCCGGAGCCTCGCTCAGCTGGACCTTCACCGGGAGTTCGGCCGCGCTGGTGGCCGCCCGGACGTCCGGATCCGGCCGGGTCCGGATCTACGTCGACGGCCAGTTCCATGGCATCGTCGACCTGCGGTCGGCGAGCGCGAAGCACCGGCAGGCGGTGTGGACGCGGGCGTGGCGCAACAGCGGCAGCCACACCGTCCGGGTGCAGGCCGAAGGCACCACCGGCCGGCCCTCGGTGGCGATCGACGGGCTCGTGCACCTCAGGTGAATGTCAGGACCACCTTGCCGCGGGCATGCCGGGACTCGACCGCGGCCAGCGCCTCGGCGGCCGCCTCGAACGGAAACGTCAGCACCGGCATCACCACCCTGCCCTCGGCGGCAAGTGTGATCACCCCGGCCAGCCGCTCCGGCGACCGGCCCGCACGGACCACCCGGGCACCCAGCTCGGCGGCTGCCTTGTCGTCCACGATCGTGCCGACCCGGTCCGGTTCGACTCCCAGGGCGATCGACTGGGCGATCGCCTCCCCTCCGGCGGCGTCGAGGGCCACCGTCGGTTGCAGCCCGGTGGCCCGGACCGCGTCGATCAGGTGCTCGCCGTACGCCACGGGCGTGGCGCCCATCGCCCGCAACCGGTCGTGGTTGCCGGGACTGGCCGTACCTATCACCGTGGCGCCGGCGAGCCGGGCCAGCTGGGTGGCGACCGTGCCGACGCTGCCCGCCCCGGCGTGCACCAGCAGCACGTCGTCCTTGGTCACGGCCAGTTCGAGCAGCGCGCCGGACGCCGTCTGGGAAGCCGCCACGAGGCCCGCGGCGGTCGCGAAGTCGAGGCTGTCCGGTTTGGCGACCACGGTGGCGGCCGGAACGGTCAGCAGTTCGGCGGCGCCGTTGAGCATGGTCGAGCCGAGGACGGCGTCACCGGGCCGTACGTTGTCCACGCCGGGGCCGGTCCGCTCGACCACACCGGCGTACTCCTGACCGATCTGCTGCGGGAAGTTCGCCCGTACCCACGGCATCTGCCCCTGCCGGACCGCCACGTCGAACGGCTGGAGTCCGGCCGCCCGTACCCGGACCAGCACCTCGCCCTCACCCGGCGACGGATCGGGCAGTTCGGTGACACGCAGAACTCCGGGCGGACCGTAACGGTCGAACACGACTGCTCTCATGAGCGCAGACTGCAAGCTCAAGCAAGGTTGATGTCAAGCGTTCCGCACGCATTCTGCACGCGGCCCGGCGCACGCTCGGTGGCATGACAAACGCGATCGATGCCCTCAGCGAACGGATTTTCGGTGCCCTCGTCGGCGCCGCCGAACTGTGCACCGTCGAACTCGGCCGGGAACTCGGCCTCTACACCGTTCTGCGGGACGGCCCGCAGACTCCCGGCACGCTCGCCAAAGCTGCTGGAATCGACGAACGCTACGCCCGCGAGTGGCTGGAACAGCAGGCCGCGGCCGGGTTCCTGGTCGTGGCCGACGGCTCGTTCGGTCTCGCCGACGGTGTCGCCGAGGTGCTGCTCGACGAGGACGGCCCGGCCTACGCGGGTGCGGCGGGCGCGTTCGCGCTCGGCGTCGCCCTGCTCACGCCACGGGTCATCGAGGCGTTCCGGACCGGGGCCGGGGTGCCCTACTCGGACTACGGCCACGTGCGGCACGGCATCGCCGGGTTCAACCGGCCGATGTTCACGTACCTGCTGACCGGGGAGTGGCTACCCGCCGTCCCGGAGATCGACGCCCGGCTGCGGGCCCAGCCCGGAGCGAGCGTTCTCGACCTCGGCTGCGGCATGGGCTACTCCTCGGTGGCGATGGCCCGCGCCTATCCGTCGATCACCGTACGCGGCGTCGACCTCGACGAGCACTCGATCGCCGAGGCCCGCCGGATCGCCGCCGAGGCCGGTGTCGCCGACCGGGTGAGCTTCATGACCGGCGACGCGGCCGAGACCGGCGGCTCCTACGACCTGATCACGGTCTTCGAGGCCCTGCACGACATGGGGGACCCGGTCGGGGTGCTGCGCAACGCCCGCGGCCTGCTCACAGCCGGCGGCAGTGTCCTGATCGCCGACGAGCGGGTGTCCGACGAGTTCACCGCCCCGGCCGGCGAGGTGGAACGGCTGCAGTATGCGTTCAGCGTCCTGCACTGCCTGCCCGCCACCCGCGCCGAGGACCCGGTCGTCGCCAACGGCACCGTGCTGCGGGCGCCCACCCTGCTCGCCTGGGCTCGGGAGGCCGGGTACGCCGAATCCGAGGTGCTCGGCGTCGAGAACGACTTCTGGCGCTTCTACCGGCTGCGCTGACATCTGTCCGGTCCCCGATTCTCGGTTGCGGCCGCCCCGGGGGCCGGCCCTAACGTCTCTCCCGTGCGGGTGCGGGTGCTGGGGCCGTTCGAGGTCGACGGCGGTGCGGGGCCGGTCGTCCTGGCCGGGGCGGCGCAGCGCACCGTGCTGGCCGCGCTCGCCCTGCGGGCCGGGCAGCCGGTCGGGGTGAACGAGCTGGTCGACACCCTGTGGCCGGACGATCCGCCGCCGTCGGCCCGCAACAGCCTGCAGTCCCACGTGACCCGGCTGCGGGCCGCCCTCGGGGTGTTCGGCCTGATCACCCTCGAACCGGCCGGTTACCGGCTCAACCTCGACCGCTCCCGGGTCGACGCCCTGCTCTTCGAGGACCTGGCGGCCACCCGGGCCGGCGAGGCGGTGGCGCTCTGGCGCGGCACGCCGTTGCCGGAGTTCCCGGGGGAGCCGTTCCGGGGTGCCGCGGCCCGGCTCGGCATGCTCCACCGGGCGGCGCTGGTTCGGCATGCCGCCTTCCTGCCACCCGCTGAGGCCGCTGCCGCACTGCGGGCGTTCGCCGACGCGGACCCGTGCTGGGAGGAGGGCACCCTCGCGCTGGCCCGTGCGCTGGCGGCGGCCGGATGGCGGGGCGACGCACTCGAGGCGCTGCGCCGGCATGGCGACGCGGTCGCCGACCGTCTGGGGCTGGGCCCCTCCGATCTCGTACGCCGTACGCAGCTCGCCCTCCTGCGAGGCGACACTCCCGTGCCGCTCCGCCAGCCGGCGGCGGCGTCGTCGTCGTCCGATTCGTCGTTCGCGACGCCACCCGCGGAAAGTGGCGCGGCCCGGCGCGGAGGCGTGGGGTCCGTACCGCTCAGGTTCTCGTCCTTCGTCGGTCGTGACAGTGAGCAGCGCGAACTCGCCGCTCTCCTGGCCGGGCCGGGTCTCGTCAGCGTCGTCGGACCGGGTGGCGTCGGCAAGACCCGCCTGGTTGCCGAGACCGTGCGGGCCGCCGCAGGGGTCGCCTGGGTCGATGCCGCCGCGGTGCGCGAGGAGGACCTGTTCGAGGCGGTGGCTGTGGGGGTCGGCGCCCGGCTCACGCCGAACGACGATCCGCTCACCGTGATCGCCGCGGCTGCCGCCACGCACCGGGTCGTGGTGCTCGACAACTGCGAGCACGTGCTCGGCGCGGCGGCCCGGGTGGCCGGGGCCCTGAGCGGCACCCATCGCCCCCGGATCGGCTCCGCGCCGACCGCGACCAGCCTCGTGGTGACCAGCCAGGAAAGCCTGCGCGTCGACGGTGAGCGGGTGCTGCGGCTCGGCCCGCTGGACGCCGGGGCGGGCCGCCGGCTGTTCCGGGAGCGGGCCCGGGTCGAGGATTCGCCGCTGGTCGGCGACATCGTCGAACGTCTCGACCTGCTGCCGCTCGCGATCGAGCTGGCGGCCACCCAGGCGGCGGTCCTCGGCGTCGGCGAGCTGCACGCCCGCCTCGACGACCGGCTGGACCTGCTCGACCGGGGCAGCCGCGGCGGCGACGCCCGGCACCGGACCCTGCGTGCCGTGGTGGCGTGGTCGTTCGGGCTGCTCGACGGGCCGTCGGCACTGCTGCTGCACAGACTGGCGGTCTTCGCCGGGGCGTTCACGGTGGCCGTGGCCGAGGCGGTCGCCGCCGACGAGCAGTTGCCGCGGGCCCGGATCGCTGCCCTGCTGGCGGGCCTGGTGGACCGGTCACTGGTGTCCCGGCACGGGCCCGGGCGTTTCCGGTTGCTGGAGACCGTCCGGGCGTACGCCTCGGAGAACATCGGCGACGATCACGGGCGTACCGCGGACCCGGGGAACGCCGGCGACGACCGGGCGCGCACCGAGGTGCGGCACGCGTCGGTGATGGCCGCCGCGGCCGGGGACCTGGACCGCCGGATGCGTGGCCCGGAGCAGGCCGCCGCGGTCCGCGAGATCGACGCACTCCTGCCGGACCTGCGGCTGGCCGCCGCCATGTACCGCTACGGCTACCGCTGCCAGCAGTACGAGGTGCTCGCCTGGGGCCGTGCCGCCATGGACGGCCCGCCCCTCCCGGACGCGTTCGCCGCCGCGGCCACCCACGCCTGGGGCCGCGGCGACCTGGCCGAGGCCCGTGACCTGGCGGGGCGCGCCGACCCGCCGGGCGCCGCGGCGCACGAGGTGCTTGGTGACGTGGCTCTCGTCGCCTGTGAGGCGGAGACGGCCCTGGCGCACTACCGGGCGATGGACGGCGAACCGGTCCACCGGGTGTCCGGCCTGGTCGGTGAGGCACTGGTGCTGGCCTGGTCGGGGCGGGTGGCGGAGGCGACGGCACGGGCCGGCGAGGCGGTGGCGCTTGCCGACGCGACAGGTAATCCGAGCGCCCGGGCCGAGGCGCGGTACGGCCTGGGCGAGGCCCTCGGTGACACCGACCCGCAGCGGGCACTCGCCCTGTTCGACGAGGCCGTGGCGCTGGCCGTGCCGGTGGACGACCGCCTGTTCCGGGCGGCGGCCGGCACCGCGGCGGTGGCAGTGCGCAGCCGGCACGGCGACCCCGTTCCGGCGCTCGCCGAGTTCCGGGAGGTGCTGCGTCTGTGGCGGCTGGCCGGCAACGACACCCTGCACGCGGCGGCCCTGCGCAATCTGATCGTGCTGCTGGTCCGGATCGGTGCCGACGAGACGGCGGTGCTGCTCGACGGGGCACTGCCACCGGCCGAGGTCTATCCGGCCGAGGCGGCCCGGTTGCGGCGCGCCCGGGCGGCGGCCGCCGAGCGGCTCGGCCCGGACCGGGTGGCGGCGCTGCGGCGGCGCGGGGAGCTGCTGGGACCGTCCGGGGTGACCGCCGAGGTGGCGCGAGCCATCGACGCGGCGCTCGCCCGCGGGAGTGGTTGACAGACCGCTCGCCGCCCGGCTCGATACGGTAAGCGGGTGTCTCAGATCCCGTGGTGGGGACTGCCCCTGGTGGCGGTCGTGTTCGCACTGGCCGGTGCCGCGGCGGCGCACCTGGTCGTCGCCCGCAACAACCACCTGCTCGACCGTGGCCGGCGGGACCGGCGGTGGTATGAGGAACGTAAGGACGCCTACTGCCGTCTGCTGGCCGCGTTCGAGCACGCGACGCACCGTTTGCGGACGAGTTTCGACGCGGGGGAGAAGCCTCCGGCCCCGATCGTGTACGTGGACCAGGTCGGCCCAGCGCTGATGCCGGTCCGCCTGCTGGCGTCCGGCCCGGTGCGCAGCGCGGCGCTGGCTGTGCACATGCAGCTGGAGCGCCTGCACGGGGAGATGAACCCGGCCGGGGTGGTCGGGGTGCAGCCGCAGACCCATTTCCGTGAGTTGCTGGCGCAGGTGCCGCTGGTGGTGCAGCAGCTGGAGGCGGCGATCCGCGACGAGCTGGGCATCGTGGACACCCCGCCCAAGCCACCGGTCCCCGTCAACGGCCGGGCCCGGCCGCGCCGTGCCCCGGTGTCAGCGGGCGAGCCCGAGCACCACACCGAGGAGCACCAGGACTAACGCTGCTGCGAGGAACGCCCACAACAGGTGACGGTTGTCGTCGTCCTCGGCGGGCGGTTCCTCCGGTTCCGGTTCAGGAAGGTCCGCGGTGACCTGCGCCAGATCGCCGTGCGTCCGGCAGGCCAGGGCCCGGTCGACGCGTTCGGTGTATTCGTCCAGGGTCAGCCTACCTGCGGCCGCGTGCTTCTCAAGCATTGCGACGACACGGTACCGTTCTGCGTCGGAGGCCCTCGTGGTCGGTTCGTTCACGGCGACAGGGTAAGCCTCCGCGACCGTTCCCCCACACCCTCGGGAGTCAAAGATGGCCAGCTCTGCCGGGAACAGCCTCCTCGTGATCGAGCGGTTACTGCGTGACCGTGACGGAATCTGGCGGCAGATAATCGAGGAACGCGACCTCAAACAACTCACCGGGCAGATGCTGATCAGCTCGGCGCTGAGCCTCGCCCTCTACGGTGCGGTGCTGGGCTTCTCCAACAGCGCCCTGCAGGCCGCGGCGTCCTTCGTGAAACTGCCGCTGCTGTTCCTGGCCACGCTGGCGATCTGCCTGCCGACGCTCTACCTGTTCAACCTGGTCTTCGGAGCAAAACTGTCGGTGCTCCAGGCGCTCACACTGATCATGGTGACCATCACCGTGACCGCGGTGCTGACCCTGGCATTCGCCCCGATCAGTCTGTTCTTCCTGATCACCGCGCAGAGCTACGCGTTCTTCAAGTTGCTGAACGTGGCGATCCTGATGCTGACCGCCCTGGTCGGGCTTCGCTTCCTGACCGCCGGCATGCGCGCGATCAACGACCACCAGGAGAAGACCGCTCTCGCCGCCGCCCCGGCCCCGGCCCCTGCCCCGGCGGTGGCACCGGCCCCCGCTCCGGTTCCGGCCCAGGCCGCACCGGTGAACGGGGACGGCGCCGTCGCGGTGGCCGCTCCTCCGGTCGCGCCGGCCTGGCCGGTCGCGCACCCGCATCAGCGCGAGGTCCCGGCCGCCCGGCCCGAGGGCTCGGCAAGCATGACGCTGCTCTACATCTGGATCCTGCTGTTCGGCTTCGTCGGCACCCAGCTGGCGTGGACCCTGCGGCCGTTCTTCGGCAGCCCCGGCAAGGACTTCCAGCTGTTCCGCAGCATCGGTGGCACGTTCTACGCCGACGTCTTCGAGACGATCGGCCGCCTGGTCGGCTGACAACTTTCTGCAAACGTTTGCATCGGGCAGGATCGAGGCCGTGACCGATCAGAACGCACCCCTCGATCCTGTCTCCGCAGCCATCGCCGACTGCGGGCTCGTCGCCGTCCTCCGAGCCCCCACCGCCGACGGTTTCGCCGCGGTCGCCGACGTCCTCGTCGCCGCCGGTGTCACCGCTCTCGAGGTCACCCTCACCTCGGGGGGCGCGCTGGACTCGATCGCCGGCCTGCGCCGCAGGCTGCCCGACACCGTGGCGGTCGGCGCCGGCACCATCCTGACCGAGGACGACGCGAAGGCGGCCGTCGACGCCGGCGCCACCTTCCTGGTTGCGCCGGTCGGTGGCCTCGGCCCGCAGCCGGTGCCGTTCTATCCCGGAGCGTTCACCCCCACCGAGGTTCACGCGGCGCAGCGGTCCGGCGCGCCGATCGTCAAACTGTTCCCGGCCGGCGGCCTCGGCCCCGGTTATCTCAAGGACCTCCGCGGCCCGCTGCCCGGCGTGCGGGTCATGCCGACCGGCGGCATCGGCCTGGACAGCATCGCCGAGTGGCTCGCCGCGGGTGCGGTCGCGGTCGGCCTCGGCGGGCCGCTGATCGGCGACGCCGCGACCGGTGGCAGCCTGACCGCTCTGGCCGCCCGTGCCCGCCAGGCGGTAGACGCCGTCACCCTCGCACGATCATGAGCGGCCTCTTCACCTTCGGCGAGTCGATGGGCATCTTCGTCGCCGACGGCATCGGCCCGCTGGAGCACGCCCGCGGCTTCACCCTCGGCGTGGCCGGTGCCGAGAGCAACGTGGCGATCGGAGTCGCCCGGCTCGGAGGCGACGCGACCTGGCTGGGTCGTCTCGGCCCGGACGCGACGGGTGCGATCATCGCGGCCCGGTTGCGGGCCTCGGGCGTACGGGTCCTGGCCGTCCCCGACGACGCCCACACCGGCCTGATGATCCGCTACCAGCGGTCCAGCGAGTTCATCCAGGCCGACTACCACCGCGCCGGTAGTGCCGGCTCGCGCCTGGTGCCCGCCGACGTGCCCCGCGCGGAGATCGCCGCGGCCGGGATCGTGCACGTCACCGGCATCACCCCGGCCCTGAGCGACACGTGCCGGGCCGCGGTCTTCCACGCCGTCGAGGAGGCCCGCGCGGCCGGCGTCCCGGTGTCGGTGGACGTCAACTACCGCGGCAAGCTGTGGTCCCGGTTCGACGCGGCCCCGGTGCTGCGCGACCTGGTCAGCCGTGCCGACGTGGTGTTCGCGGGCCCGGAGGAGGCGGCGCTGTTCGTGGACGGCGACCCGGTGGACGGGCTGGCGAAGCTGGGTCCGGCCGAGGTCGTGGTGAAGGACGGTGCCCGTGGTTGCGCCGCCCTGATCGGCGGCGAGCGGTTCGAGGTGCCGGCCCTGCGGGTCCGGGCCGTCGACACGGTCGGTGCCGGGGACGCCTTCGTGGCCGGCTATCTCGCCGACCGGCTCGCCGGGGCCGATGCCGGGCAGCGGCTGCGGACGGCGATCGCCGCGGGCGCGTTCGCGGTCACCGTCCCGGGCGACTGCGAGGGCCTGCCCACCCGCTCTGAGCTGGGCGCACTCGGCGGCGGCGACATCGTCCGCTGAAAACCTGGTTAGGGCGCGGAGCGAACGGGTACCGATTCGACAACGGCGAATTCATCGATTTGAGGAGGCCGTTATGCAACCGACACCGTTCACTCCGTGGACCTGGCGGGAGCCGTCGGCACTGGGCAACGACCCGGTGACCGTGGAGGCCGCCGACGAGTCCGGTACGTCCGGCGTGGACCTGGTCGGCTACAAGGTCGAGGCGACCGATGGTCACATCGGCGCGGTCGACAAGGCCAGCCACGACGTCGGCAGTGCTTTCCTGGTGGTCGACACCGGACCGTGGATCTTCGGACGGAAGGTTCTCCTCCCGGCCGGCACGGTGCAGACGTTCGACCACAACGAGCGCAAGGTGTACGTCGACCGTACGAAGGAGCAGATCAAGAACTCTCCCGAGTACGACAAGGACACCTTCGAGACGGCGGAGTACCGGGAGCAGGTCGGCGACTACTACACCGGTAGTTACCGCGACTTCCCCCGCTGATCGTCACCTGAACCCGCCGCCCCGCCCGTCACCCCCACGGGCGGGGCGGCGTATGTCCGTATGCCGTCCAGATGGTCCGACAGCCGGGCCGCGCCGGTGAGCATGGCCCGCCCGCGGGCGGTGAGCCGGGCCCGCCACTGCTCGATCGATGCGGCAAGCGGTCCGGGCCCACCGGCGGCGCGGACCTGCTCGATCACGGCCGAGATGTGATCGAGCAGGTATCCGCCGCGGCGTAGCAGGTGCGCCAGTTCGGCGTCGCGGACGTCGTCGGAGGAGTAGACCCGGGCGCCCTTCGACCGGGCCGGCGCGAGGATCCCGGCCCGCTCCCATTTGCGCAGCGTCGCCGGGGTGATGCCGAGCCGGTGGGCGAGTGCGCCGACGGAGAGCGGCCGATCCGACGCCGGCCCGGCCGGTGCCTCGGTCAGGGCCGCCGCGACGCTGGTCACCGTGTCCCGGTCACGGCGCAGCTGCACGTGTGCGGCATCGATCACGGCCAGGGCGGCGTCGAGGTCGTCCCGGAGCACCGCTCGCATGATCTCCCCGGCCGCGGCGTGGCCGTACCCCGGGATCAGTGCGAGATAGGCCGCCAGCGCTCTCGCGTGCTCGTCGGTGTAGATCCGGTAGCCGCTCGCCGTGCGCCCGGCCGGCGGGATCACTCCGGCCTGCTCGTAGTTGCGGATCGCCTGCGCGGACAGCCCGTGCACCCGCGCCAGATCCACCGGCCGGTGAACTCCGTTTTGAGACTTCAGAGCGACTTCTCCAGGTCGAATCGGCAAAAGCTTCAACCGCTGGTTCAACGATACGGTTGAGGTCATGGCTTTCGACACCGAGCTGCAGTCCCTGATCTCCGAGCGCCGGCCGCACCTGCTCGCGCTGGGCGAGCCGTACCACGGCGAACCGGCGTTCCCCCGCCTCCGCAACCGGATTCTCGAGACGCTCGCCGGGCACGGATTCCGCGCCGTCGCGATCGAGTCGGACCGCGCCGCCGGGCTCACGGTCGACGACTACGTGCGGCACCGCAGCGACGACCTCGACCTGACCACCGGCATCAGTCACGGCTGGGGCGAGCACCCGGCCACCCGCGAACTGGTCGACTGGCTGCGCGCCCACAACGCGGACCTGCCACCGCACGAGCGCATCGCCTTCCACGGCTTCGACGCTCCCACCGAGATCGAGGCCGCCCCCGGCCCCGGGAAATACCTTCGTGAACTGTGCTCTTACGTAGGCGTACAGAATCCGGATCTTGATCTTCTGATCGGTGACGACGCCGCCTGGAGCGCGCCGGAGATCATGTATGACGCGACGCGATCGCCCGGCCGGTCACCGGAGGCTGCCGCGCTTCGCGGCTTTGCCGAGGATCTCAGAACGATGTTGTACGGCCACGCGCCCCGCCTCGTCGCCGAGACCTCCACGGCTGCCTGGTATCGGGCGAAGGTGCTCGCCACCACCGTCATCGGCCTGCTCGGTTACCACGCGGCGCTCGCCGCACCCGGCAGCCAGTCGGAGCGGATCGGCCGCCTGCTCGCCACCCGTGACTCGATCATGGCGCAGAACCTGCTCGACATCCTGGCCACCGAGCGGGACCGCGGCCCGGTCCTGGTCGCCGCCCACAACACCCACCTGCAGCGCGGCCCGAGCCGGTGGGAGACCCACTGGGAGGGCGTCGACTACGCCGCCGAGTGGGCCGGCGCCGGATCGATCGTGTCCGTGCTGCTCGGCGACCGCTACGTGTTCGTCGCCGGCAGCCTCGGCGCCAGCGCGCCCGCCGGACTCGACCGGCCGGAACCCGGCACCTATGAGGAACGGCTCGGCCCCGACACCGCGCTCCTGCCGCCACCCGCCGGCGACGGCCTGCGGGAACGGGCGACCGACCTGCTCGGCCACTTCCCGCTGACCGCCGGGATCGTCGGGACGAGCGACGCGATCCTGCACATCGGACACGGTCCCGGTGCCGCCGACGCCGCCCGGATCAGCGGCATGCCGGGCGTGACGGAGACCCGGATCGAGGCGGGCTCCGAGATGCCGCCGTACACCTGGGGTGATCGTTTCTTCTTCGCCGGCGAGGACCGGATGCGCCCCTTTGCCACGATCGTCGGCCACGACGTACCCGACTTCGACGAGCGCTCCCAGCTCTCCGGCGCGGGACGTTACCGGCTCAACATCGAGGTGGGACGCGACGGGTTCCGCGAACTGTTCGGCTATGGCCCGGAGGAGTTCGCGGAACACCGCGACAAGATCGACTTCGCGGAGCCGGACACGCTGATCCCGCACCCCGCCTATGCGGTGCAGGGCTGGGTGAGCGTCGTCAACCCCGGCCCGGCCACCGCCGACGACGTCGCCCGCCTGCTCGACAAGGCCCGCACCCGGTCCGCCGCACGGGAACGCCGCCGCACCGGAGCCTGACCGGATCGTTCCGGGGCCGGGCCTGATGGTGCCTTCTGGCCCGGCCTGCGGAACGGTTGGATTGCAGGTATGACAAACGCGCTCGTCGTGATCGACGTCCAGGAGTCCTTCCGTGCCCGCCCGCTTTGGGCCACCACCGACAACCCCGATGTGGCCAAGAAGGTCGGGCAGCTCGTCGACGCCGCCCGCGCCGCCGGCGACCAGGTGATCTGGGTGCTCCACGCCGAACCCGGCACCGGCAACACCTTCGACCCGGCGAGCGGCCACGTCCGGGTGATGGACGAGCTGTCCCCGGCCCCCGGCGAACCGCTGCTGACCAAGACCGTCCACAACGCGTTCACCACCACCAACCTGCAGCACCTGCTCACCACGGCGGGAGTCCGCACGATCACGGTGTGCGGCCTGCGTACCGAACAGTGCGTCGAGACCACCGCCCGTGTCGCCTCCGACCTCGGCTACCAGGTCACCTTCGCGATCGACGCCACCGCCACCAACCCGATCCCGCACCCGGACGCCCCCGCCGGCCAGACCGTCGAGGAACTGCTCGCCGACCCGCGTACCCTCTCCGCCGCCGACGTGGCGGCCCGCACCGTCTACGCCCTCTCCGGCCGTTTCGCCACGGTCCGGACCGTCGCCGAGATCGTGGGCTGACGACCGCCACGTCGCGGCGCCTGCCGACCGCCACGGCGTCTCCGACCGTCGCGACGCGGCGTCTGCCGACCGCCGCGTCGCGGTGCCTGCCGGGCGGCCGTATCGTTGCGTCCGTCCGCCGGAAGGGGTGACCGGATCGTGAGCCGGGTGCTGTTCGTGCTGACCCCGCAGGTGCACCTGCTCGATCTCGCCGGTCCCGCCCAGGTGTTCTCCACCGCGCCGGGCTACGAACTCGTCTACGTGGCCGAGGCCTCACCGGTGCCCACCTGGCAGGGCGTGCCGCTCTGCGCCTCGCTGGACTGGCCCGAGCTCACCGCCGACGACCTGCTCCTGGTGCCGGGCTGGCGCAACGGTTACGGCTTCTTCACCGCCGCCACGCTTGATCGGATCGCCGCACACCATCGGGCGGGCGGCACGGTCGCGAGCGTCTGCGCCGGAGCCGACGCCCTCGGCCGTGCCGGACTGCTCGACGGGCGCCGCTGCACCACCCACCACGATCTGCAGGACGGGTTGGCCCGCCGGTTCCCGAAAGCGACCGTCGCCCGTGACGTGCTCTACGTCTGCGACGACCGGGTGGTCACCTCGGCCGGCATCGCCAGCGGTATCGACCTGGCCCTGCACCTGGTCGCCCAGCGGCAGGGGCCGGCGGCCGCCGCCCGGGTGGCCCGCGAGATGGTCGTCTACGCCCGCCGCAACGGCGACGAACAGCAGCACAGCGCCATGCTGCGGCACCGTGCACATCTCAGCGACGTGGTGCACCGGGTGCAGGACCGGATCGACGCCGAATTCGCCGGCGTGCTGCCACTTGCCGACCTGGCCGCCGGTGCCGGTGTCAGTGAACGCACCCTGACCCGCCTGTTCACCGCCGCGACCGGCCGTACGCCGCTCCGCTATCAGCAGGTTCTGCGGGTGGAGCGCGCCGAGTACCTGATCGGCCACGGCTCGACGCTCGAGGCCGCGGCCCGGGCCGTCGGCTTCACCGATGCCCGGATGCTCCGCCGTCTCCGCTCCCGCTGACCGAAGCCGCGAACCCCGGCCAGAACGCGGCGCTGTTTCCGGGTGGCTGTTGCAGCGCTGGGTTCTGGCCGGGGTTCGGCGGCCAGGATGCAGCGCTGTTTCCGGGTGGCTGTTACAGCGCTGGGTTCTGGCCGGGTGTGGTGCGCCGTCGCGGGTGCACGAGACGGCGGCCACGCCCGGCCGGCATACGTACGAGAAAGGCCGGACCCGTCTGGCACCGGGCCCGGCCGTTTCTCTGGTGGTTCGCGCTCACACCGGGGGAAAGCGTCGGGGGAACGCACGGTGGAGCAGCAAACCGATTATTTGTAGGTCACGTTGGAGCTGGTGAATTTGCAGCTGGTTCCGTCGCCGCCGGTGCTCGCTTTGTAGGTGGCGAGTTTGGTGGGTTCGGCGCCGGTCTTGTTGCCCTTGTAGGTGACGCAGATGGAGATCTTCTTGCTGCTGTCACCGGCGATGGTGATGCCGGAGAACGTGGCGGTGTCGCCGAAGTTCGCGTTGATGCCGACGAGGCTCGAGCCGGGGGCGGTGACGGCGACGTTCTTCAGGACGACGGCCCGCTTGTGCTGGGTGGAGCAGTTGCCGCAGGAGCGGTAGAGCTTGCCGAAGTCGCTGACCGCGAAGTTGCTGACGGTCAGGGTGCCTCCGCCGTTGTGCTGGAACACCTTGTCGTCGGCCCCCTTGGCGGCGCCGCCGGTGACGGTGTACTTGGCGCTCGATCCGCCCTTGAAGGTGGCCGCGTCCTCGCCGACGTTCTCCCACCACACGTTGGAAATGGTGCAGGAGCCCAGGCAGTGGACGCCGTCGGCGGCGGGGGAGCCGATGATGACGTTCTTCAGGGTGGCGCCGTCGGCGAGGACGAAGAGCGGGTCCTGGCCCTCCTCCTGGCCGGAGCCGCCGAGGGCACCGCTGCCGACGTAACGTTTCAACCCGCCGTCGAGGGTGCCGGAGACGGACTTGCTGGCGGTGAGCTTCACGGAGCCGGTGGCGGTCGGCCATGTCGCGGCGGAGGCGCCCTGTGTGTGGACGACCGCTCCGAGTCCGAGTCCGAGGGCGGCGAGCGCCACGACACCGGCGCGCCACCGTTTCCGCAGATTGTTGAACACGTGAAGCCTTTCCGGGGATCAATGGGGGAACGGGGCCAATGCTGGCCCCGTTCGATAATCCCTGTCAACTCACTTAATCAGTAAATTAACCGGCCAATGGAATTGCACAGAGAAATGCATTCCACTGATTAAGTGTGTACGCCGCGCGAAAAGGTTGCCTGTAATTTTGTGCTACCGGGTGGTCACGGAACGTCGATATCGGTGTCGTCGGCGACATCGCCCACCGGCACCACCCGGACGGCGTTGGCCCGCAGGTAGTCGCGGGCACCCCGATCACCGGTGGCGCCCGCCGCCACCCCGGCCCAGTGGTCCCTCCCGAGCAGCACCGGATGCCCGCGCCGGTCGCCATAACCACCCGTCACGAGTGCCCCGGGACCGGTGTGGGCGAGGATCCGGCGGACCGCCTCGGCGCTGACCCCCGGCATGTCGACGAGCAGGACCAGCGCGGCGGTCGCGGCGGTCGGCTCGAGAGCGGCCAGCCCGGCGCGCAGCGACGAGCCCATCCCGGTCGCCCAGTCCGGGTTGAACACGGTCGCCGGGAGGTCCGGGGCGGCGGCCCGGACCTCCTCGGCCGCCGCCCCGAGCACCACCGTGACGTGCGCGCACCCGGCCTCGCGCAACGTGTCCGCGGCACGTTGCACCAGCAGTCGCCCCTGGTACGGGACCAGCGCCTTCGGCATGCCGTAACGCCGTCCCGCCCCGGCCGCCAGCACCAGCCCCGCCGCCGTCATCGCGGCAGTACCAGGCCCCGGACCGCGGCCAGCGGCAGCGCCGTCCGCGGGTGGTACGCGGTGTGCCACAGACCGCCGTGCGCGGCGGCGACGGCCTCGTCGGCCCAGGCAGCGGGGGACGCCGCCCGCGGTTTACGGATCTGGTGCACGAGCAGCAGTGCCATCAGTTTGCTGGCGGTCGCCGGTTCGAAGATCTCCACGTCGAACAGGTGCGCACCGGCGTAGGCGGCGGCGAGCAGGCGGTTGTTGAGCACCGACCGGGTACGGGTCGGCGGCGCCACCGCGAAACTGACCACCCCGTCGCGCCGGGTGAGCGTGGCCCGCCACCGGTGCACCCGCTTGGCCAGGGCGTAGTTGGGTCCCTGCTGCGGTACGAGACTGTCGTTGAGCCCCGGCACCTCGTCGCACGGGTAGTTGGGGCGCATCAGCCGGCCCGCCGAGACGGCGGCGGTCATCCTCGCCCGGGCGCTGCGGGCGGCGTACCGCTCCCGGGCGTGATGGACGGCGGCGGCCGGGGCGGCGTAGACGTCGGTCGGGGTGGCGAGGAAGGCGAGTGCCGTGTCGTGCCGGTGGTGCCGCAGGTGGGTGCCGAGCGCGTCGACGGCCGCGGCGAGCAGCGGGTAGTCCCCGCCGGGGGCGTACACGTAGTTGCCGAGAATCAGCCGGCCCTCGAAACCGAGCACCCACTGGGCGGCCGCGCTGAGGTCGCTGAGCAGGTCGGCGCCGGGCACGTCACCACTGATCGGGGCGAGCAGCCGCCCCGCACTGCCGGCCGCGATGGATTCGACGCGCTGCCACACGCGTTCGCGGGGCAGGTCGAGTGCCAGGACGGTGCCGCCCCAGCCGAGGACCGCGCCGACCGGGCCCATCTCGGTGCCGGCTCCGGCCGCGACCAGCGTCTGGTCGCTCAGGTCGAGCCAGTCCGGCGAATCGGCGACCTCGCGAACCGCCTCGGCGCACGACTCCTCGACGACGCCGGCGGCGACCCAGGCGTCCAGGCGGCGTTGCAGGGCGTCACCGCGCAGCAGTTCCCCCCGGTACGGCAGGACGACCTCGGTCTCCGGCCGCTCCGGCCCCTTCACCTCGATCGTGTCGAAGGACCGTCCGGGCGCCGCCATCAGCGCCTGGGCCAGGGTGAACTCGCCGTCGTCGCGCCGGTACCGGACGCGGGCCTGCACCGACGCCAGCCCGGCTTCGGCGATCTCGTAGCCGGCTGTGCCGTCGGCGGCCAGTCCGGTCTCCACCAGGGCCCGGAAGTGGCGCAGATAGCCGCGCCGCCAGTCCGTCTCACGCTCGGCGGCTGCCGCGGCGGACGGGTCGACGTGACGGAGCGCGTCGGCGACGACGGCCCGCCCGAAAGCGGTGCTGGAACGCCGGCCGGTCTCGTCGGCGGGGAAGTCAATCAGGGGGACGGAATGATCCACCGCGCCAGTATGGGCTTCTCCTACCAAGGGAGGAGAAGCCCTCCTTCGACCGGCCGTGAATGCGGCCGCCGGGCGGGCGATCCGGGGCCGCACGAGCGGGAACGTGTCCTCATGACCACCATCGATTCGCTTACCGCGGGCAGCCTGCCCGTTCTGCGCACGCCGGTCCGCTGGAACCGGCCGCTGCTCTGGCTGACCGCCGCCGCGGCGGTGCTGGCCGTCATCTCGGCCGCCGGTGTCTTCCTCGACGACCGGATACTCACGGGCGTACCGATCTGGCTCAAGCCTTTCAAGTTCGCCGTCTCTTTCGTCTTCTACGCCTGGACGCTGGCCTGGATGCTGGCGATCCTGCCGCGCCGCAGCCGTCCCGCCGAATGGTCCGGCATCATCATCGTCGGCGTGGCGGTCGCCGAGCTGGCCATCATCGTGGCGCAGGTACTGCGCGGCCGGACCAGCCACTACAACATGGAGACCCCGCTCGACGCGCTGCTCTGGTCGGTCATGGGCACATCGATCATGGTGCTGTTCCTCGCCCAGGTGGTGATCGGTGTCGTGACGCTGCGGCAGCGGATCCCGGACCGGCCGGCGGCGTTCGCGATCCGGCTGGGGCTGGGTGTCTCGTTGCTCGGCATGGCGCTCGCGTTCCTGATGACCTCGCAGGTCACCGACACCGGGATGATCGGGGCGCACTCGGTCGGCGTGCCGGACGGCGGGCCGGGCATGCCGGTCACCGGGTGGAGCACCACCGGCGGCGATCTGCGGATCAGCCACTTCGTCGGGCTGCACGCGCTGCAGGCCATCCCGCTCCTCGCGTTCGCTCTCGGCCGGTGGACCCGGCTGGCGGATCGGGTACGGGCACGTCTTGTGCTGATCGGCGGGAGCGCGTACGCCGTACTCGTGCTTCTTCTGACTTGGCAGGCGCTGCGTGCGCAACCGCTGCTGGAACCGGACGCGATCACCCTCGCCGCGTTCGCAGCGCTCGCGACGGTGACCGCCGCCGCGAGTGTCGCCGCGGTGTGGAGCCGGTCATGACCGGGATCCTCTTCGACCTGACGTTCCTGCTGGCCGTGCCGTTCTGGGCGCTGATGATCGTGCTGCCGAAGTGGTCCTGGACCGAGCGGATCATGAAGAGTCCGCTGATCGTCCTGCCGATCGTGGCGATCTACGCGGCGCTGATCGTGCCGGACTTCGGCGGCGTGTGGTCGGCGGTGTCGAACCCGACCCTGGACGGGGTGGCCGGACTGCTCGGCTCCCCGGCCGGCGCGGCGGCCGGATGGGCGCACATGATCGCCTTCGACCTGTTCGTCGGCCGATGGTCCTACCTGGACAGCCGGGAGCGTGGTGTGCCGGTGCTGGTGATGGCGCCGATCCTGCTGCTCACGATCATGCTGGGGCCCCTCGGGCTGGCCGCCTACCTGGCAGTGCGTCCCCGCTGGCGCGAGCGCCTAGGCTGACCGCCATGAGCTGGGCGGGTCGTCTGTTCGACGCACGGAAGACGCTTCCGCGGATGATGCTGCTGATCGCCAGCGGAGTCGGGTACCTGCTCGTCATCTGCGGGACGCAGCAGCCGCCGACCGGGCCGCAGTGGGTGCTCGCCGGTCTCGCGTTCGGGTCCGGCCTGCTGCTGCACCGGCGTCAGCCGATCAACCTGCTGGTGCAGACCGTGCTGTTCGCCATCAGCCTGATCGTTCTCGACGACCCGACGATCAGTCAGGTGGGCACCGCCTGGGCGCTCGGTGAGCTGGCGTTCTGGGCGCCGCGGCAGGCCTGGGTCGGAGCCGGGACCGGCCTGGTCGCCGCCGTCTACCTGGCGTTCGGGCTGCCCGGCTCGGACGTGAGTCTCACCGAACAGCTCGTCGGCCTGGCCACCAGCCTGGGCCTGCCGGTCCTGATCGGCACGGTCGGTCGCACCACCCACGAACTCGGTCTGCAGGCGGCCCGCCGGGCCGAGTCGGAGCAGCGCGCCGCGCGTGCCGACGAACGGGCGGCCATCGCCCGTGAACTGCACGACGTGGTCGCCCACCACATCGCCTCGGTGGTGCTGCGGGTCGGCGTGGCCCGGCACGTGCTGCCCGGCCTCGACCCGAAGGTGACCGACGTCTTCGACGACGTCCATCGGACCGGGACGGAGGCGTTGACGGATCTGCGGCGGCTGGTCGCGGTGCTCCGGGACCCCGATGGCGTACGGGGTGACGCGTCCCTCACCGCGATCGAGCCCTCGGCCCTGCCCGCCGCGCTGGCCGGCGCCGTGGAGAAGGCCCGCCTGGCCGGGGTGATCGTGGAGGCGGAGATCGACCCGGCGGTCGGAGGCCTGGACGCCGTCCGTGGCCTGGCGGTGCTCCGCCTCACCCAGGAGGCGCTGACGAACGTGGCAAAACACGCCGGCCCCGCCGCCACGGCCTCGCTGACGGTTGCCATGACCGGTTCCGATCTCACCTGGGGCGTGACGGACGATGGTGGGCACCCGCTGAGCGGCCCCCGGGACGTCCCGGTCGGCGGCGGGCACGGACTGACCGGCATGCGGGAGCGGGTCGAGGTGCTGGGCGGGGTTCTCACCGCCGGGCCGGACGGGAAGGGATGGCGTGTGAGCACCGTGCTGCCGGGATGATCCGGGTCCTGCTCGTGGACGATCAGCAGCTGATCCGGGCCGGGTTGCGGATGCTCTGCGACGCCGAACCGGGCATGGAGGTCGTCGGCGAGGCCGGGGACGGGCGGGCCGCGATCGAGTCGGCCGCCCGCCTGCTGCCCGACGTGATCGTGATGGACCTGCGGATGCCGGGGGTCGACGGGATCACCGCGACCAGCCGGATCGTGGCGGCCCGCCCGTCGGCCCGGGTCCTGGTGCTGACCACGTTCGGCGACGACGACCACCTCTATCCGGCGTTGCAGGCCGGCGCCTGCGGTTTCCTGCTCAAGGACGCGCCGCCGGAGGAGCTGCTCGGCGGCATCCGGCAGGCCTCGTCCGGGGAGAGCCCGTTCAGCCAGGAGGTGCTGCGTCGGCTGGTCCGCCGCGCGGTCGACGCACGCCCGGAACGGCGCGGACCGGTCGACGGCCTGACCGGCCGCGAGCAGGAGGTGCTGGGCCTGGTCGGGGAGGGGCTGAGCAACAACGAGATCGCCGAGCGGATGCACATCGGGGTGACGACGGTGAAGAGCCACATCGCCGCGCTGATGACCAAGACCGGGAGTCCGAACCGGGTCCGTCTGGCCCTGCTGGCCCACCGTCTCTAACCCTCAACCGGGGTGTGTCGCGGCCGATCACCGGGGGCATGCGCAAGTGGATCGCCGCGGCTGTGGTCGCCTCCGCCCTCACGACCCCGGTTCCGGCGTACGCCGCCGAGCCGCAGGGCCGCTACATCGTCACGCTGAAGGACGGTGCCCCGGGTTTCTCGGCGCACGGTCTCGGCTCCGGCCGCCTGCTGCGTGACTTCCGCGGCTTCCCCGGCTTCGTCGCGGAGCTGACCGCCGCTCAGGCTCACCGGCTCGCCGCCGACCCGTCCGTGCGGTACGTCGAACCGGACCGGAAGGTCGCGCTCACCGCCACGCAGAAGAACCCGGTGTGGGGCCTGGACCGGGTGGATCAGCGCGGAAAGACGCTCTCCAAGAGTTACCGGCCGTCCGCTGACGGCGACGCGGTGCACGCCTATGTGATCGACACCGGGATCCGTACCGGTCACCAGCAGTTCGCCGGCCGGGCCCGGCACGGCTACGACTTCGTCGGCGGGGACACGGACGCGAGCGACTGCAACGGGCACGGTACGCACGTGGCCGGCACCATCGGCGGGTCGGCGTACGGCGTGGCCAAGAAGGTGAAGCTGGTCGCGGTCCGGGTGCTGGACTGCGCGGGCGAGGGCTGGGTGTCCGACATCATCGACGGCATCGACTGGGTGACCGGGAACGCGGTCCACCCGGCGGTGGCCAACATGAGCCTGGGCGGCGGGTACAGCCCGGCGCTCGACGCCGCAGTGCGGGACTCGATCGCCAGCGGGATCACCTACGTGGTCGCGGGCGGCAACGAGAACTCGAACGTCTCGCTGAGCAGCCCGGCGGATGTGCCGGCGGCGGTCACCGTGGCAGCGACCGACAGCCGGGACCGGCGCGCGTCGTTCTCCAACTACGGCAAGGGCGTGGACCTGTTCGCGCCGGGCGTGGACATCACATCGGCCACCGCGGCGAGCAACACGGCCACCGCCCGGTACAGCGGCACGTCGATGGCGGCGCCGCACGTGGCGGGTGCGGCCGCGCTGATCCTGGACGCCTACCCGGCCTGGACCCCGGCGCAGGTGCAGGCGAGGCTGATCGCGGACTCCACCAAGGACAGGGTGACCGACCGGGCCGGCTCCCCGAACCGGCTGCTGTTCGTCCCGGCGCCGCCCAAGGCCCCGGTGATCGCGACCTCCCAGACGGCGACCGCCGAGGTGGGCCGGCCGTACTCGGCACGCCTGGCGCTGACCACGGGGCGTCGCGGCTCCTGGCGGATCGACGCCGGGACCCTGCCGGCCGGGCTGTCGCTGTCCTCGTCCGGTGTGCTCTCCGGCACCGCGGCGAAGCCGGGCCGCTACACGGTGACGGTGCGCTTCACCGACTACGTGCCGCAGGTGGTCACCAAGCGGGTGGTGATCCCGGTGGTGGCCTCCACCCCGGTGATCGAGACCGGGTCGCTGCCCGGCACGGCCGTCGAGGAGGCGTACGAGCAGCAGCTCACGGTCGCCGACGGGCGGGACGGGTCCTGGTCGCTGGTCGCCGGGGCACTTCCGGACGGACTGGAGCTCGGCGGGTCCGGCCTGATCTCCGGCATTGCGGCCACGGCCGGCGAGTTCACCTTCACGGTGCGTTTCACCGATGCCTGGGGCCAGTCGGCGACCAGGAGCTACACCCTGACCGTCAGCTGACGTGACGGTCCGCGGCCGCGCTCGTCACCAGTCGAGCGCGGCCGCGTACTTCTGCGCGATCGCGCCGGAGTCGGGCAGGTCGGACTCCAGCACCGGCAGGCCCGGCCGGACCACGATGGCGCCGAGCTCGACCAGCAGCTGACGCAGCAGGGCCTCGGCAGCCGCGGCCTGCGGTGCGACACCGGCGGTCACCACCGGGACGGCGAGTTTGCCGGCCAGTGCGTTGGCCGGCAGCTGGTCGAGCAGCACCTTGAGCACGCCGGTGTAACTGCCCTTGTAGGTGGGCGTGGCCACGACCAGCAGGTTGGCCTCGGTGAGGACCGCGACGGCGGCCTTGGTCGCCTCGTCGCCGGGCGTGAGCAGGCCGGGGCCGAGTGACCCGGCCTCGACGACGTGCGGTTGCGGTGACCCGAGCTGCCCGGCGATCGCCTCACCGACCGCTACGGCCAGCGTCGACGTCCGTGATCCGGCCCGCGGGTTGCCGGAGACCACCACGATTCCCGTCATTGTGATGTGACCTTTCTACGTCGGTGAGAGCGCCGGAGTGATCCGGGCGGCCGGTGGAGCCGCCGCGTGGTCGTCGTGGAGGACACCGGTCTCGGGCGAGGCCGGAGCGAGGCTGCTGGGGACCGGCCATGGCAGGAAATCCTAGTTACTCGATAGGGAATTGTCACCAGGGTGGATATGATGCCTGCCACTGCCTATCAAGCAGATAGGAATAGTATCCTTGCCTCACTCATCGTGAAGGAGTCGCACATGTCCGCTCTCGCCGTCGCCCATCCGCACTCCACGTACCCCCGCCCGGTCCTGCTACGGCCGGTGCCCGACCCGCCGCCGGAGCATCATGTGGAGGATGACCAGCCGGTCACCGTGACGATCAGCATCGCGGGCGGTGCCGGTGGCCGGGAGCGTGTGCTCGCCGCGCTGCGCGAACTGGTGGACGCCGCCGGCGCATCGGCCGCGGTGGAGCTGGACGGCGCAGCGGCGGCGGGGTCCACGGAGAACGCCGGGGAGATCCGTCTCGACCCGCGCGCCCGGACCGCGTTCCGGGGCGGCGGGCTGCTCGAGCTCAGCCGGCTGGAGTACGACCTGCTGCTCTTCCTGGCCCGCCACCCGCGTCAGGTGTTCAGCCGATCGCAGCTGCTCACCCACGTATGGGGTCACCGGCACACCACCAACCGCACGGTCGACGTGCACGTGAGCCGTCTGCGGACCAAACTCGGCGACCCGGAGCTGATCACCACGGTGTACGGCCTCGGTTACCGGCTCGCCGATGATGCCGTGATCGTCATCGACGAGCGGTAGGTGAGCGGTCCCCGTGTGTCGATGTAGCCGCCGCGCCGGCCGGTGACCCGAGGTCACCGGCCGGTTGCGTTTTATTTGGATTCATCCCGAACGGGTAATAGGTTCACGATATGGCTACGGTGTTCTTCCTGGTCATCCCTCTGTTGATCAATAGATGGTGATCGTTCACACATCTTGCCAGGGGATTGAGGAATTTAAATACTTGCGAGCACGCGGTGCGTCGAAGCGGGCGTACCACCACCTACCCGTTCCCCCTGGGAGGAAACGTGCTCAACCCGAAGCTTCGCCGACCGATCGTCGGCCTGGCCATGGGCCTGCTCGTCGGAAGCGGACTCGCCGCCACCCCCGCGGCGGCCGCCCCGATCGCGCCCGCCGACCTGACCACCCTCGCCGCCAGCCTCGATACCCGTCTGGGTGTCCGTGATGCCGGCTCCTATCTCGACTCCGCCGGCAAGCTCGTCGTCAACGTGACCGACGCCGCGACCGCCGCCGAGGTGAAGGCCGCCGGCGCCACCCCGCGCTACGTGACGCGCAGCGGTGCCACGCTGGCCGCGGCCGACGAGAGCCTGAAGGTCAACCTGAAGACCCCGGGCACCGCGTTCGCCGTCGACCCGGTCACCAACCAGGTCATCGTCTCCGTCGACGAGAGCGTCACCGGCGCCAAGCTCGCCGCCGTCAAGGCCACCGTCGCCAAGCTCGGCGACACCGCCCGCGTGGAGAGCATCCCCGGCAAGCTCAGCCTGCGGATCTCCGGTGGCGACGCCATCTACTCCGGCGGCGGCCGCTGCTCGCTCGGCTTCAACGTGCGCAACAGCGCCGGCACCAACTTCTTCCTCACCGCCGGCCACTGCACCCGGGGCACCTCGTCCTGGAACAACGGCTCGGTGACCCTCGGCACCACCGCCGGCACCAGCTTCCCCGGCAACGACTACGGCATCGTCCGCTACACCAACACGACGATCACCAAGACCGGTGGCGTCGGTACCTCGGTCGACATCACCCGGGCCGCCACCCCGGCAGTCAACGCGACCGTCACCCGTCGTGGCTCCACCACCGGCACCCGCTCCGGCCGGGTCACCGCGCTCAACAGCACGGTGAACTACGCCGAGGGCTCGGTCTCCGGCCTCATCCGCACCACCGTCTGCGCCCAGCCGGGCGACAGCGGCGGCTCGCTCTACTCGGGCACCACCGCGCACGGCCTGACCTCGGGCGGTAGCGGCAACTGCACGAGCGGCGGCGTGACCTACTTCCAGCCGGTCGTCGAGGCCCTCAGCGCGTACGGCGTCTCGGTCTTCTGATCCCCTCGGCCCGGTGGCCGGGGCACACCGCGTGTGCTCCGGCTGACCGGACCGGCCCGGCACGGACACCCGCCCCCGGTCACTTGATCGGGGGCGGGTGCGCTGTATCACAATTCATGGATGACCACAGTGAACAACAGCCGCAAGGTGCACCGCGGCGCCGGAACGCCGGGCTGCCCGGTAGCGCACGGGGACGACGGGGTCTGGCGGATTCAGGACTACGCCACCGCGCGGCTGTTCCTGCGGCACACCGACACCCGCCAGGCCGGGCTCGGTATCGAGAACGCACTTCGCCACCAGGGCCGGATGCGACTGCCGATGCTGTACCGGGACGGGCCCGAACACCGTGAGCAGCGACGGCAGACGGCACGGTACTTCACCCCGAAACGGGTCGAGTCCGCATACCAGGACCTGATGCACCGGCTCGCCGACAAACAGTGCGAGGTGCTGCGCAGGCGCGGCGCGGCCGATCTCTCGGCACTCTCCTTCCAGCTGGCGGTCGCGGTCGCCGCCGAGGTCGTCGGCCTCACCGAGAGCCCGCCCGGCATGCCGCACCGGCTCGACCGGTTCTTCCGCATCCCCGATCCGGACGCCCGTGGACTGGCGGCGGCCCGGCAGAAGGCCTTCAACAACTACGTCCTGCTGTCGTTCCTCTGGCGTGACGTGCGCCCGGCCGTCGCGGCCCGGCGGCGGCAGCGGCGCGACGACCTGATCTCGCACCTCATCGACGAGGGCTGCACCACCGCCGAGATCCTCGGCGAGTGCGTCACGTTCGCGGCCGCCGGGATGGTCACCACCCGCGAGTTCATCACGGTCGCCGCCTGGCATCTGCTCACCGACGAGACACTGCGCGAGCGGTACGCCGCCGGCGCCCCGCCGGAACGCGTGGCGATCCTGCACGAGATCCTGCGCCTCGAACCGGTCGTCGGCGACCTGCTCCGGCACACCACCGCCGACGTCGAGGTCGGCGACGTGACCATCCCCAGCGGTGCCCGGGTGGACGTCGCCGTGGCCGCGGCCAATCTGGACCGCAGCGAGACCGGCGACCAGCCGGGCGCGGTGTGCCCCGGCCGGCCGGTCGGGCCCGGCCTCTCCTTCGGCGACGGCGCGCACCGGTGTCCCGGCGCCCACATCGCGATCCAGGAGACCGACATCTTCCTCAGCAAACTGTTCGCCATGCCCGGACTGCGGATGATCCAGGAACCGAGGGTGACGATCCGCCCGGACATCGCCTCCTACGAACTGAAGGGCATGATCCTGGCCGTCTGATCAGGGCTGGTCGTGCACCCGCTCCTCGCCGCGGCGGCGCAGCATCTTCAGGCCCGGCAGCCCGGCGATGGCCAGGTGCAGATCCTCGGTCACCTCGAGCAGCTTGTGCAGATCCGGGCCGACCTGGTCGAGCTTGCCGAGCAGCGGCATCACGTCGTGCACGAGGTGCCGCTGCAGGGCGGGCAACTCGTCGATCATCCGGATCGCCGCGGTCACCTCGGCGGGGGTGAGCTCGGACACGAAGCGGGCGGCGAGCGGGGCGGCGCTGCGCAGGGTGGGGGAGAAGTCCCCGACCATGACGTCGACCTCGTCGGCGACCTTGGCGGCCCGCGTCGTGATGGCGGTGACGTCACCCACCGCGGTGGCCGCGTCACCGACGACCACGCCGGCGGCCTCCGCCGTGAGCGACACCCGGCGGATCAGGTCACCGGCGGCCGTCGCGACGGTGGCGGCCTCCTCGACGGCGAGAGTGGCGGTGGTCGCGGTCGCCCGGATGTCGGCGACCGCCGCCTCGGCCGAGGTGGCCACCAGCGTCACCCGCTTGATCAGCTCCTCGACCTGTGCGACGGCCAGAGTGATCCGGTTGAGCAGCAACTCCGTCTGGCCGATCAGGGCGACCGCACGGACCGGGACGGTCGCCGCGGTGGCCGCCGTCTCGATCACCCGGCCCGCTGCCGACGCGGTCAGCTGGATGACGCCGGACACGAAAGAGAACATGTGCCCATTGTGCGCTGTTACCGCACCCGCCACCCGGTGACGGACCGTACCGGTGACGGAGCGGAACGTCGAAAGTCGGGAATACACGGGATTCCGATGAGCCATCCGGCGGCCGGACACGGCAGTATGCATGGGTGCTTCGTACCCGGAACCTCATCGTGACGGTGGCCGCGCTCGGCATCCTGGGCGGCTCGGTCCTGGTGGCCAAGGGCCTCCTGGCCGACGGAGACTCCGGCGGGACCGGCGGCGGCGCCCTGGCCGGAGCCTTCCGGGACACTCCCACCGCCTCACCCACACCGACCGGGCCGACCCCCGAGGAACTGGCTGCCATCGAACGGGCCAAGCGGGTCAAGGCGCTGGACGCGGCGATCAAGAAGTACGCGGCCGGCAAACCCGAGTTCTCCGTGGCCGTCCTCGACCGGACGACCGGTGAGACCTGGTCCTACCGAGGCGACGAGAAGTACGAGACCGCCAGCGTGGTCAAGGTGCAGGTGCTCGCCTGCCTGCTGCTCACCGCCCAGGACGACGGTCGCAAGCTGACCGGCGGCGAGAAGTCGCTGGCCGACAAGATGATCCGGTACAGCGACAACGCCGCGACCACGTCGCTGTACGGCAAGGTGGGCCGGATCGGCGGGCTGACCGCCTGCAACAAGCGGCTGGGTCTCACCCAGACCAAGGTCAGCAGCTCCTGGGGCCTGACGCGGACGACCGTGAAGGATCAGGTCAAGCTGCTCTCCCAGCTGGTCGACGACAAGAGCGAACTGACCGAGGCCTCCCGGGCGTACGCCCACAAGCTGATGAGCACCGTCGCCCCCGACCAGGACTGGGGCGTCCCGGCCGTGGCCAAGGAGGGTGAGGACGCCACCGTCAAGAACGGCTGGCTCCAGCGCTCCACCGAGAGCAATCTGTGGATCATCAACACGGTCGGTCAGATCACCGACGACGACACCGACGTCTCGATCGCGGTCCTGTCGCACACCAACAAGACGATGCCGAACGGGATCTCCCTGGTGGAGAAGGCCGCGAAGCTCACCCGGACGCACCTCAAGTACTGAGCAGGCCCGGCATCCGGCCACGCCAGCCGTCCAGGATCCGTTCCGGATCGGCGGAGAGCACCCCGTCCAGCAGCGTCGCGTAGATGTCGCGGAAGTCGACGGTGAACTTCAGATCGCCGTCGTCGAGATCGGTCAGGCTCGGCGGCTCGCCGTGCATGCCGCCCCGTACCCCGTCGCCGAGCAGGAACATGTCCGACGCCGTGCCGTGATCGGTGCCGTCCGAGGCGTTGGCCCGCACCCGGCGGCCGAACTCCGAGTACACCGCGATCACCACACCCCGGCCGGCCATCCGGTCGGCGAAGGCGGTCAGCGGCTTGTCCAGCCTGGCCAGCAGCGAGCGCTGCTGCTCCTTGCCGTCGGCGTGCAGATCGAACCCGCCCAGCGACACCGAGTAGACCCGGGTCGCCGCGCCTGCCTCGACGCATCTGGCGACGAGGGCGAGCTGCTGATCCAGCGGCGGGGCGGCGCCACCGGTCGCGGTCGCCCCTGGAGTGTCGCCCTCGTCGGTCTCCTCGTCCTCGGCCGCGCCCTCGGCGACCTGTCTCATCAGGTCCTGGACGCGCATCAGGTCGGCGAAGCAGGCCGCGGCGCGGGCCAGGGCGGGCGGCTCGCCGGGGACCGGCGTACCGAGCCCGGCTACCAGTTCCGGGGAGACACCGCCGGGCAGCGACACCACACCGCCGGGAACCGTGGCCCCGGCGCTCGTGGCCCCGGCCAGCAGCGGCGGCAGGACCGGCTCGAACGACACCGCGAGCCGCGGGTCGCCGCCCACGGTGTCGAGCCAGCGGCCGAGCCAGCCGGTGACGCCGGGCCGTCCGGGCTGCGCGGTCTGCCAGATGTCCATCGACTGGAAGTGGCTGCGGTTCGGCTTCGGATAGCCCGCCCCACGGACGACGGCCAGCCCACCGTCCCGGTACCGCCGGTGCAGCCCGGCCAGGCCGGGGTTCAGTCCGATGCCGTTTCCCAGGTCGAGGACCTCCTCCGGTGCGTAGGCCAGGTCCGGGCGGGCCGATCGGTACGCCGCATCCGCGTACGGCACCACGGTGTTCAGCCCGTCGTTGCCGCCGTAGAGGGTGACCAGCACGAGGATCCGTGCCGCCGGGTCACGGTCCGCGGCGGTGCCCAGGATGTCGCGCAGGCCGTAGGCGGTGCCGCCGGCAAGCGCTGCTCCGGTGACGCCGCCGGCGACCAGGAAACGGCGCCGGGTGATGGTGTCCATTGCTTCGTCGTCCTCACTGGATGGCGTACTCGGGGCTGGCCAGACCGGCTGCCAGCAGTTGCCGCGGGTTCCTGATCGCCCGCAGCGCGGCCGCGGTCCGGTTGGACCAGCCGTCGATGACGAGCATCCCGGCCAGTGCGTCGAGCCGGTCGTCACCGGTCAGCCGGTCGGCGGCGGCCGGGGCCAGCGCCGCGAGCCGCTGCCCGGCGCGCAGCCGGGTCAGCGCCGACGACGTGGTCAGCCAGGACACGCCGATCGGCCAGCCACCGACCGACGGCGGCCGCAGCGGGACCTGACCCAGCGAGCGCAGGATGTTCAGCAGCTGCCGCTGGTCGGCGGACGCCAGGCCGGCGACCGGCACGCCGAGCTGCCGTACCGCGCCCACCAGCCATTCGACCGGCTGTTTCACCAGGGTCCCACCGGTGGCGTCGAACGCCGGGTCCCGGCAGAGCGCGGTCAGCAGGGCGGTGGTGTCCCGGCCGGCCGCGGCGATCCCGGGCGGTGGGACGGTGTCCGGCGAGGCGTACCGCTCCCACAGCCGTCGTGCCAGGAAGGGCACATGAGCCTCGTGCCGGACCAGGGCGCCGGCGAACGAGTCCACGTCCAGCGTCCCGGTCCGGCCGAACAGGGTGACCGCCCGGCCGTCATGGCGACCGGGCGCGAGCCGGACGTTGCCGGTCACCCGATCGACCTGCCAGCCGGTGAGAACCCGGGCGGCCGCCTTGACGTCGTCCTCGGTGTAGGCGCCCGCCCCGAGGGTGAACAGTTCCATGACCTCGCGGGCCAGGTTCTCGTTCGGTGCCTTGCGGGTGTTCTTCTGCCCGTCCAGCCAGAGGATCAGTGCCGGGTCACGCAGCATCGCCCGGACCAGAGGGCCGGTGTCGCCATGGCCGTACCGGCGGAAGGTCTGTTGCTGCGTGAACATCAGCTGGGCGGATCGCACCTTGCGGGCGCTGGTGGCCCAGTGGCCGTGCCAGAAGAAGGTCAGTTTCTCGGCGGCGCCGCCCGCGGCCATCCGCCCCAGCCACCACCGGGTCAGCTCGGCCACCTGGTCGGCCTGCTCCCGCCGGGCCTTCTGCCGCTGCTCGCGGGTCGCGTCCGGACCGAGCCGGCTGAGCGGGTCCGGGCCCAGATCCGGTGGCGGCGCGGGCGCGGCGGGACGAAGCAGCGACACAAGGGTGGCCTCGTGGCCGGCTCGCGCTGCGTCGTCCACCTCTGCGGCGGTCGGTCCGAAGGTGAGCCGGCGGAGCAGGTGGGCCGTCCGGCGGCGATCGGTCATGCCGTGGAACGTAGAGCGTCGATGTAAGGGAGAGGTAAGGACGGGGTGCGGACCAGGTTCACGACGTGGTCGCGCCGGCCGCCCGCCTCTTCGAGAACCAGGTGATCGCCTGGTTGACCAGCAGGATCAGCACCACGGCAGCGGCCACGCCCTGCCACGGCTCGACGAAGAACGAACCACTCACCAGGCCGATCGTGGCGTACACCACCGACCACAGGGCACAGGCGGGCAGGTTGGCGACCACGAACGTGCGCCATCCGATCCCGGCGAACGCGGCCGCCAGCAGCACCGGCACCCGGCCGCCCGGGATCAGCCGGGACACCAGCAGCACCTGCACCCGGTGCGCCCGCAACCGCTCCTGCACGCCGGCGAGATGGTGCTCGTCGCGCAGCCAGCGCAGCCGGCGGGCCATCTTCTCGCCGCCGAGCCGGCACATCGCGTACATCACCAGATCGCCGGCGTAAGCTCCGGCCGCTCCGGCCGCCACCACCAGCCCGATGGTGTACGGGTGCTCATGGAACGCGAACGCCGCGGCCGCACTGACCGCCGCCCCGGTAGGGACGATCGGCACGACGGCACCGAACGCGACCACCAGGAACAGCCAGCCGCAGGCGCTGAGGGTGTCGGTCACGCAGCCTGCTCGAGGCCGAGGGTCTCCCCGTGCGCGAGCACCCGGACCCGGCTGTCCGGTGCGGCCCGGGCCGCGAACTCGGCGAAGCGGGCGCCCGGCTCGTCGAACATGTGCCGCCGCACCCGGCCCATCCCCATCGGCCACAGGGTGCCGTAGTGCACCGGCACCGCCCAGGAGGCCCTCACCCGGCGCAGCGCCTCGGCGCCGTCCCGGGCGTCCAGGTGCCCGTGCGCCCCGAGCGTCGGCCCCCAGCCGCCGACCGGGATCAGCGCCAGATCCAGCGGGCCCAGGCCGGACATCCCGTCGAACAGGCCGGTGTCACCCGCATACCACGTCCGGGCGGCACCCTCGGTCACGAAGCCGATGGCGTCGGCCCGGTCGCGCGACCACGGGCCGCGGCTGCCGTCGTGCCGGGCCGGGACGGCGTGGACGCGGACCCCGCCGACGTCGGTCTCGTCACCCGGGCCCAGCTCGACGCAACGGCCGGCGGCCTCCGGCATGGCGCGTACGGCGAAGGCCGCGGCGCCGCGCGGCACGATCAGCAGCGGCTCACCGGGAACCGTGCGCAGCGATGCCACGTGGAAATGGTCGGCGTGCAGGTGGGAGAGCAGGATCGCGTCCGGCGCGCCCGGCAGTCGCGGTGGCGGGCCGGCCATCCGCCGCAGGTGGGCGAGCCGCCCGGTGAGCACCGGATCGGTCAGCAGGGTGACGCCGGAGTCGGCGAGCCACACGGTGCTGTGACCCCACCACGTGACCTCGGTCGCGCTCACCTTCGCACGGTACCCAGTCGCCGCAGGGCCAAGCCGCACGCGCGGGCGAAGGTGTGCTGGAAGGCGACGGCGAACGGCCCGGTCACCCGCATCAGCGTCCCGGCCGGGCGGCTGAACGCGGTGACCGTGAACCACACCCGGTCGTGCTCGTCGCGTTCGACCAGGAACGCCTCCTCGCCGGTCGCCGGATGGCCGGGGCGGGTGCCGTACGCGAAACCGATCCGATCCGGCTCCTCGACGGCCCACACCACCTCGCACGGGGCCCGCAGCGGCCCCAGCCCGACGGTGAGCAGCACGCCGGGTGCGGCCCGCCCGGCGTCCGCGGTGATCCGGACGCCGATGGCCCGGTGCATCCGGAAGCTGAGAACCGCCTCACCGGCGCGGGCGAGCACGTCCTCGCCGCTGCCGAGTACGGTCCGGTGACGCAGGTGCCGGTAGCCGTCCGGGAAACGCCCGGTACGGGTGAAACCGACATGCGGATAGGTAACTTCGGTCACCCGGACAAGTGTGCCCTTCTTCCGGTACCGGGTGGTGGTCGAGTCGCCGCCGTGACATGACTCCGGCACACTGAGCCACGTGACTGGACCCCACTCCGCCGTCGTGGTGAACCCCACCAAGGTGGCCGATCTCGATCACCTGCGCCGTACCGTGCACGAGGGTCTCACGCGGGCCGGCTGGCCCGACCCCAAGTGGTACGAGACCACGCCGGACGATCCGGGCCGCGGTCAGGCCAAGCAGGCCGTGGCCGACGGCGCGGAGCTGGTCTTCGCGTGCGGTGGCGACGGCACCGTGACCGCGGTCGTCACCGCTCTGGCCGGCTCGGACGTGGCGCTGGCCGTGCTGCCCGCCGGCACCGGCAACCTGCTCGCCGCGAACCTGGGGCTCGGCACCGACCCGGCCACCGGTCTCGAGGTGGCGCTCGAGGGTGGCCGCCGGCGCATCGACGTCGGCGTGATCGACGACCGGTGCTTCGTGGTGATGGCCGGGATGGGCTTCGACGCGCAGATGCTCGAGGACACCTCCGAGAAGGCGAAGAAGCACATCGGCTGGCTGGCGTACCTCCACGGCGGTGCGAAACACCTGCTGGACCGGCCGATGCGGGTCCGGATCCGGCTGGACGGCGGCCCGCCGATGCCGCGCCGGCCGGCCGCCGTGATCGTCGGGAACGTGGGCCGCCTGCAGGGCGGGGTGCGGCTGCTGAAGCGGGCCGAACCGGACGACGGCCGGCTCAACGTCGCTATCCTCAGCCCCACCAACCTGGCCCACTGGGCGGCCCTGGCCTGGGCCGTGGTGCGCCGCCGGGACCGGGTGCCGCTGATGGAGACCTATACCGCATCGCGGGTTGAGATTTACAGCAACCGGGCACAGGCGCGTCAGCTCGACGGCGACAACATCGCCCCGGGCAAGGTCATGAAAATCCACGTCCGGCCGAAGGCCCTGCTGCTCTGCGTGCCGCAGCCGGACGCCGACCCGGACCTGGCGAACGACGCCCGCGCGGCGGCCCGCCGTGCCGAGCCGGTGCGGGAAGCGGCTGAGGAGAAGGCTTGAGCAGTACCGAACCGGTCCCCGAGACCCGGATGATGCCGGGCGACAAACTGTCCGCCGACGACGCCTTCGTGGCGTTGCGGCACTACGGGCGCTGGCCGCTGCTGCACGACGCGTTCGTCCGGTTCCGCTACGGCGACGGGTTCAGTCACTCGCGGGCGTTCGCCTTCCAGCTGTGCCTCGCGATCGTGCCCTTCCTGATCGCCCTCTCCGGTCTCGCCACCGATCTGGGTGTGGAGGACGGCGGCCAGGTCGTGGCGGACACCGTCATCGCGCTCACCCCGGGAGCGAGCGAGTCGCTGGTCACCGAGCTGTTGAGGGACAACGACCGGACCGAGGAGGCCGGCGAACTGGCCCTGGCCCTCGGTCTGATCACCGGCCTGTTCGCGCTGACCAGCGCCATGGCGCAGATCGAGCGGGGCGCCAACCGCATCTACGGTGTCGAGCGCGACCGCCCGGCTCTGCACAAGTACCTGCGTGCCGCGGTGCTGGCGGTGATCGCCGGGCTGCCCGCACTGTTCGGGTTCCTGCTGCTGGTAGCCGGCCGGGCCGCCGGTAACTCGGCGCAGCGCCACTTCGAGCTGAGTCACGACCTGCGGGTGGCGTGGGATGTGGTCCGGTGGCCGCTGAGCCTGCTGCTGATCGTCTTCGCGGTCGGCCTGCTGTTCCGGCACTCGGTACGCCGCAACCAGCCCGCGCTGACCTGGCTGCTGTTCGGCGCGGTGGTATCCACCGTGCTGTGGTGGCTGGCGAGCCTGCTGCTGGCCGGTTACATCCGATTCAGTGACGGTTTCGGCGCCACGTACGGCTCGCTCACCGCGATGATGGCGCTGCTGCTCTGGGCGAACCTGACCGGGATCGCGCTCTTCCTCGGCCTGGCCTTCGCCGCCCAGCTGGAGGCCCGCCGGGTGGGCGTGCAGCGGCCGGCGCTGGAGGACGTCTGGGAACCGGACGTACCCGCCCAGCGGGAGCCCGGTGTATCCGTGGAGCCGTCCGGGTAAGAACGGCGCACCCCCGACAACCTCAGGAGTGCGCCGTGAGCGTGGACAACCGAGTGGTGGAACAGCGCACCGGCTGGGCGCCGGTGCGACACTTCGCCGAACGCAGCGTGCTCGGCCTGGCCGTGGTGACCGCGATCGGCCTGACCTTCGGCACCCTACTGCTGCTCGTGCGATTCCACTGGCAGCCGCTGCTCGACCTGGACCGGTCCGTCACCGACGGGCTCAACCGCTGGGCGGCCGACTCCGAGACGGTGGTGGCGGTCCTCCGGCAGATCTCCTCCTTCGGCGGGCGGGGCACCCTGATCCCGCTGGTGACGCTCGTCGTCGTGATGCTGCTGATCCGCCGCCGTCCCCGCCCGGCGCTCTACCTGGTGGTGACCGGCGCCGGTGCGCTGATCATGGACCCGTCGCTGAAGGCGCTGATCGGCCGGCTGCGGCCGGTGGTGGAGGTGCCCGTCGCGTCGGCTCCGGGCAACAGCTTCCCGAGCGGGCACGCGCTCGGCTCGATGGTCGTCTACGGGATGATCGTGCTGGTGTTCCTGCCGGCGATGCGGCGGCGGTGGCGGCCCTGGTTCATCGGTCTGGCGGCCGTGGTGGTCGCGGCGGTCGGGTTCACCCGGGTCGCGCTCGGCGTGCACTTCCTCTCCGACGTGATCGGCGGATGGCTGCTCGGCCTCGCCTGGATCAGCGTCACGGCGTACGCCTTCCGGATCTGGCGCCGCGAAGCGGGTCACCCGGTGCCGTCGCTGAGCGCGGGACTGGAACCGGAAGCCGGACCGGACCTGCGCCCGGCCCCCGCCGAGGGCGCCGTCCTGCCGCACCCCTGGGCCAAGGCGGCCGAGATCCTGGTCGGCTGGGTGTTCGTGTTCGGCCTGCTGTACCTGGTCGGTTACTCGGTGAACCGGTGGGAGCCGTCCTTCGACGACGGTGTGCCGCGCTGGCTGCAGACCTTCCGGACGCCCGGCCTCGACCACCTGAGCTGGCTGGCGAGCAAGGCCGGCGACACGCACGCCATCCTGATCATCTCGCTGTTCTTCTGCCCGCTGGCGCTGGCCCTGTGGCGGCAGTGGCGGCCGATCCTGTTCCTGGCCCTCACCATGATCGGTGAGCTGACCCTCTTCCTCTGCGCGGCGGCCTCGGTCGGCCGTGCGCGGCCGTCGGCCGAGCAGCTCGACGGCCAGATGCCGACGTCGTCGTTCCCGTCCGGGCACATCGCCGCGACCATGTGCCTCTGGGCGGCCATCGCGATCATCGTGATGGCCCGGGTCCGCCAGCCGTGGCGCTGGATCTTCCCGGCGCTCGCCGTGATCATGCCGCTCATCGTGGCGCTGTCCCGCATCTACCGTGGCATGCACCATCCGACCGACTTCCTCGGCGCGACGCTGCTGACCGCCGGCTGGCTGACCGTCCTGTGGTTCACGGTCCGGCCGAACGCGCACGCCGAGACCGTGTCCGAGGCCGCCGACGAGGCCGACCAGGTCACCCACGGCCGGCGCCCGGCGGTGGTCGGATGACCACGCTGCGGCTGATGACCTGGAACATCAAGAACGGCGGCGGCGACCGCCTGCCGGAGATCATCCAGGTCATCCGCGGTGAGCAGCCCGACGTCCTCTGCCTGCAGGAACTGCAACACTTCCAGCGGTACGGCCGGCGGCGGCTCCGCGAGCTGTCCGAGGCAACCGGGATGACCGCCCACCTGGCCCCGTCTGCGCTCGCCCAGCCGGTCGCCGTGCTGGTGCGGCCCCCGCTGCGGATCGTGGGCCGGTCGTCGGTGAGCTGGCGGCTGCACCACGCGGCGGCGGTCGTGCGGGTGGACACCACCGCCGGTCAGCTCACCGTGGTCAGCGCCCATCTCAACCCGTTCTCCCCGTACCGCCGTTACCGTGAGGCCCGCTGGCTGGCGGCCCGGTACGGTTCGGCCCGCCGGATGGTCCTGATCGCCGGGGACATGAACGGCCTCGCCCCGGACGGCGACCACACCCGGGACCTGGACGCCGTGCATTCGCTCTATCGGCAACGCCATCTCGGCCCGGACGGTGAGCCGGACACCCGGGCGATCGCCGCGTTCGGGCAGGCCGGGTTCACCGACCTGTGGCGGCACCTGGGCGAGGGTGACGGGCGGACCGTCCCGACCGGTTTCGCCGGACGCGAGTTCGGCACGATGCGCCTGGACTACCTGCTGGCCAGCGCGCCGCTCGCGGACCGTACGAAGCGCGCCTGGGTGCTCCGCGACGAGACGACGGAGCACGCCTCCGACCACTACCCGGTCCGCGCCGACGTGTCCCTCTGACTCGAGGCCGGGGATCTAGGCTCGGGCCATGACGATCGATTTTCCGTCGCCCACGGTTCCGGCCGCGAACCGGGCCGACGTGTTCACCGGCTACCTGGACTTCTTCCGGGAGAGTCTGCTGGCGAAGACCGCCACCCTTCCCGAGGCCGAGCTCCGCACGAGCCGCCTGCCATCCGGCTGGACACCGCTCGAGCTGGTCAAACACCTGCGGCATGTGGAGCGTCGCTGGATCGAATGGGGCTTCCAGGGCCGGGACGTCGGTGATCCGTGGGCCGACCAGCGGGACGACCGCTGGCACGTCACCGACGAGGAGACCCTGGCGCAGCTCACGGCGGAGTTGCGGGCCCAGGGTGTGCACACCACCGAGGTGATCACCACCAACGACCTGGACGAGGCAGGCCGGCCGGGTGACCGCTGGGAAGGCGCCGACCCGGCCACCCTGGAACGGATCTGCTTCCACCTGGTCCAGGAGTACGCCCGCCATCTCGGGCACCTGGACATCGTCGCCGAACTGGCCGGAGCCGCCACCGGAGAGTGACCCTGCTGTCGCGATGGGCGACAGCCGGTGTCAGCCGGCGACGACGCGGTCGCGGCCGGAGTTCTTGGCGGCGTAGAGGTTGCGGTCGGCAGCGGAGAGCAGCGCGGCCAGGCTGCTGCGCCCCTCCGGCGCCGTGGTGATCCCGATGCTCGTGGTCACCGGGATGGTCCCGGTGATCGGCTCCCAGCCGTGCGCCCGGATCCGCAGCCGCAGCCGTTCGCAGCGGGCCGCCGCCTCCTCCGCGTCCACACTTGGATAGACCAGCAGGAACTCCTCGCCACCCATCCGGGCCGCGATCGCCGACCCCGGAGCGGCGTCCTCAAGCAGTTCGGCGACATGCTGCAGCACGGTGTCGCCGGTGGCGTGCGACAGCGTGTCGTTGATCCGCTTGAAATGATCCAGATCGAGGATCGCCAGCGACACCGGGCGGCGGCGGTCGGCCGCGTCCAGCAGCAGGGCCGGCACCCGCTCGTTGATGTATCGCCGGTTGTAGAGGCCGGTCAGCGCGTCCCGGTGGGCCATCTCGCGGAAGTGCTCGCTGGCCCGGCGTGCCTCGTTGGCCTCGAAGACCGCCTGCAGGGCACTGGCCCGCGCCTCCCGCTGGACCGAGTGCAATGCGGTGGCCTCGGCATGAAAGGCACGATGTTCCTCGTACGCCTCCGCGAACCGCCCGGTCGCCGCGAAGAGGGCGGCCTGCTCCTGCCGGACCCGGGCGCCGATCCGGCCCAGGTTGCGTTCGGCGCACACCTTGCGGGTGCCGTCGAGGATCTCCTGCGCGGCGTCGTACCGGCCGGCCAGCCGCCGGGCCTGGGTCAGGGTGAGCCGGCACTCGGCGACCGCGTCACCCTCGTTGGCGGAGACCAGATCGGCGAGTACCGGCGACAGCAGCTCCTCGACAGCGTCGTACCGGCCGCCCATCAGTTCGACCTGGGCCATGGTGTCGAGTTCGTTGGCGCTGAACCGGTATCCGGTCCGGGCCTGGATCTCACGCATCTGCCCGACCAGCATGCGGGCCTCGGCCTCGTCGCCGATCTCGACGGCGGTGTACGCCATGTTGTTGAGGACCGACGACGTCATCTCGTGGTCGCCGGCCTCGGCGGACAGCGCCAGGGCCTCGTGAGCGCGACGCTTGCCCTCGGCGTGCGCACCGGTGTCGTCCAGCACCATCGCGAGCAACGCCAGGTGCCGCGCCCGCAGGTTGGCCGGCACCTCCTCGGTGAGGAAGGAGACGCTCTGCACGGCGTGGGTCAGCGCGTCGGAGAAGTCACCCACGTGCCGGTAGAAGACCGACAGTTCCCGGTGGGCCCGGGCCAGCAGGTAACGGCTGTCGTGTTGTTCGGCCCAGACGCGGATCCGGTGTGCCATCTGGCCGCCCTCGCCGGTCCGCCCCTGCCGGAGCAGGACGCCGGCCTCGATCAGCATCGCCCGCTGGACCAGTTCCCCGGCACCCAGGTCGGCGGCACGCCTGCGCAGCTCACCGGCGGGTTCCCCGAGGGTACGGAACTGAGACGGTGGCCGTCCCTCGAGCTCTGCCAGAGCGGCTTCGAGCGCACCGAACTCACCGTGCGGTGCGGTAAGGGCACGGCTGGCCGTTTCCGTCGTCACTGTCCCTGCCTTCCTGCGGGTCATGTCTGCGACACGACTCACAACCGCCGTGACGACCTACGGTGCGGTGCCCCGGTAGCCGTCCGGGTCCCGGCGGGTTGCTGAACGGTTGCACCGGTACGGGCGGTCACCGGCGGGTGCAGACCGGAGCAGCGGCGGCGGCTTTCCCTCCGTCGGCGCGGACCGCGACGGTGATGCAGTAGTTGTGCTGTTCGCCGAGGCTGTAGACGACGTAGTCGGTGGCGCCCGCGGGCAGTTCGGCGACGGTGACGGGGGGCCGGTCGGTACGCGCAACGGTGATCAGCACCTTGCCGCGGGCGTCACGCGGGTAGACCCACTGCAGGGACACGCTCGGGCCGTCGTCACGCAGCCGTACGTCCGCGGGTGCCCCCGGATCCGCGGTGGCGGTCAGCGGCTGGGCGCCCTGCGCCGACGGCTGCACCGGTGGTGTCGTCGCGCCGTCCGCCCCGGGCAGAGTCAGGATCACCACCGCGGCCGCTGTCGCGACTCCGCCGGCCAGCACCGTCGCCAGGAGCAGAGGATGCAGGGCTCGGGACCGTTCCGGCCGCTCGGTGGGCACCGGCAGCCGCCGCGAGTTCGGTGGGTCGGTGAGCGTGCCGGCCCGGGCCGTGCCGATCGGCAGCGCCCGGCCGTCCTCGCCGTAGTCGGGTGCCCGGTTGCCGGGCAGCGGCGGCGGCGTGTCGGCGCGGGCGTGCCGGCCGGTCGGGTCGCCGGGCAGCCGGTGCACGTCGCTGAGATAGAGCGGCTGCTGGTAGACGCTGCCGTTGGGGTCGGTGGCCCGGTTGTCCGGCGGCGGCAGGTCGTCGTAGAGATCGTCCGGGCCGACCGGGTAGACGGTGCCGCTCGGGTCGGTGGGCCGGTCGTCGGGCGGCGGCTGGCCGGGTGCGTGGGCCGGGAACGTGGCCGGCCGGGCGCCGGCCCGGTCCGTGACGGTGGGGCGGCGCGGGAACGGGCGGAACGGCTTGTCGCCGGTGGTCTCCCGCCGGCCGCAGGTGTGCCGCCCGGACGGCTTGCCGGCCATCAGCGCGGCCGACTGCCGGGCCAGCGGGTGGTCGGCCGCCAGGTAGCGGGCGCTCAGCTCACTTGCCAGCGCCAGGTGCTCCTGTGCCTCGGTCTCCTGGCCGCACTCGCGTTCCATCGCTCCCAGCCGGGCCAGCATCTTGATGCCCGCCGGGGCGGCGTCGCCGTGCACCCGGCTGTGCCGCCGCCAGGCGCGGGCCAGCCGGGTCCGGGCGGTCGAGCAGTGGCCGGCCGCGTGCTCGGCGGTTGCCAGGTCGGCCTCGGCGGCCAGGACCCGGGGGGAGTCCGGTCCTTCCAGCAGGGCAAGCTCGCCGACCAGGTCGTGGTACACCGACGCGGCCCGGCCGTGCTGGCCGATGCGCTGCAGCACCGCGGCGTGCATCGCGGCCGCCGCGATGGTGCGCGCGTCGCGCTGCCCGTGCAGGCGTTCCTCGGCCGAGTGCGCGAAGGCGGCCCAGAGCCGGGCCGACTCCGGGTCGCCGAGGGCGATCAGGACGCGGGCGTGCAGGGCGGCGGCGACCGCGAGGTCGGGGGTGGCCCGGCGCGGATCGGCGTCGGCGGTTCGCAGCACATCGTCGAGGACGGCCCGGGCACCCGCGAGGTCACCGGACGACGACAGGATCTGCGCCTGGGCGGTCACTTCGGCGAGGGGCGGGGCCATGTATCCCATAGTGCTCAACTCAACACCCTGGGTACAAGTTTCCGGTAGCGAAGTGGACAGGTGTAGAAACACGGTGTGTCCCCGATCGCGACCGTCAAACGTGAACTCCTGGTCCGCCAGCTGCAGGCCTGGGCCGCCGCAGCGCTGCACCGTGCCCGGCGTGCCACCTATGTGCACGGCTACGCCGACGGCGACGGCGGGGAGGGGGCCGAGGCCGCGCTGCGGGTCCTGGCCGACCTGCCCGACCTCGCCCGCGGGCGGGAACTGTCCATGGTGGCGGTCGGCGGCGACGTCACCGAGGTGGGACGGCGGCTCACCACGGCACAACGGGACGCCGGAGCGGCGGCCGGGCTCGCGGTGCTCCCGGTCGGCGGCGGGACGGACGAGCGGCTCCCGGTCGCGCTGAAGGCGGCCGGCGCGTCACGCGTACCGCTGATGGGTTTCCTCGACGCGACGACCGCGGGGAAACCGCCCGCGGTGACCACCGTCGCCGCGATCGCCGCCGGGAAACCGGCGGACGTCCTGCTCGCGCTGCCTCCGGGCAGCCCGGTCGACCCCTATCGGGGTCTGGGATTTCCGCTGCTCACGGCAGCGGAGCTGGCCACCGGGCCGGAGCCCGGCGAGGTGGTGGCCTTCGCCACCACCTCCGCCAAGAGTCTGGAGAGCTTCAAGGAGGCGCTCTGGGCGGTCGACGAGTTCGCCGGGGTACGCCTGCGTGATCCCGCCGATCCCGAACGGCACCTGATCGACATATCGCTGAACCCGCACCCCGGTCCACTGCGGCGTGAACTGCTCGCCCATCTGGCCGGGGTCGGCTCCGCGACGGTGACCGAGTTGCGCACCTTCGCACTCACCGAGACCGTCTACCGGGCCGCCGACGCCACGCGCGTACTGCACGCGCTGATCGACGCCGGAGCCGTGCACCGCGAGCCCGCACACGGCCGGCTCGGGGGCGACGTCGTCATCTCGTCATGAGCGCGACTTGTTCTGCTTCCAGGACAGCGGGCCGGGCAGGTCGACGCGGTGCGCGCGGGTCTTGGAGTTCCACGACCAGCGGCCGATCTTGAGGCTCCAGGACGAGTAGCCGTTCTCAGTGAAGTTCAGGACCAGCGGCCCGATCTTCTTCCGGCTGCGGTAGACGATGCCCATCGGAACTTCTCCCATCTACGTTTCGATGATCGGAGATTGCCCGATGGGGTCAATTCACAAACGTCAGCGCGGTTGCCAGGCGTCCGGGCGGGTGGTCAGCTTGCGCACGTGGGCCGGCATCCGTCCGGAGATCAGCTCGGCGAGGCTCACCTCGTCGACCACCTCGCGAACCGCGGCGCGCACCGCCACCCACAGATTCGGCAGGTTCTCCGCCGCACCCGTGTACTGGGTCTCCTCCGGACGGAGACCGCGCACACCGGCCAGTGGACCGTCGACGGCTCGCAGGATCTGACCGATCGTCACATCTCGTGGCGGGTGCGACAGCGTGTAACCGCCCTCGGCGCCGCGTTGCGCGCGCACCACACCGGCACGACGCAGGTCGGCGAGCACCGCCTCGAGGAACTTCCGAGGCATGTCTTGGTCTTGGGCAATGGCCTGAGCGGACATCAGTGCGGGGTAGGCCTGCGCCAAACTGAGGGAGGCCCGGACCGCATAGTCGCCGCGCGCGGAGATCTGCACCTGACTATCATGCCCCGCCCGCGCACGCCGGATGCACATACCCCAGGGAGTTGTGGGAATTAGGTCAGTCCGACGGGTGTCGCTGCCCTGGGATGCCGGCCGGAATGCCGGTCGTGAATCTGGCTCTGAACTGCCCCGGGCTCAGGCCCGTCTCCCGGTGGAAGAAGCGGCCGAAGTTCGTCGGCTCGCCGAATCCCAGCACCCGCCCCACCTCGGCCACCGACAGCGACGTCGCGGCGAGCAGGCGGCGCGCCTGCAGTGCCACCCGGTCGTCGACGACCTGCTTGGCGGTACGGCCGGTCAGCGCGAGGCTGGCCCGGGTCAAGGTGCGGACCGAGCAACCCAGTTCGCCCGCGTAGTCCTCGACCCGCCGGGTGTGCGGATAGCCCTCCTCGAGGCGGCGCTGGAACCGCTCGAAGGTCCGCCCCTCGACCTGACCGATCGGGTCCACGGGCGGCTCGATCGTACGGATCCGCAGCAGCACCGCGGCCAGCTGATGCCGCAGCAGGGCCGCGGTGACCGGACCCGGCTCGGCTTCGGAGTCCGCGGCCAGATGGGTGAGGGCGTCCCGGAAGACCTGTGGATCAGGTGTGGTCAGTGGGACCCTCGCCGGTCCGGTGGGGTCGTCCGGCACCAGGCCGGGCAGATCGTCCGGGCCGAACAGGCCGGGCCGGAAGACGACCGTGACGGTGTCGTCCGGTGGCTCGCCGAACCGCACCGCCTGCCCCGGACGGATCCAGAGCAGCGTGCCCGGCCCGCATACGTGTTCGTCGAAGTCGACCTCGGCGAACAGCGGTCCGGAGGCGGTGAGGACGAGAGCGTGAACGCTCAGCAGGCCGGTGGCGGCTCCCGCGGCCACCGGCAGGGCGCAGCCGATGATCCCCGACCAGTCCGGTGGAAGACGGGTCGGTGTCGGCTCGGTGTGTTGAATGAGTGCTGACATCGCGCCTGACGGTAGTCGTCGATTGACGCCTGCGCATCCACTAGCGCACCGACTGAGGTAAATGTCCGAATTCCTGCTCGGTATTCGCTATACGTCCGATTCCGATTTCTTTTCGGAGATCGATTATTTTTCGGGATAAAGGGCGACCCGCGCGGACCGGCAGTGTCCGCGCGGGTCGCCCCCACTCGCTGATGTGCTCCTGTGGTTATCGACCGGCCAGCAGCCGGTTGACCGCCGCGTCGACGTCCAGATGGTCGGACTCCCGGCCGCGGGGCACCACCACATAGGTGCGCCGCAGGAAGCGGACCAGGACGCTGCGCGGCACCTCGAACAGCGCGTTCCCGTCAGGTGACGACAGGGCCAGTGCGACGAAGTCCCCGCGCGGTGTGGCCCACGGCCACACCCGGACATCGCCGATCCCGGCCGGCTCGTCGAGCCCGGTCACGAGTAGTTCCCGCGCGAAGGACCAGCTCACGGCTTCCCCACCGGCTGATTCTGCGTGGAACAAAACGTGGACCGCATACGGGTCGGCTGGGTCGTAACGGAGACTGGCGCGTACCGGCAGTGCCGTCGCGTCAGGCGCTACGAGCCGCAGCGAGGTTTCGACCTCGACGGTCGTTGGACGAATGGTACTCATGGACGAACTCCCCCCGGCACCGCTGCGAGGCTGGTGAACCCCGCGGTTCCCATACTCAGGTGATCCTTGTAGTTACGCTCCGCCATACGCTGATCTCACCCAGTAGTGGGAAGGGGGTTCGGAAAACCCTTCCGCACAGGACGCGAAGCGATATCTTGTCCTGTTCTGCCCATGTACTCGGTTGTGCCCGGCGTCAGTGGTCCAGCAGTTGACTTACTCCGGTAACGTCCATTCCTCCCGGGTAGTGACGGGGCCCCCGGACACTGGGGGATGAAATGGGCCCAAAAACGGACGGCGGGGTTCTCAGACGTGCGTGTGCTTGACCGTATCCGGTCCAACTCGACCGGCAGGGTCGCTCTCAAGATCGGCGTGGGCATCCTCGGTGGCGTGGTCGTCGCGATCGGGCTCCTGCTGCTGGTCTTCCCCGGGCCGGGCTGGCCGATCATCTTCGCCGGCCTTGCCATCTGGGCCATCGAATTCGCCTGGGCCAAGCACCTGCTGACCTACGCGAAACGCCATGTCACCAACTGGACCCACTGGGTCGGACGGCAGAGCCTGCTGGTCCGCGGCGTGATCGCCGTACTCAGCATGGTCTTCCTGACCGCCCTGGTCTGGGTTTCCGTCAAGGTCAGCTTCGACGTCGACCTGCTCCAGGTGGCCCTCGATCTGGTCGACAAGTGGTGACCCCTGGTTCGCGGCCACCGGCCGGCGTCTAGTAGAGTTCCTTCTCGTTGAGGGCGATTAGCTCAGCGGGAGAGCGCTCCGTTCACACCGGAGAGGTCACTGGTTCGATCCCAGTATCGCCCACAAGTATTTTTAGCTGCGAAAACGCTCGGTCTTGTGATCCACAAGGCCGGGCGTTTTGTCATGCGGGAGCAGATGGGGAGCAGTGCCTTGACTCCCGAAGGGACTTCCTTCGAGGGAGCTCGCTGACCCGGGTTGTCGGACGGCGTTCAACCGCGCTGAAGGGCTTTCAAGGTCGTCATGCGGCGGTGACCCACTCCTGTCGTTGCTCCCGTGACCACAACCTGGTTTGCGAAGTGGCCAGGTGCCGTGCCGGGTAGCGCCGTAAGCAGTCCGACGGCGGGCGGTCAACAGCATTGCGCGGGCTTGACTCGCCCGCGGTGAATTACCGCTGGGAATCTCCGCGCAGCCTGTCAGGACGGGCGCGACGCACTGACACAGCACTCACGACCATCGGCATTGTGGTGATGCCGATGTAGGCCTGCCCGGAGTCCGCCGCCTCTCGGCCTCGGTGCTCACCCGAGCCGGGCGGCTCGGCCTCGACGGCCACGGTCTCCAGGCGTTGATGGACCCACGTAGGCCGTACCCCTGAGCCCGTTGCGGGATCGGGCCGGGCAGGTGCCGATCGGGCGCCCGCATGCGCGGGCGCCCGTGACGGCGTGATGATCACCTTCTGCCGGCCGCTACCTCATGTTCGCGACGACGAACGGGCCGTGGCCGCGTAGGTAGTTGTTCCAGCCTCCGGTCACCGGGGCGCCCGGTGACAGCAGGTTTGTGGTGTCCGTACCGACATCGAGTTTCCAGGCGGTCCAGGAGATGCCGTTGGACCTCATCCAGTCGATCCAGGCCTGCGCCTCGGTCTGGCAGACGACGCCGTCGAGGCCACCGTCGGCATGGCTGGCACCCCACTCGGTGACGAACAACGCCAGTCCGGCCCGGATGGCGGCGTCGCCCTTGGCCCGCAGCGAGGCGCCATGGGTGCACGAGTAGAAGTGCAGTGTGTACATCAGGTTCGTGCCGGACAGCGGACTGCTCGCCGCCACGTCGACGTCCTGTGACCAGGTCGGGTTGCCGAGGACGATGATGTTGTCCGGGTCGTTCTGGCGGATCGCGGTCACGACGGCCTGGTGGTACGGCTTGATGACGTTGGTCCAGCTGACCTGCAGCGGTTCGTTGTACGGCTCCCAGATGACGTTGGGCAGGTGGCCGTACCGCCTGGCCAGGTCGGTGAAGAACGCGACCGATTGGGCCCGGTGGTTCTCCGCGACGTGGTCGTGCCAGTCGACGATCACGTACACGCCGGCGGTGACCGCGTTGTTGATGATCGTCTCGACCTGGGCGCGGGCCTTGGACGGGTTGCTCAGGTAGGCACCGTCCGGTTCGACGCCCATGGCCGCGCGGATGACCTGCAGGTTCCAGTTGTCACGCATCCAGGTCAGCGCCGACAGGTTCTCCGCGTACGGCTGGGTCTCCCAGTTGAGCCACATGCTGCTGATGCCGCGCAGCTGCACCCGGGTGTTGTTCTTGTCGCACATGTTCGTGCCGCAGACCTTGAGCTGCCCGTGCCGGGCCACCGGGGTGGTTCCGGACGGCGTCGACGGGCTCGTGCTCGGCGAGCCGCTCGGGGTGCCGCCGCCCGTGCAGGAGCCGCCGTCCACCGTACAGTTGGCCGGTCTTCCGCTGCCGTTGACAATGAACCCGAAGGTCGTCGACGCACCCGCGGCGAGCGTGCCGTTCCAGCTGACGTTGGTGAAGGTGTGGCGGTTGCCCGAGACGGACGCCTGGGCGTTCCAGGAACTGCTGACGGTGGATCCGGACGGCAGGTCGAACTGCACCCGCCAGGAGGAGACCGTCGCCGCGCTGTTGTTGGTGACGGTGTACCGGCCCTCGTAGCCGCCGCCCCAGCTGTTGACGACGGTGAACTGCGCGGTCGACGCGCTTGCCGGGAGGGCGGTGAGGATCAGGGTGGCGACGAGGGCACCGGCCGCCGCGAGCGCGGCGACGAGTCTCGACTTCTTCATCGGTTTCCGCTTCGTGTCGGAGATGGGGGAGTGTCAGGCGGCGGAGCAGGAGGGGGTGGCCGTGGGTCCGGTGCCCGTGCCCTGGAAGCCGAACTCGGTATAACCACCGGCCGGGACCTGGCCGTTGTAGCTGACGTTGCGGAACGTGACCTGGCCACTGGTGCCGGTGCTGGTGGCGTTCCAGGTGCTGGTCACCGCACCACCGGACGGCACGGTCACGCCGACGCTCCAGCCGTTGAGCGCTGCTGAACCGGCGGTCACCCGGATGGTGGCGGTGTAGCCGCCGCTCCACGAGTTCAGCGTCACCCGCGCGCTGCATCCGCCGGGAAGCGGCGGCTGCGAGGAGGAGGACGGCGAGACCGAGGGCGAGCCGGGGGTCGTCGGGCCGCCCGCGTTCAGGGCGTTGAGCACGGAGGTGTACGCGGCCTTCTTGTTGCCGTTGCCGTCGAACAGCAGCGGGTTCGCGCCGGTACGCCAGGACTCGGGGTCACGGAGGCCCCAGACGGTGATGCCGGTGCAGCGCGCCACGGCCATGCAGGCGCGGGTCACTGAACCGTAGATGTTCGCCTGGTTGCCGCCCTGCTGGACGTCGAGCTCGGTGATCTGGACGTCGACGCCGAGGTCGGCGAAGCGCTGGATGTTCTGCTGGTAGGTGGAATCCAGTGTCGTGCCCAGGTGGGACTGCAGGCCGACGCAGTCGATCGGCACACCGCGGGACTTGAAGTCGCGGACCATGTTGTAGATGCCGGTGGACTTCGCGTTGATGCCGTCGGTGTTGTAGTCGTTGTAGCAGAGCTTGGCGCCCGGGTCGGCGGCCCTTGCGGCGCGGAAGGCGGCTTCGATCCAGTCGTTGCCGGTGCGCTGCAGGTTGGAGTCGCGGCGGCCGCCGCTGCCGCCGTCGGCGAACGCCTCGTTAACCACGTCCCATGAGTGGATCTTTCCGCGGAAGTGGGTGGCGACCTGGGTGACGTGGTTGATCGCGGCGTTGCGCAGGGCGCTGCCGGACATGCCCTGCGCCCAGGACGGCTGCTGGGCGTGCCAGAGCAGGGTGTGGCCGCGTACGGTCATGCCCCGGCTCTGGGCGTGGCTGACGAGCCGGTCGCCGTTGGTGAAATTGAAGCGGCCCTGCTGCGGTTCGGTGGCGTCCCACTTCATGTCGTTCTCGGCGACGATCGAGTTGAACTCACGGTTGAGGATCGTCATGTAGTTCGTGTCGGAGAGCCGGAACGCACTGGTGGCGACGCCGAAGTAGCGGCCGGTCTGTGCGGCCGAGGCACCGAGTGTGGTGGCTGCCGCGGCGGAGCCGGTCACGGCGACGCCGGCAGCGACGAGGACCGTGGCCAGGGTTCCGGAGAACAGGGCGAATCGGCCGTTCCTGGGGATGCGCATGGTGAACGGGACCTTTCCGGGGTTATCGGCGGAGGGTGAGCAGACCGGGACGGTAGGGCAGCAGACCGTAGTCGCCGCCGGAGCTGGGGGATCGTCCCTGGTAGAGCAGCTGCAGGTTGCAGGGGTCGACGGTCATCGTCTGGTCGGCGCTGGTCCGCAGCAGTTCGCCGTGACTGATGTCGTTGGTCCAGGTGGCGCCGCTGTTGGCCTTGCCGGCGAACGGGTTGTTATAGGTCGCCGCGTCAGGCGTCCAGGTGCCGCTCAAGCTGGTCGCCGTGAACGAGCGGAAGTAGCGCTCCCAGGAGCTGGTCCTGGCTTCGACGATCATCAGATACTGGTTGCGGCCCTGCACCTTGTAGACCTGCGGCGCCTCGAACAGGTTCTCCGAGGTGTCGCTCATGATCGTCGTGTAGTTGGAGCCGAAGCTGCCCGGGAAGTTCCCGATCGGCATGATCTGGCGGTAGATCCTGCCGTTGTCGCCGGCGAAGAACAGGTACATGTTGTGGTCGTCGCCGATGATCGTTTGGTCGATCACGCCGGTGCTGGAGTCGGTGATCTTCGCGGTCGACAGGGTCTGCGGGGCCGACCAGCCGTTGACGTTGGCCGGGTTGGTCGACGTGCGGTACGAGAACGACGTCGGACCCCACTGGTGGGCGAGGATCCAGATGTTCTTCGGCGCGAAGTAGAACAGCGACGGCGCGACGGCGTTCTGGCTCATGGTGTTCTGACCGGCCGAGCCGAGCTGGTTGAGGTTGTCGACGAGACTGAAGTTCATCGAACCCCAGCCACCGGTGGCGCTGCTGCTGTGGGTGGTGGCGTACACCAGCTGCTTGCCCTGGTAGGGAGCGATGGTGAAGTCCTTGAGGGAAGCCCAGCCGGACTTCGGCTGCGCCAGCGGGCCGGTCGACGACCAGCGGTAGGACGACGGCAGCGTGCACGACGTCGGCGGGGGCGAGGACGACGGCGGTGTGGACGGTGACGGCGGTGTCGACGGTGTGGTGCCGCCGGTGCAGGCGACCCCGTTGAGGGTGAACCCGGCCGGCGGCGGGTTGCTGCCGGTCTGCGAGCCGTTGAACCCGAACGAGACGCTGCCGTTGGTGGCGATCGCCGCGTTGTAGCTGACGTTGCGGGCCGTCACGTCGGCGCCGGACTGGGTGAGTGTCGTGTTCCAAGCCTGGGTCACCTGCTGGCCGGCAGTGTAGGACCAGGTCAGCGTCCACCCGTTGATGGCGTCGCCGAGGTTGGTGATGGTCACGGCGGCGCCGAAGCCACCGCCCCACTCCGACGGGACCGCGTAGTTCACCGCGCATCCGGCGGCCGCGGAGGCGGGCAGCGTCACCGCGGCTGCTGCCGAGCCGGCCAGCAGGACGCCACTGACAGCGGCGGCTCTGAATTTGCGCATGCTTTTCTCCTGACGGGGACAACGGCCGGCTGACCTTGGGGACAGATCGCTGGGGGGATTGCACAGCCGCTGACCGCAGGCTACGGGAGCGCTCCCATTTATTTCAAGGAATCATTGTGTGCGACCGACCGGCGCCTCCCGCCATAACACTTTTCCAACGCGCGTTTCTTCAGCACCACTGCCATTGATGCATTGGGAGCGCTCCCGTAGCCTGCCGGAAAACAACTGTTTGCGATAAAGACATTGATCACTGTGCACGTATCCCCCGTCATCCCCTCAGGAGAGAACCTTGATGTCGAGAAGAGCCCGGGCCGGCCTGGTGTCGGCCGGTGCCGCCGTGCTGGCCTCATCGGCGGTCGTCGTGGCCATGCCGGCCGATGCCGCGGTGACCGGCTGCACGGTGAAATACACCGTTTCGTCGCAGTGGCAGGGCGGTTTCAACGCCGACGTGTCCATCACCAACCTGGGTGATCCCCTGTCGAGCTGGACCCTGACCTGGTCGTTCGGTGCCGGGCAGACCGTCACGCAGGCGTGGAGCGCCACCCTGACGCAGAGCGGTGCGGCGGCAACGGCGAAGAACGTGAGTTACAACGGCGCCGTCGCGACCAACGGCACGGTGTCGTTCGGCTTCAACGGCTCGTGGAACGGCAGTAACCCCGTACCGGCGAGCTTCGCCCTCAACGGCGAGAGGTGCACCGGCGAAACCGGTCCCACCTCTCCCTCAGCCAGCCCATCCACCTCACCCTCGGCCCCGGGCGGCACCTGCACCCTGCCGTCGAGCTACCGCTGGTCGTCGACGGGCCCGCTGGCCGAACCCCGATCGGGGTGGCTGTCGCTGAAGGACTTCACCAGCGTCGTCCACAATGGCAAGCACCTGGTCTACGCCTCGAACGTCTCGGGCTCCGGGTACGGCTCGATGAACTTCACCCCGTTCACCAACTGGTCCGACATGGCAACGGCCGGGCAGAATGCGATGAGCCAGGGCACCGTGGCGCCCACCCTGTTCTACTTCGCGCCGAAGAACATCTGGATCCTGGCGTACCAGTGGGGTCCGACCTCGTTCAGCTACAAGACCTCGACCGACCCCACCAACGCCAACGGCTGGTCCTCGGCACAGACCCTGTCGACGGCCTCCATCGCCGACGCCCCGTACGGCGTGATCGACCAGACGGTGATCGGTGACGGCCAGAACATGTACCTGTTCTTCGCCGGTGACAACGGCCGGATCTACCGGCAGAGCATGCCGATCGGCAACTTCCCGGGTAGCTTCGGCTCCTCGTACACCCAGATCATGAGTGACACCAGGGAGAACCTGTTCGAGGGTGTCGAGGTCTACAAGGTCGCCGGCCAGAACCAGTACCTGATGCTGGTCGAGGCGATCGGCAGCCAGGGACGCTACTTCCGTTCGTTCACCGCCACCAGCCTCGGCGGCACCTGGACCCCGAACGCCGCCACCGAGAGCAACCCGTTCGCCGGCAAGGCCAACGCCGGCGCCACCTGGACCAACGACATCAGCCACGGCGACCTGGTCCGCAGTAATCCGGACCAGACCAAGACCGTCGACCCGTGCAACCTGCAGCTGCTCTACCAAGGCAAGAATCCCAGCGCGAACGTTCCCTACGACCAGCTGCCCTGGCGGCCGGCCCTGCTGACCAAGCAGCGCTGATGACCCGCCGCGCCCGCAACTCGCTGATCACCGCCGTCGTCTCGGTCACCGCGGCCGTCCTGGCGCTCGGCGCGGCGCCGGCCCAGGCTGCCGTCGGCGGATCGGGACCGTACCCGGCCGACTACGAGACCTCGTCCAGCCTCCCCAACCACACCATCTACCGGCCGCAGAACCTGCCTGCCGAGCGGCTGCCCGTCTTCGTCTGGGGCGACGGCGGCTGCTCGGGCAACGGCCTGTCGCAGCAGAACTTCCTGCGCGAGATCGCCTCACACGGCTTCCTGGCGGTCGCCAACGGCGCCCCGAACGGGTCCGGCTCCACGACGGCCCAGCAGCTCACCCAGTCCATCGACTGGGCCGTCGCGGAGAACTCCCGGCCGGGCGGCAATTACTACGGCAGGCTCGACACGACCCGTATCGCGGCAGGCGGCTTCTCCTGCGGCGGGCTGGAGGCGTACGCCGTCGCCAATGACCCGCGGGTCACCACGACCACCATCTTCAGTAGCGGCCTGCTCAACGACGCCAACGACTACCAGCTCAGGAGGCTGACCAGACCGATCGCCTACTTCATCGGCGGGCCCAGCGACATCGCATACCCGAATGCGATGGACGACTGGGGCAAGCTGCCGGCCACCCTGCCCGCTTTCATGGGCAACCTGAACGTCGGTCACGGTGGCACCTACGACCAGGTCAACGGCGGCGAGTTCGCCCGGGTGGCGGTCCTCTACCTCAAGTGGCGGCTCAAGGGCGACACCACCGCGGGCGGCAACTTCGTCGGCGCGAACTGTGGCCTGTGTGGCACATCGTGGCAGGTCCGGCAGAAGAACCTGACCCTCGACGGCGGCACACCGACGGACCCACCACCGTCGGCCTGCTCCGCGGCGTACTCGGTGCAGGATCAGTGGAACGGCGGCTTCGTCGCCTCGGTCACCGTGACAGCCCGCGCCGCCGCGGTGAACGGCTGGCGGGTCGCCCTGGGCCTGCCGGGCGGGGCGTCGATCAGTTCCCTCTGGAACGCCGTCGCCACCGGCACCAGCGGCGCCGTCACCGTGACGAACCAGAGCTACAACGGCCGGCTGTCACCCGGCCAGAGCGCCACTTTCGGCTTCCAGGGAACCGGGACCGGCGGCGGCGCCACGGTCACCTGCACCACGAGCTGAGCCCGGGACCCGGGGGCGTCCCTCCTGGACGCCCCCGGGTCCCGACCTGCTGTGACCGGACGGATCTGCTGTGGGCGAGCCGCACCGGATCGGCATCGTCAGCGCCGACTGTGACACCGGCCATCGGCTGGTGATCCCGCAGGAGCGCCGAAATCCGGTCCCGGCCCGCAAGACTTGCCGGCGTGATTATCGACCGGCCACGGCTGATCAGAGTCACCACGGTGTGCGGTCCGTGCCCGGCCGCCGAGGTGTGGGACCGCTACGTCCGGCCAGAGCGCCGGCCGCAATTGTCCCCGCAGATCCGGTCGGTGACCGGTCGAGATGGCCACCCTCATCGTCGCCAGCCTTGCGGCCACCCTGCTCCGGTCCGGAACCCGTAACGGAGCCGGTCATCGATCGGCATCGGCGGCCGGGCCGGTGCGCGGCGCCCTGGATGCCCGGTCCGTGACATCACGGATCTTCGATGCTCGCCATGCATAGACCAACTTCACTGCGCCCTCTAATGTGATCCGCAATAACGCATCACGGGGGATAACTTGATAACACGATCACGCCTTGCTGCCCTGCTGGCGTTGGTGCTGGCGGGCCAGCTCATACCGATGCTTCCGGTCGGTGCCGCGCCGTCCCGGAGTGCGCCTGAGCCACCCCGGCCCGCCGCCGCGGCGATCGCGGCCGCCGCCACACCTGTCGGGCAACTGGTGCCCGCTTCCGGGCAGTTCTATCCCGTCCGGCCGGTCGTCGCCTCGGCCGACGTGGCGCTGACGGCTAACACGCCCAAGGAGGTGAAGCTGGTCGGCATCGGTGAGGTGCCGAATACCGAGTACCTCAGTGTGCTCGCTCAGGTGCGGGTCTCCGGGCACACCGCCACAGGCAACGTGCGGGTGTATCCGCCGGGCGACACGAGCGGGTCGGTGATGCTGCTCAACTACGCCAACGGTAAGAACGCCTCCACCATGGACGAGCTGCCGACCTCGACCGGCGGCAAGCTGACCTTCGTCGCCAGCACGGCGGTGAAGCTGCGCATCGTCGTGGTGGGCTGGTACTCCGGTTACGAGCCGCTGTCGGCCACCGCGGGCGCCACCTACCTGCCGCTGGCACCGACGCGGGTACTCAACGCCGTCCGGCTGACCGCGGGCGCCACCACCGTCGTCCCGATCGCGGGCGCCAACGGGGTGGGTGCAGCGGCCGACGTGGCGGCGGTCAACGTGGTGGTGGCCGAGACGTCCGCCGCGGCAGCCGGGTACGTGCAGGCCTACCCGACCGGTACCACTGTCGCGGAGACCACTGCCGCGCTGTATTACGCGACCGGTGAGCAGCGCTCCCAGGCCCACGTCATCCCGGTCGGCGCGGACGGCAGCATAACCGTGAAGAGCTCGGCCGCCAGCAACGTAACCGTCTACGTGCAGGGCTACTACCAGAAACCGACCGGGCGGCTCGCCGGTGCGACCTTCCAGGAGTCGTACCGTTCGTATGTTCACAGCGCCGCCTATACCGCCGGCGCCACCAAAACGGCGACCGCGGCCCTCGGCGGGAACCCGGCGAGCGATGTGGTCGCGGTGGCCGGGCGGATCTCGGCGATCAACACCGCGGCCGCCGGCTCGGTGACGACCTGGCCGAGCGGTACCGCGCCGGTCGACGCCAGTCTGCTGTACAACACCTCCACGCGGTCTCATCGCCGTCCGAAGCGGTGCAGCCGGTTCCCGCGTCGGTGCCCCTGAAGCCCTCGCCGGGCCCGATCGTGCGGCTCAACGGCCGCATCGATGTCCAGTGGACCGCGCCCGCGGACGGCGGCTCGGTGATCACCGGGTACACCGTCACCGTTCAGCCCGGTGGGCGGACCATCGCGGTGCCCGGCGACACGACGGTCACCAGTATCACCGGGCTGGCCAATGGCACGGCGTACACGATCGGCGTGACCGCAACCAACGCCGCGGGAACCAGTGAGCCGACGACGTTCGCGGCGACCACCCCGGTCGCGACCCGTGCGCCGGCGGCACCCACCGACGTCCGTGCCGCCGTCACCGAGCAGGGCAAGGTGCGGGTGGACTGGACGCCACCTCAGGACTTCGGCACCAGCACGGTCACCAGCTACACGGTGAGGGCGACGCCGGGCACGGTAACCGCCACGACCACCGGGACCAGCGCGGTACTGACGGGGCTGACGGCGACCACGAACTACACCTTCGCGGTGACGGCCACCAACGCCGCCGGCACCGGCGTTGCGAGCACGGCGACCCAGCCGGTGCTGCCCAAGCTGGCCTTCAAGGACGCGTTCACGGTGTTCACCACCGAGCAGGCGGCGCAGATCCGCACCGTCCACCAGGACGGCACGCTGATCTTCGACGGGGACGACGCGCCGGCCTACGCCGGTGATCTGATCGTGGTGCCACCGACGCCGGTGGCCGAGCGCGGCATGCTGCGCCGGGTCACCGACGTGAGCACGTCCGGCGGTCTCACGGCGTTGTCCACCGTGGAGGCCGGTCTTGACGAGATCTACACCGACGGCTCGCTCGCGCTCAACTCGGTGCTCGACACCTCCGACGTGCAGAGCTTCGTGCCGCTCGTACCCGGAGTACGGCTACGCGAGCCGACCCTGAAAGGCAAGACGCTCCGCGCCGGCGCTGCGGCGGCGTCCGCCGCGCCGAGTGTCGGTTTGCGGGACGGCACGCTGGTCGTCGAGCTGGCGTACGACATCGGCAGCAACGTCGAGGGCGGCGGCGGGAAGGCGGAAACCCAGTTCGAGCTGACCCCGAAGGGCTCAGCCGACGTCGACATCACCAGTTCCGGCATCAACACCAAGTTCCGGCTCACCGCAGCCACCCGGATCGAGACCCGGTTCAAGATGGGCGCACTCGGCGAGTACGACAAGGAGTGGACCATCGGGAAGATCAAGGGCCGCTGCTTCAACGTGCAACTCGGGCCGGTCCCGGTGATCATCTGCCTGGAGTTCGACGTCAAGATCCGGTTCGAGGTGGACGGGTCGGTCGGCGTGACCTTGGCCGCCGATTACAAACGGGAGTTCGGCGCCGAGCTCACCACGAAGAACACCACCGTCACCGCCACGAAGATCGACGACGGTGGCTCGGGCCAGTCGGACCTGCGGCTGTACGGCGACGCGCAAGCCAAGCTGCTGCTCCCGGTCGAGTGCACGCTGTACTTCTACGGCGCCGCCGGTCCGGGCATCGTGGCGCGCCCCTACCTGCACGTCAAAGCCGACACCACCCAGAATCCGTGGTGGGAGGTCCGGGCGGGGGCCGAGCTCGGCGCGTTCGTCAAGTCTAAGCGCTTCTTCGGCAAAGAGATCGACTGGCGAAACGATCACCTGCTCAACACCTTCTACACGCTGAAGAACTCGGGTGGGCCCTTCATCGGCCTCAAGGTGACACCGGCCAGATCGAAGGTCCAGGTCAACACCCCCCTGGATTTCGACGTGTCGGTCACCGGCTATCCCCTCGACACTCAGGTTCAATGGCGGGTGGTCGAGGGTCCGGGCACGATCGACAGTGACGGCCGGTTCACCTCGGATCGCAACGGGGTGGCCACCGTCGAGGCGTTCAGCCCGGCCGACATCTTCCATCCCGACCTGCGGGCCCGGGGCAGCGTCGTCGTCGGCGGCGGCCCACCGGGCGCTCCGGCGGGCGTGACGGCCACAGCCGGACCGCTGTCCGCCACCGTCACGTGGACCGCGGCCGGGGACGACGGCGGTCACCCGGTGAACGGGTACGTGCTCACCACGTTCCCGCCCACGGCCACCACCCGGGTCGAGGGCTCGGCCACCACGGTGCGGGTGCGCGGGCTGGCGCCGGATGTCTCGTACCTGATCTATGTCCGTGCCACCAACGATCGTGGTGCTGGGCCACCGGCGGTGTCCAACGCCGTCGTGCCGGGCGAGAGCCCGGTTCGGATCGGCTACCGCACCGACGTGGCGGTCGACGAGCTGGGTAAGCCCGACGCTCGAAGCATGGCCGGTGTGCACGGCGTCGCCGTCTCGGGCAACGGCCGGTTCGCCTTCTTCCTCGTGGAGGCACAGAGCAATCTGGCGCCACCGGAGATCGCGACGGCCGGTAGCGCGGTGCAGTACCTGGTGCGCAAGGACCTCACCACCGGTGAGATCGTGCTGGCCTCCCGGGCGCTGGACGGCCGCACCCCGGTAACGGCCGGTGGCTTCGTCCGGATGCCGGGGAGCACGAGCGCGCTGCCACCCGGCTTTGCCAGCAACGCCGACGGCTCGGTGGTGGCCTACTCGACCGGCACCGGATTCGGGTCGCTGTACGTGCACAACATCGATACCAAGGCCACCTGGAACGCCACTGCCGGCCTGGCCGCCGACAACTACCCAGGTGCGCCTCGGCTCAGCGACGACGGCACGGTTGTGGCCTTCGCGTACGGCGACATCACCGCGCACCTGTATCGCCGGGTCGCCGGCGGCCCCGCCCAGCAGATCGACAACTGCTTCCTGCAGTCGTCCTGCACCGCCGGTGCTCGCCAGGTCGGTTGGTTCTCACTCTCCGGCTCGGGTACCCGAATCGCCTACGAGGACGCCGCTGTGGTCAGCGGCGTGGCGCAGCGCCACGCCCTGCTCTGGGACGCGTCCACCGGGATTACCACCGACCTGACCCCCACCCCCCGGGCCAAGGAGGAGTCGTGGCGCCCGGTCCTGTCCGGCGACGGTGCGAAGATCACCTTCAGCTACAACGATCCCGGCTCCACTGCCGCGAAGAAGTCCGGAATCGTGATCAAGCCGGTGGGCAGCGCACGAGTCGGGGTGACCGATATCGTCCTGCCTGCACCGGCCGGAATGCAGGTGGCCCCGAACGAGCTCTCGGCCGATGGCACGACGCTGTCCTACTCTCAGGGCAGCGAGCTCGAGGTGGGCTATGTCTACAGTGCCGCACTCGGCATGTCGGCCAAGCTCGGTCGCCCGGCCGATGATTTCGGCTTCTACGACTTGAGTTTCGACCTCACCTCGGACGGCCGTATGCTGCTGTGGAGCGCGTCATACGCCTGCGACGACGACTGTGGGGGCGGGGTTTGGGCCCAGTACTTCAACTAGCGGAACGGGTCTCACCCACCCGTTCGCCCCGGCCGGGCTTCCACGCCGGCCGGGGCGGTGCCGCCTTGCCCTTCCCGACGGCCGGGCCACGTTGAACAAACCCGCCTCCTGGCTGGCAGTGATCGTCCTGGTGCTGGTCTGCGGCGGTCTGGTCTGGATGCCACCGTCCACCTACCAGGCGCGACTGTTCGGCCAGTCCGGCACGATGGTCATCGCCGTGTGCAACCCCGCGACCTCCGGCGCCCAGCGGGTCCAGTGGACCTGCGCCGGCGACTTCACCCCGGACGACGACCAGCCCGTACGGCAGGTGACCTTCGAATCCACGACCGAATACCCCGCCGGTTCCGAGGTGCAAGCCGACGCGACGAGCACCACCGCCACCGAGGTCCAACCCCGCACCACCGGCCTGAACACCCTGCTCCTGTGCCCACTGCTGATCATCGCGGTGATCGCCGTGGGAGCGCTCCGAGCGTGGTCGACCCGGCGACGCTGACGCCGTTTGCCACGTCAGGTGACCGGACCAAAGCCTGGACGAGTAAGTCCTCGGCCCACGGTGAAACGCTCGGATCCGGCGTGCGACCACTGACCTCAGTTAGGACTTGACCGTCTAGGGCGCCGGGAGCAGCGCGGCTCCTGCCGACGAGCAGATTCGAGCAGCTCAACGTCCGTTTGCGTCGGCACCTGGCGCTGAAACTCTCAGCGCGGCATCGTCTGTCCCGACCGGCATTTCACCCGCGACCGCATGATGTCACGCAACTCGGGCCCGAGCTCATGACCGGATGCCGCGACGGCTTCACCCCTGGCGGGTGACGAATCATGAACCGTTCTCCGGCAGTCTGGATTGCAGAACGAACTGCACCTGAGCTGGCTCTCTGGTCCGTTCGCACCTCATTCGAAGGCGGTTCCGTCAGTGGCGAAGAAAAGCAAGAAGGGCAAGGGGGAAGACAAGTCCAAGAAGAAGTAGCAGTACGTCGTCCGTCACGGTGTGGGTGTCCGGCCGGCCATCGTGCCGGCCGGGCGCGAACAACCGCGGCTGAGTCACAAGACCCCCCTCTGGAACGGTAGGCCCGGTGCCACCAGAAACACCTGTGAGCTGGCCTGTCGAGCAGTGGCTGCAGCCAGCGTCCGACTGGTTCACCACCGCTGATCTACTGGGCGACGCGCTGGTGCCCGCGTGGGCGGACTGGTGCGCGTTGCACGTGCGTCCGTCGTCGACGCTTTACGCGCAGGTTTAGCAGTTTCACTGACTGACCTGGGTCTGACGCAGCCAGTTGACGGTGAGCTGTTGGAAATGGGGACGTTGCGCCACCGTGATACCGAGCGTGAGCCGGTGGTCCGGCAGTGGGCTGCCGAAATGCCAGTACGCACGGGCGACGCCTGCGGTGCCGGGCGAGTGACGGCCACGGGGATCACCTCGCTATCTGCCGCACGTCGGGCCGGCCATGCTGAATGCCACGGCGGCGACCGCGCAGCAGAAGGCTCAATTCGAAGGGCTGGGTATCACCAGTTCCATTGTGGTGCCGCTTTACACCTCGGCTGGCGCCCTGCTGGGCGCTATGACACTGCTGCGTGAACTCGACGGTCGAGAACCGTTCACGGCAAGCGACGTGCAAGCTGCCGAGCGGCTCGCCCGGTCGGCGGCCGAAGCGCTCGACGCTTCCCGCATCGCAACCATCACCGCTGAACCCATGCCGCCTGACCTCGGACAGCGCACCGCTACCTGGCGACCACCACACTCCCTGGACGCCACTGTCAGTACGGAAGGCCGCAACTGGGCCAGGCGCATCCTGCCCGAACTGCTCACCCGGCCACCACGGCGCGAGTTGTACGAAGACATGGATCTCGTGCTCCCGGAGCTGCTCACCAACGCGGTGCGGCACGGGGGAGGACTACGCGAGGCGCAATTGTCCAACACCGGTGACCATCTACGCCTCGTGGCCGCTGACAATGACCCACGCGGGCCCGCCGTCCGGACGCGGCGCGGCCGTCGTGGTGATCGTCCACGACACGACCAGCGCCACACGGCCCAAACTGTGACTGCTCGACCTAATCATCCCCGTGTCCGGCTCGGTAGGCGGACAATACAGGTTGATGTTATTGCTCCCTGGAGCACACTCGAGACCTGGGCGCGATGCGGTGGTAGAGGGGGCGACATGCACCGTGCTGGCCGTGCGGGGACCCTATCCGCTCAGTTGAGTCTTGACCTGGTTCTGGGCACCGCGCTGGAGGCGTTCATCGCCATCGACCAAGATGAACGTGTCACCTATTGGAACCCTGCTGCGGAAGTCACGTTCGGCTACACCGCGCGTGAGGCCATAGGTCGGCCGGTCTCCGAGTTGATCATCCCGGCGTCTCATCGTGAAGCGCACCGAAGCGGGGTGGCCCGGCTGGTGACTGGAGGGGAGGGCCGGCGACTGGGGCAGCGATTACGACTGCCGGCGTGTCATCGGGACGGCCACCGGCTGCACATCGAGTTGACCTTCGCGCCGGTCAACACCGACGACGGGTTGCAGTTCTACGCCTTCGCCCACGACATCACCGATCAGTATCGAGCGGAACGTTTCCGGGGCTGTGAACTGGCGGTCAGTAATGCCCTGTCGCAAGTGCCGGATACCGGCCAGGCGGCTGCTGCGGTGCTGCAAGCTATTGCCAGCAGCTTGCAATGGCCGTACGCAGAGATGTGGATGCCTGCTGAGCATGGGCAGGCGTTTCACTGTGTGGCCCGATGGAGCGACCTAGGACGGGACTTCACCGCTTTTCAGGTGGACCGCTACCCCGAAGGGGTGGGGTCGCTGTGGTTGGTGGCCGAGACCGGTGAACCGCTGTGGATCTCGGACCTGGCCAACTGGGCCCGCACGCCCCGTAGCGCCATAGCGGCCGAGGTAGGCCTGCACGTCACCCTCCTCGTGCCCGTCCGCAGCGGAGCGCGAACGCTCGGCGTCCTGGCCTTCTTCGGCGAAGAAATCGAAGATCCGAAGGACATCCTCGTTTCTTTGCTGACCGGCATCGCCGCGCAAGTTGGGCAGTATCTGGAACGCCGGCGGGCCGAAGAACTCGAAGTCGAGCTGGCCCGCACGAAAGAACACTTCGTCGCCCTGGTCACCCATGAGTTACGAAACCCGCTGGCCGCGGTCCTTGGCTACGGGAACCTCATGCGCGGCGACGAGCGACTGAACACGGATCATCACGAAGACGTGGAGGGCATCTGCCGCAACGCCGAACGGATGTCCACACTGATAGACGACCTGCTCGACCACCAGCAACTGTCATCGGGGCAGTTCGCGCTACATCCAGAGATTCTCGACCTGTGCGACATCGTCGATGAAGCCCTCGATGCCATACGTGTCGCAGCCGACGCCAAAGATCAGACCATCACCGCCATGCTGAGCGCGCGAGCGCTCGTCGACGGCGACCCGGGCCGCTTACGGCAGGTCGTCGACAATCTGCTCAGCAACGCCGTGAAGTACACCCCGAACGGCGGTCGGATAACCGTGCACCTGGCCGTGCACGACGAGTACGTCAGCTGCGCGATCACCGACACCGGCATCGGTATCCCTCCTGCCGAGAAGCGCCGGATCTTCACCCCGTTCTACCGAGCCACCACCGCCCTGGCCTCCGACAGCCCCGGCACCGGGCTCGGTCTATCGGTCACCAAAGCGCTCATCGATCACCACCACGGCACCGTCGACTACACCAGCGACGGTATCCACGGCACCACCTTCACCGTGACCCTGCCGAGGGCGTCCGGCCTTTCGAGCCTCCGCTAGATTCCGGCGGTGCCCGGGGGCCAGTGCGCGCAGTACGCCGGCGACATGCAGGACCCCACAGACGCGCAGGCCGGGTCGAACCAGGCGCGCAGCGCCCGGTAGGTGCGTCCCCTCAGGTCGGGCAGGGTCAACGTGTAGGGACCGGTGGCGGCCGGCCACGGACCCGGCCGGACCTCTTGCTGGCCGACAAGGCGTACACCTTCAAGGCCAACCGGGCCCACCTGCGATCCGCGGGATCCGGGTGTGCATCCCGCAAGGCCGACCAGGACCCGCACCGCAAGGCCAAAGGGTCGAAAGGTGGGCGCCGCCATCAACCTATGGCTCCGCGCTCTACGAAATACGGCCTGGGTCGTGGTCGGCGTACGATCTGCGATTAATGACGGTAATATTTCTTTCGTGGCTTTTGCCGATACGCAACGGGACGAGCCGGGCCGACGTCGTGCGGCCGACGGCGTCGGCTCGGAGCGGGTCCGGATGAATCTGCGGTCCGGGCCTGCATTGCCGCAGGCTGCAGCCGATCATCTGCTGACGCTGGTGGCGCAGGCCGCGCAAGCGCCCGCCGCGGTGGTTCACCTGCTGGACGGTGAACAGTTACGGCTGGTCGGCGCATACGGTCTGCCATCGCACTGGGCGCGTTCTCCCTCGGTACCCGTATCGTCGGCGCTGGGCAGGCTGGTGATCTCGCAGGGAGTCCCCGTTGTCATCAGCGACGTCCTCGCTGATGACCGGGTACCGGCGGCGGGTGCGGCGGGGGAACGCGCTTATCTGGGCTATCCGATCCGTGACGGCGACGGCGCGGTCGCGGGAGTGTGCGCGGTGCTGGACTACCAGCCGCGGCAATGGCAGCCGGAGCATCTCACCGCGGTGGACCGAGGGGCGCAGGCGTGCACGGCGCTCGTGGGCGAACAACGCTCCGCGGTGCGGGCGGATGACGCGCAAAGGCTTCTCATAGCCCTGCTCGACAGCTTGCAGACCGGTGTAGCCGCATGCGACGCCGCCGGGTGGCTGATCTTCTCGAACAAGGCGAATCAGGACCTTAACGGCGAGTTGCCCAACGACATCGACCTGAGGACATGGACCCGGCAGGAGGCCGCCCAGACCTCTGCCGCGATGCTGCCCCCCGCATTGGGGCCCCTGCTGCGGGCCCTCGCCGGCGAGCACCTGCACGAGTCCGAAATCATGGTTGAACGGCAGCAGCAGCGACCTTCGACGCTGCTCGCCGACGCACAGCCCATCATCGACGCGGACGGCGAGTCGCTGGGCGCCGTGGTCACGTTGCAGGACGTGACCCAACGGCACACTGCGGCCGTGTTGAAGGACTGCGAGCTGACGATCCGGCGCATGTTGTCCGGCTCCGACACCAGCCCTGCCGACGAGCTCCTGCGCGGGGTCATCACGACCATCGGGCGGATGCTCGATTGGGCGGCCACCGAGTTTTGGACCATCGACGAGGTCGGCAACGTCCTGCAGCGGCATCTGTGGTGGACCGATGAGCGGGACATGTTGCCGCCAGGATTGCCGGACCGGCTCGGCCATGGTCAGGGTATGCCCGGACGAGCCTGGCAGACCTCCGAGGCGGTCTGGGCCACGGACTTGAGCGCCGACGCCGACGCACGCGCACAGACTCTCGATTGGGGTCTGCTGCGCTCGGCGGTGGCCGTGCCGGTGCCGATCGGATCGGTCACCCGCGGCGTTGTGACCTGTTACAGCGCGTACACCGAACATCCCGACGATGTCCGCACTGCCGTCATGACGGGCATCGCCGCCCACATCGGGCAATTCCTTGAACGTCGCCGCGGCTGGGATCTGACCACCGAACTCGGGCACAGCCGCGACGAATACATCGCCCTGGTCGGACACGAGATCCGCACGCCACTGACCAGCATCCTGTCGTACACCACACTGATGATCGACGACCCCGACCTGCCGGCCGGCGATCGAGCCCAAATGCTGCAGGTGATGCAGCGCAACACCGGCCGCCTGCAGATCATCGTCGACAAACTCCTCGACATCGCCGGCCTGCAGTCCGGCCACGTGACACTGGATTCCCGACGCATGGACCTGAGCGCCGTCCTGCGCGCTGCCGCCGACACCGCCCGCACCCGGCTCGCCGACAAGGATGTCACCGTGGACGTCGACGTACCTGACGAAGCAGTTCTCTGGGGCGACCCGCGCCGACTCGCCCAGGTCGTCGACGAACTTCTCGCCAACGCCGTCGACTGGGCCGACGACGCCAGCCACATAAGGGCGACCGTCATCGCTGACGGACCGGCCACGCTGCTCACCGTGTCCAACACCGGGCAGATCATTCCCGCGGCTGAACGCGAACGGCTCTTCCAGCGCTTCTTCCGTACCCAGGACGCCCTCACGAACGCTGTCCCCGGCACCGGGCTGGGACTGTCACTGGCCCGGACCATCATCGAGCAACACGGTGGAACGATCACCGCCACCACCGACGACAACCCGCCCGGCACCACGATCACCGTCCGGCTACCCGCCGAGCGGCGCGCACCACCGTCGGAGCAATTGCCGGCAACAACAACCGGCGCCGCACCCGCAGCCCGGTATCGCTGACGCCCCACCAGTCGGGTGCGAAGCCGAAGATCAGGTCTTCTGCCGCTTCCCCTGCGAAAACCTGATCGACGGCCCAAGCACCGGTGCAAACGCCGGGTTCCGAGTTCAGCGACGTCGTGCAGCGTCACGTCATGATTGAGCGCACAGGTTCCGCCGTCACCTCCACAACGTGCGGACCCCCGGACGCGGGAGGTCCGGTCACCGGCTGGCATACGGGCAGCAGCTGTCGGTGCTGTGATGCGGGTGGTGCCCGACATCGGCCATGTGTAGCACGGCGGCGACCAAGTCGTTGTTGCTGAACGGCCACCTGAGTATCACGCAGGACGGGGTCGTTGCAGAGGTCTAGTAGCGCGGGCGGAGCGGATCGTGTCCTGGCGGCCGGTGTCGATGGGAGCCGACCGGAGTACTCCGGCAACCGGCGATGGGGCCGTGTCACGCTCGTGTCGTGTCGGGTGGGTTCAGCGTGGGGTGGGCGATCAGGGTGCTCGCCGCGGTGCTCAGGCTGGTACCGGTGGCGGCGGCGTGGGCTCGCAGCCTGAGGTAGGCGTTGGCAGCGGTGGCGTTGGCGCGATTGATGATGAGGGCGATGGCGCATTGGATGGTGGCGCGTACTTCCAGGGCCCGGGCAAAGCCGGTGAGTAGTTCCTCTGCACCGGCCTCGAGCGCCGGCATCGGGTCGCTGGTTCCGGCGGGCATGGGCCGGTCGGGGTCGTAGACGGCCCAGACTCCGATGATCAGCGGGGCCATCGCGGCGGCGTCGCGCCCGTGCAGGTTCAGCACGGCGAGGGTGGCACCGCTGCCGGTGATCAGCGGGATGGACACCGACGCCTGCAGCCCCAGTTTCACGGCGGTGTCACGGAAGCCGGGCCAGGTCATGGTCGTGGCGATGGCGTCGACGGCGACCGGTGCGGCGTCGGCGAGGGCCTGCACGCAGGGGCCGCCGCCGGCGGTGTACTGGGCGTGGTCGACGGCGCGGGCCAGGTCGCTGTTGGCCGCGACGGTGGTGGGGGTGTCGTCGCGCAGCGCGGTGATGGAGGCGTAGTCGACGGCGGCGACCCGGTCGACGGCCAGCTGCGCGATCGTTGCGAGTTGGGTGTCGAGGGTGACCGCGTCTTCGGGGGTTTCCGCGAGCGCGGCCAGGTTGTGCGCGAGAGGGCCCAGGCCCGACGGTGCCGCTGTCGGCACGGGCACCGCCGGCGGTCGCCGGGCACGGCCGAGCCTTGCCGGGGGTGTGTGCGTCCCGACCGGCCGACGGTGCGTCGCTGCAGCGTTCTGCAGCAGGGCGTGGGCGTGGTCGAGCAGGTTGGCGTTGTCGAACGGCTTCGTCAGGTAGTCCTCGGCGCCGGCTCGTGCGGCGGCGACGGCGTCGGGGTACAGGTCGGCGGTCATCACGATGATGGGTGTGCCGGCGGTGCGGGCATCGGCGTGCAGCGCCCGGCAGACTTCCGGGCCGTCATCGCCGAACAGGTTGAGGATCACCAGGTCCGGTGTTTCCCGTACCGCGGTGTCCAGGGCGGTATGAGCGTCAGGCGCGGTGAGGACCGTGTAGCCGGCGCGGGTGAACAGCCTGGTGAATGTGTGGCGTAGGTCGGCGTCGACCTCGCCGATCAGAATCGTGGCAGCCATGACGGACGCCCTCTCCGCAAGAGACGCCCGGGCGGCTCTCGTCACGCCGGGGCGGCGGAGGACCCCGTACGGAGCGTCGTCATGTCCGGATGATATTGGTATACCCCATTTTATATCGCCACAAACCAGCCGTTCCGCTCCTTCAGGCGGGCTCCCCGGATTCGGCTGCGCCGACGCGAGGTGACCGAGCAGTTAGACACCGACGGCCTGCACCGCGATTGATCGGCTGGCGGTACCGCGGTACTACTCCCGGAGCGCCGTTCGGCACCCGTACGAGAGCCGTGCCGCGTTGCTCATCCGGTCCGACGGCTGTGCCGCCTGCGCCTTGCCGACCGGCCTGAGCCGCGGATTAACGGTCGTCTCAGATTCGCTCGGTACGAATTCGGCCTCGGACAAGCGATGCAACTCGTCAGGAGGCTATTGATGTCAGTCAACGCAGCGCCGCCCAGGGAAGCGCCGCCCGGTCGGTTGGCGGGCCGTTGGTTACCGTGGCTGGTGATCGGCTTGTGGCTGGCGCTGGCGGCGGTCATGGTGCCGTTGAGCGGAAAGTTGAGCTCGGTCACCACCGACAGAGCCGTGGACACCCTGCCGGCCGGCGCCGAGTCCACCAAGGTGGCGGTGCTGGAGGACAGTCTCCCCGGCGGTGAGGACAACACGTTCGTCTTCGTGTACCACCGCGCCGGCGGCTTGACCGACGCCGACCGTGCGACGGTCGAGCGCCACTACAACACCCTTGCCAAGCGTTACCCGACGACGACGGCGGCGGCCGGCGAGGACGACGACGGTCCACCGGCGAGTCTGTCCACCGACGGCAAGGCGATGATGTTCACCCTCGACGTGAGCACCACCTACGGCGGAGCGGAGGCCCTGGTCGGCCCGTTGCGTGACGCCGCGAAGGACCGCCCCGCCGGCCTGGAACTCGAGGTGACCGGCCCGGCCGCGGTCGACGGCGACATGGACGCCGTGTTCGACGGCATCGACCTGCAGGTCTTCCTCACCACCGTCATCGTCGTCACGGTCCTGCTCGTCCTCACGTACCGCAGCCCGGTGTTGTGGTTCGTCCCGCTGGTGGTCGTGGGCGTGGCCGCACTGACCGCGATGGCGACCGTCTACCTGCTCGTCAAGGGCTTCGGCATCGTGGTCAACGACCAGAACTCGGCGCTGCTGACGATCCTGGTGTTCGGCGTCGGCACCGACTACGCACTGTTGCTCATCGCTCGATATCGGGAGACCCTGCACCACCACGAGAACGTCCGGGTCGCGATGGTGCACGCGCTACGCGGCGCGGCGCCGGCCATCGTCGCGTCCGCGGCCACCGTGATCGCCGGCCTGCTCTGCCTGCTCGTCGCGGACCTGAACAGCACCAGCGGGCTGGGTCCGATCGGTGCGGCCGGCATCCTGTGCGCGCTGGTGGCCATGCTGACGCTGTTCCCGGCGGTGCTGGTGGTGCTGGGCAGGCGGATCTTCTGGCCGGCCATCCCGCGGTTCAGTACGGCCGTGGAGGAGAAGCCGGGGCTGTGGGGGCGGCTCGGCGCGACCATCAGCCGCCGCCGGTGGGTGGCGACGCTCGGCTCGCTCGGAATCCTCGGCGTGCTCGCCGTCGGGCTGGCGGGTAACACCGGCGCCCTGCGGGAGCAGGACCAGTTCCTGTCCGCGCCGGAGTCGGTCACCGGTTTCAACGTTCTCCGCCAGCACTTCCCGGAGCTCGGGGGCCCGCCGATGACGATCTACACGCGGCCGGCGTACCAGGAGCAGGTGCTCGACGTCGTCGAGAACACTCGCGGTGTGGCCGTGGCCACCCCGGGTCGGACCAGCGGCGGCTGGGCCGACATCTCCGTGTTCCCGGCCGACGCGCCGGACACCGCCGCAGAGTACGACACGATCGAACGGGTGCGCACCGCCGTGCACGCGGTGAACGGGGCGGAGGCGATCGTCGGCGGGCCGAGCGCGGAGAACCTCGACACCGAGGTGACCACCAGCCGCGACGAGAAGCTGGTGATCCCGTTGGTGCTCGCCGTCGTACTGATCGTCCTCGGGCTGCTGCTGCGCGCGATCGTGGCCCCACTGGTCCTGATGGCCACCGTGATCGTCTCGTTCGCCGCAGCCTTCGGCGGCAGCGTGTTCGTCTTCGACACGATCCTCGGGTTCAAAGGTGTCGACTATTCGGTGCCGCTGCTGGCATTCCTCTTCCTGGTGGCGCTCGGCGTCGACTACAACATCTTCCTGGCCAGCCGGGCCCGTGAGGAGACCGTGCGTCTCGGCACCACAGAGGGCATGCTCAAAGCCCTCTCCGCCACCGGTGGCGTCATCACCTCGGCCGGCCTGGTCCTGGCGGCCACGTTCGCGGTCCTCGTCTCGCTTCCGCTGGTGATGTTGATCGAGGTCGGGTTCCTGGTCGCCTTCGGGGTGCTGCTCGATGCCCTGCTGGTGCGGTCGGTCCTGGTGCCCGCCCTCACCCTGCTGATCGGCCGGCGGATCTGGTGGCCGAGCCGGCTGTCCCGTCCGACGGCGGCGCCGGGCGCGCGAAACTCGCCGACCGACGACGAGGAGTTCGCGCTGCAACGGTGAGCGAGGCGGCACGGACGAGATCCGGGACGGGGACCCAGGCCCGTACGGATCCCGTCACGGGCCTGGCGCTCGCCGCTCTTCGACCGGGGCGGTCGGGGCCGCGGTCGGAAGGTCGACCCGAAGCAGCGCGCCACCGCGTGCGGAGCGGGCGACAGCGGCCCGGCCGCCGTGGCCGTGAACGACCCGCTGCACGATCGACAGCCCGAGCCCGGATCCCGGCAACGCCCGGGCACTGTCGGCACGGTAGAACCGGTCGAACACCCGCGGTACGTCGGCGGCGTCGATGCCCGGCCCGGCGTCGTCGACCTCGAGCACCGCCGACGCGCCCTCGGCCCGGAGCCGGACCTGGACCGGCTGGTCCGCGGGGGACCACTTGCCGGCGTTGTTGATGAGGTTGAGCACCGCTCGCTGGAGCGCAGCGGGACGCCCGCTCACCCACACGGAGGTCACGTCGAGCGCGACCTCGATGTGGGGCGCGCGGGAATGCGCCTGGGCCGCGGCGGCCACCACCACGTCGGCGAGGTCGATCGGTTCGGTGTTCTCGTCGCTGACGTCACCGCGTGCCAGGTCGGTCAGCTCGGCGGCGAGGGTGCTCAATTCGGCCACCTGGGCGCCGAGATCGTTGAGCAGCCGGGTCCGGCTCTCCGCCGAGAGGGCGGTCTCGAGGGTGCCGCGCCGGTCGAGCCGGACCAGCAACTCGATGTTGAGGCGCAGGCTCGTGAGCGGGGTCTTGAGTTCGTGGGCGGCGTCCTCGGCGAGCAGCCGCTGGGCACGCCTGGAGTCCCGGAGCGCGGCGAGCATGTCGTTGATCGCCTGGATCAGCCGCCGGATCTCCCCACCGCCCTCATCCGGGATGCCGGCGTCGAGATCCTGGGTGTTCGCGACACGTACCGCGGCGGCGGTCAGCCGGTCCATCGGTGCCAGCCCGGTCCGCGCCACGGTCCGCCCGACGACGGTGCCGCCGGCCACGCAGAACAGCCCGATCAGCAACATGCCCAACCCGAACCGGTTGATCGGGCTGTCGTCGGCGACGCGGGCCACCTGCACCGCGCCGTCGCCCGCCCGCAGCGTGTAGATGCGGTAGCCGTCCTCGTCGCTGTCCTTCGACTCCATCAGGTCGGCTGACTCGCCCTGCGCCACGCGCCCGGCGTGCTCGCTGACCGGGGGTAGCGCGGGCTGGCCGACCGGCGTCCGGGTCGAGCCGTCGGGCAGAATGACCCGCACCAACCGGCCGGATCCCGGATACGGCGGTAGCTGAACCTGCGCCAGACCGGCGCGCTCCGCGTTGATCGCCAGGACGCGGGAGCCGGCGCGCAGCTGGTTCTCGGCGGTGTCCTGCAGCTCCCGGTCCAGTAGCTCGCTGGCTACCTGGAAGGCCGCGAACACGCTGACCGCGATGGCCGTCGCCGCGATCACCGTCATCCTGGTCCGCAGGGACCGCCGGCGCCACCATCGGGTCAGCCGAAGCGGCTCCCCCCGGGCGTGCCTGCTCACGGAGGAGTCTCCCGCAACGTGTATCCCAGGCCGCGCAGCGTGTAGATCAATCGCGGCTCACCCTCGGCCTCCATCTTGCGGCGCAGGTAGCTCACGTACACCTGGAGGTTGTTGGCGGTGGCGCTCATGTCGAAGCCCCAGATCGCCTCGAACAGCGCATCGCGGGTCAGGACCCGGGTCGCGTTGCGCACGAGAACCTGCAAGAGGGAGAACTCGGTCCGGGTCAGGCGCAGCGGCCGCCCGCCCCGCCACGCCTCGAACCTGTCGGGATCGAGCCGGACATCAGCGAACGACAGGATCTGCGACTCGCCGTCGGCCGGCGTGCGCCGGCGCAGCAGGGCCCGCACCCGGGCCAGCAACTCCTCGGTGGCGAACGGCTTCGGCAGGTAGTCGTCAGCGCCCGCGTCCAGCCCTGTGACCCGGTCGGAGACCTGGTCACGGGCGGTCAGCATCAGCACCGGCAGATACCGGCCCGCGGCCCGCAACCGCCGGCAGGTCTCCAACCCGCCGAGGCGGGGCATCATCACGTCGAGGATCAGCAGATCCAGCGTGTCGTCGCCGGTCCCCGTGACCTCGTCGAGCACGGCGAGACCGTTGGCGACGGTGCTGGTGTCGTAACCCTCGACCTGGAGCACCCGCTCCAGCGAATCGCGGATGGCCGCGTCATCATCCGCGATCAGGATCCGCACGTCGGCCCGCCCCTCCAGTCGATGCACCGCCGCTCATTCTCCCCGGTCAACCTGAGGCCAGGATTAGAGTCGTCACCTCTGCGGTGCCCGCGGGCCGGGCTCCTACGGGATGCCTGGGTGCAGGCTTGACCACTGACGGGACGGCACCGAATGTTGGGATCGCCGGTACGTCGTGCTCCCGACGTTGAGCTACGGGTTGCCGGTGTTCTCCCGGGCTTTGCGTCGGCGCACCGCCGGCCACACCACCGCGACGATCGCCAGGACGGCGAGGACGCCGATCGCGCCCGGCACCCACCACGACGAGGGTGTGGTCTGCGGCGACCCGCCCCGCTTCGCGGCGGAGACCACCGGCACCTGCGCCGGAGCCGACTGGGCCGCTCTGGCCTGCACCTCGACGGTCACCTTGCTGGTGTACGGCGCCGGCGCGCGGACCGTCACCTGCCACTTCCCAGGAGACAGGATCGGGCCGGTGGCGTAGAAACCCTGACCCTCGCCGGTCGGTTCGAGTTGCACCGGTCCGACAGCCCGTCCGTCCGCGGCGGTGGCGGTGAGGGCCAGCCGGACCAGCGTTTCCAGCTGGTGCCCGTCGGCATGGCGGGCCTGCACGGTGATGCCGATGGCGCCGTCGCCGGCCACCTCCAGTTTGAGTTTTCCGATGTGCGCCCACGCGGGGCCGGCCGCCGGCAGGAGCGCCAGCAACAGGCCGGCCAGGACGGCGGCTGCTCCACGGGTACGACGCATCACGCTGTTCCTTCCTGCACCGGGAGGCCCCGTCCCGCCCGGGTGACGGGACGGGGCCGATGTCGTCAGAGCCCGCGGTTCGGGGAGACCCGGGTGGGGTCCTCGGCGAGCCGGCCGGTGCGGGCCAGCGGCTTGCCGTCGTTCGCCCGCGCCCCGGCCCGGCTCGCGGTGCCGCCGAGCCGCTCGATCATCGCGTCGGCGTCGCGGAGCAGGGTGTCACGCACATCGGTGTCAGCTACGAGAGCAGCGTCGTTGACGAGCGTCCTGAAGGTGACCAGCTGCCGTATTGCCCGCTGGTCCTCGCCCGCTGCCTCCGAGGCCCGGATCGTGTCCAGTCTGGTGGACAGCTGCCGATGTGCCTTGGTGGAGAGCCGTCCGGTCGCCTTGAACCGGTCCAGCAGGTTCTGCATGTCCCGGAACGAGGTGGTGACGAAGAACCGGACCGTCGTCGAGGTGCTGTTGTCCGCCTTGTCGGTCGCGGTCACGGTCAGCTCGTGCAGGCCGAGTGGCAGCTCGTACAGCGCTTGGAGGGAACCGCTGGTGTACGGCCGCCCGTTGAGCGTGCCGGTGGTGGTCTCGATGCCGGAGGTCGGGTCGACCGCCTGCCACGAGGTCCGGATGTCCTGGCTGTCGCCGTACAGCTGGCCGTTGGCCAACCCGGAGACCAGCAAGGTCGGCTTGGTGCCGTCGATGCGTACGACCCCCGACTTGAGCGTCTCGGCGTTGCCGGCCCTGTCCGTGGCCCGGTAGAGCAGCTCGTGCTCGCCGTCGCCGGTCACGGCCACCGGTGTGGTGTACGGCGTCCAGGTTCCACCGTCCAGCGACCACTCCAGCAGTCCCACCCCGGAACCGCCGTCCACCGACTTCAGCACCACCGGGACGGTGCCGTCGTGCCAGCCGTTGTCGTTGGCCGGGGCGAACTGGGCCGAGGTGACCGGAGCCGTGCTGTCGATCTTGACCGTGACCGACTTCGCCTGCTCCACGTTGCCGGCCGAGTCGGTCGAGCGGAACCGCACCTCGTGGGTGCCGTCACCACTGACCGGTACGCCGGCGGTGTACGCGGTCCAGGCGGTGGCGTCGTCGAGCTGGTACTCGGTGCCCGCCACCCCGCTGCCACCGGTCTCGTCGTCCGCGGTCAGGGTGACCGTGACGCCGGCGGTGTACCAGCCCTCGACCGGGGTGCCGGACACCTTGGCGCTGGTCACCGGCGCGGTCGTGTCGGCGTTCCCGGCGCTGATCCGGAAGTAGTCGAACGCGACGGTCTTCGAGGCGGTCTGGGCGGCACCGAGGCTGTACAGCCCCACCTTCGGGGTCGCCCCGACGGCGGCGTTGGTCAGCGGCGCGAACGTCGTCCATTCCGTGCCGTCGGCCGAGTACGCGGCCGTGTAGGTGTTGCCGGCCCGGGCCAGCCGCAGATGCCACACCGCCGAGGTCAGACTGCCGGCCTGCGGTTGTGGGTCCTGCACCGCGGCGCCGATCTCGCTGCGGAACTCGATCCGCCGGCTGACCGGCTGGCCCGCGGTGTTGTCGGCGACGAAGTCGAGCTTGACGTAGTTGTCGTCGTCGCCGTACACGAGCAGCCCGGCCTGCTGGTACTGCTCGTCCAGCAGGCTGGCGTCGACCTTGGTCTGCAGGGTCCAGTCGCCGGCCGGCGCGGTCTGCAGGACGAAGTTCGTCGGCCCGGTGTTGTTGCCGGTGTAGATGTCACCGTTGGGCACGTCGATACGCAGGGCACCGTCGGTGACCCGGTAGGTCGCCGGGTCCTCCCGGACGATCGCGTTCCACCGGCACTTGTCCAGGGCGGCGCCGGTGAACTCGTCCGACGGAGCGACCGGTTCCGCCGGGGCGTCCGGCGTGAACTGGAACCAGTCGAACGCCGCGTCCACCACCGGCGCGGTGGTGCCGCCGTTGAGAGCGAAGACCCCGACGCGCGGGTTCTCGATGCCGGCCAGCGCGGCGGCCCGGCCGACCGGGGTGAAGGTCCGGCCGTCGGCGGAAGCCTCCGCGGTCAGGTTCGTCCCGTCGCTGGTCAGCCGCAGGTACACCACGTCGCCGACCGGCGCCGCGGTGCTGTCGCCGCTCTCGTTGCGCGGGCTTGCGGCGGTCTCCCGGATGAACTCCACCGTGCGCGCGCCGTTGTAGAGCAGGTCGAGCTTGGCGTAGTTGTCGTCGTCGCCGTACACGATCAGACCGGCCTGCTGGTAGGTAGCGGTGATCGGCACGGTGAGCTTGGTGGTGGCCTGCCAGGCGCCGCCGGGCGCGGGCTGCAGGACGAGGTTGGTGGCGTCGTTGCGGGTGCCGTAGAGGTCGCCCGCGCCGGTGGGCAGCCGCAGCATCCCGTCGGCGACCGAGTGGAGCTGGTTCTCCCGGACCACCGTCCAGCGGTCACGCTCCAGCGCGCTGCCGAGGAAGTCGTCCGAGCGCGCCCCGAAACAGGAGGTGTTCGGTGCCTCGACCTTGACCGGGACATTGGCGTACGACTTTGCGCCGCGGCTGTCCGTGACGGTCAGGGTGGCGGTGAAGGTGCCGGGCACCCGGTACGTGTGAGTGGCGTCCAGGGTGGTCGCCGTGTCGCCGTCGCCGAAGTCCCAGGCGTACGTCAGCGGGGTGTCGCCCTCGGCGTCGGTAGCCGTGCCGTCGAACGCGACGGTGACCGGCGCGGTGCCGGCGGCCGGTGTCGCGACCGCACTGACCTTCGGCGGCGCGTTCTCGGTGACGCCCCGGCCCAGGAAGTCCAGCCAGTTCACGTTGAACAGCGGCCCCGTCCCGGCGGCCGGGTCCCGGGCGACGAAGAACAGGGAGCCGGCGTTGGTGCCGGTGACCGGCGCGGTGACGTCGACCCAGGTCTGCCAGCCACCGGTGCCCGGCACATCGACCGTGGCGACCAGCGGGCCGTCGGCGGCGTCGGCGCGTACCTCGATCCGGCCGCCGGCGGCACCCGACGCGACCCGGAAGCGGATCGAGTCGATGCCGGTCAGGCTGGCCGGGTCCAGCGACCACCAGTCGCCGTCCTCGATGAGGCTGATGTTCTGGCCACCGCCGGCCGGGTCGCTGCCGGTCTCGCGGCCCACGCCCGGGTCGCCGCCGCCGACACCGCCGGGCACCCGGCCCGTGCCGGTGAAGTACTCGGCCTGCTTGCGCTTGGGCTGCAGCTGCTCGATCGCCCGCCCGGTGAGCGGGCCCGCTCCGCCCGTACCGCCGTCGTCGGTGTAGGTGGCCTCGAAGACGGCGAAGACGTTGGCCTCCGCGCCGTGCCCCGAGGCGAGTGTGGTCTGCACGGTGCCGGTGCAGCCGGTGTGCTGCTCCAGCGGGTGGGCGTGCTCGTCGTGGCCGAGCAGCACCTGCAACCGCACCCGGTCGCAGTCGATCTCGCCGTCCTCCGGGTCGGTGACCTTGATCGTGTACCGGACCTGGTCACCCCACTCGAAGAAGCCGCCGTCCGGCGGGAACTCGATGCTCACCGTCGGGGCGGTGTTGCCGGCCGTCACCGGGACGTTCGCCACCGCGCTGCGCCCCTTGGGGTTGGTGACGGTCAGCTGCGCGGTGTAGTCGCCCGCCGTGGCGTAGGTGTGGGTGGGGTTGGCCTCGGTCGAGGTCGCGCCGTCACCGAACGTCCAGGCGTAGGTCAGCGCGCCGCCGTCGGGATCGCGGGATCCCGCGCTGGAGAACCGTACGGTCAACGGCGCCTGTCCGGACGTCGGGGTGGCGGCGGCCGCGGCGATCGGTGCCCGCTCACCGGCGATGTAGTCGATCCGGTAGATGCCGGAGTCGTCGTTGTTGCCGCCGAAGCCGGTGCCCCACTCGATCATGTACATCGCGCCGTCCGGGCCGAACTCGAAGTCCATCGGGCGGATGAACTTCATCCCGGACAGCAGCTGGTTGATGTCGACCAGGGACCGGCCGTCGGCGGTCACCTGCATGGTGTACATCTTCGACTGGTTCCATTCGCCCAGCAGCGCTTTGCCGTCGTAGTAGGCGGGCCACTTGCGCGTGGAGTTCAGGCCGGCGTCGTAGCGGTAGACCGGGCCGCCCATCGGGGCGCCGCCACCGCCGATCTCCGGGAAGCGGGCGTTGCCGCTGTAGTCGTAGTCGACGGTGGCGCTGACGGCCGGCGGCAGCGTGGTGAGACCGGTGTTGTTGGGCGAGTTGTTCACCGGCGCCGCGCAGTTGAACTTCGCCCCGCTCGGGCCGGACGGGAACTGGTAGTCGTTGTACGCGTAGTTCGCGCCGATGCAGTACGGCCAGCCGAAGTTGCCCGGGGCGGCGACGATGTTCCACTCCACGGTCCCCTCCGGACCGCGGTCGGGATTGGTCGCACCGGCGTCCGGCCCGTAGTCGGCGACGTAGAGGGTGTTCGTGGCCGGGTCGACGCCGATGCGGAACGGGTTGCGGAGACCCATCGCGTAGATCTCCGGGCGGGTCCGCGCGGTGCCCGGCGCGAAGAGGTTCCCCGCCGGGACCGTGTACGACCCGTCGTCCTCCGGGTGGATCCGCAGCACCTTGCCGCGCAGGTCGTTGGTGTTGCCGGCGGTGCGCTGGGCGTCGTAGTCCTGCCGGCCGGCACGCTCGTCGATCGGGGTGAAAGCGTCCGACTCGAACGGGTTGGTGTTGTCGCCGGTGGCCAGGTAGAGGTTGCCGGCACTGTCGAAGGTCATGCTCCCGCCGGCGTGGCAGCAGGTGTTGCGCTGTGTGTCGACCTGCAGGACGACCTTCTCGGTGGCCGGGTCGATGGTGTCGCCGACGACGGTGAACCGGGACAGCAGGTTGCGGGCCACGCCGTCGTTGCGCGCGTAGTAGAGGTAGACCCAGCCGTTGCCGGCGAAGTCCGGGTCGAGCCGGATGCCGATCAGGCCGTCCTCGTTACCGGTGAAGACGTCCAGGTCGACCGCGGTCACCGTGGTGCCGGTGCCGGGCTTGATGATCCGTACCCGGCCGTCGCGCTCGACGTAGAACACCCGGCCGTCGTCGGCGATGTCCAGTTCCATCGGGTTGCTGGTGTTGCTGTCCAGGGTGATCTTCTCGAAGCTCTCGGTCAGCGAGGCGCCGCAGTCGGCGTCCAGCTGCCCGGCCGCGGTCTGAATGCCGCCCAGCAGGTGGGCGAGGAACGCCGGATCGCTGTACGACTCGATCGTGTGGCCGCCGCCGGTGTACCAGGCCCGTCCGCCGTCGTAGTCCTGGCACCACGCGGTCGGGTGGTCGGCACCCATCGCGCCGGCACCCGCGGTGTAGGTGGTCTCGTCGAGGCTGGCCAGCACGTGCACGTCACCGCGGGGGTTGGACCGGAAGTTGTACCACTCGTCGAAACGCGACCAGCGCTCCGGCAACTCGGCCGTGGACGGGTGGGCGTGGTCCTCCACCTTCACGGTCGCCTGCTGGTTGGCGGGGTGGCTGGCGAAATACGCGCCGACCAGCTCCCCGTACCAGGGCCAGCTGTACTCGGTGTCGGAGGCGGCGTGGATGCCGGCGTACCCGCCGCCGGCTTGGATGTAGCGCTCGAAGGCCGCCTGCTGGCCGGGGTCCAGGACGTCGCCGGTGGTGGAGAGCCAGATCACCGCGCGGTACTTGGCCAGGTTGGCGTCGGTGAAGGCGGCACTGTCCTCGGTGGCGTCGACGGTGAAGCCGTTGTCGGCGCCGAGCTGCTTGATGGCGGCGATGCCGGCCGGGATGGCGTCGTGCCGGAAGGCGGCGGTCTTGGAGAAGACCAGGACGGAGTACGGTTCCGCGCCGGCCGCGGCCCGGACCGCCGCGGGCTGCGGGCCCGCGGGGGCGGCCTGGGCCGGGGTGCCACTGAGGACGGTGACCAGCAGGGTGCACGCGAGCAGGGCAGCGGTGAGCAGGCTTCTTCGGGGGTGAACACGGCGTGGACGGGGCACGCGTCTCTCCTAGTCCTGGGTGGACGGCGGACTCATGCCACAACCCACGCATCGATATTTGTTGATTGGCTATACAAATTAGGGCCGCCCGTCGAATGTCCGGCAAGAGTTCGGTGTGTAACGGATCGGTAACACTGCCGGAGTGAGATGAGGCAATACCGGGTCCTTGTCAGGGGTGCCGGTGACCGTGCCCGCCAGCTCGGTGATCCAGTTGAAGTGCCGTAGGCGATCTGCCGCGGCCAATTCGTAGGTGAACGATCGACTGGATGTGAGCTACGGCGCTTTGCTGTAGCCGTACAGGACCGCCCCTTTCGATTCACGATCATGAACGCGAGGGGAAAGCGGCGTTTGGTGGCCGCCAGTGCAGCCGGGATCGCTCTTGCGGCTGTGGTCACTGCGGTCAGCCTCGTAGTCCGGACCCTGGGGTGACGCCGAGCGGGTCGCGGTATCCGCACAGGGCGAGGCCATAGCCGCCGGGAATCTGCGGGCGGCGACGGCCGGGCTGGCCGAAGCGCCGGCCGTCGTCTGGGGCGGCACGTTCGCCTCTTCTTCGGGCCAGCGCAAGGGTTTCTACAACTTTCGGAGTCATGGTTGCCCGGATCGGCGCCATGCTCGGCTCGATGGCGATCAAGGATGCCACCGGCGCACGGGTGACGTCCGTCGGCGTGATCTCCGTCGGCGGGCACACGATGCTTTACATGGCATCGGCCCGTCCGGCGCCGCCCGCCTGATCGGCGACATCGGCGACGCCAGCCGCGGCCACTTCGCGTCCTGGAACGGCACCGCACCCATCGACGCCTCGTCCGGCGACCAGAACCGCCATCGCCTGTCGCGGGCCGGGAACCGGCGCATCAACCGGGTCCTGCGCATCATGGCCGTCGTCCAGCTCCGCAACGACAGCGAAGGACGCCGCTACTACCGGCGCAAACTCGCCGACGGCAAGACCCCGCTGGAAGCGATGCGGGCACTGAAACGACGCCTGTCCGACGTCGTCCACCGACAGATGGTCGCCGATACCAAGCGGCTCAGGACGGGCCCGGGAGGACAAGCGGGGGCGACTCTGCAATCCAGCGCGGCCGACCTGAACCCCATGATCGACACTTCGGAGAAGTTACTTCCCGGACCCGCCGACAACTACCTTAGAGGACCACTTCTCACCGCCTCTTGACACAGAGGGGTGCCATGAAAGTAGGCCGCTCAACGCCCGTGGGACGAAATTTGATACCTATGACGGAGCTGGATGATGGCCAACGAGTGGACAGGCCGGCCCCGGTACGCTTAGATTCCGTTCGTCGATGGGTTCCTCTATTTCCACAACACGGACAGGATGCTCATTTGCGCACAATTCCCATTAAGGTCGCGTTGATTGTTCTGGCCCTTGCGGCCACGACACTGGCCGGTTGTCAGAGCGAAGATAAGACGGTGCTCACGCCGCCCTCGGTCGCGCCGACCGCATCACCGGCATCCAACGGGATCAAGGCGCTGAGCGCCACGGAGATCCTGCAGCGGGCCAAGGCGGCGCTCATGGAGGCGAAGTCCTTCCGGGCTAAGGGCACGTTGCATCAGGACGGCGAGAAGACCTTGATCGACCTCAAGGTCAGCGGGCTGAGCTTCATCGCTTCCGTATCCTTTGGCAAGGCCAAGGTAGAACTCCTTTCTACCGGCGGCAAGCGGTATCTCCGACCTAGCAAGCAGTTCTGGATCATGTCGACCAATACTCAGCAGGGCACAGTGCTGGCCCAGGCGATGGGCGACCGGTGGGTCACGGGAGCCGACAAGGATCCGGCGTTTGTGGACCTGTTCGCCATCGGTTCCCTTGACGGGTTATTCCGGCCCAAGAGGTTCGACATCGGCGCCGTCAAGGAAGTCGCGGGCGTCGAAGCGGTCGGGCTCATGGATTTCGACGATATTGAGAAGAAGCTGTTCGTTGCGGCGGTCGGCAAGCCGTACCCGCTCCAGTTGACCGGTAAGAATGGTGCCGAACTGGCATTCACTGACTTCGGTGCAACAATCACCGACCTAGCGGCACCCCCTGAAAGTAAGGTCGTGAACATCGGCGAGCTGGCTGGTTGAGGCTTGTTTTGATAGCACTGGCACCGTTCATAACGCGCCGTGCGCGGCTGACGGGCCGTGTTCAGCCCAACCGGTCCGCGGCTACCTTGAGTAGTTCCAGAGCAGCGCACTTAGGTCGTCTTCCGGCCAGCCATGCTTCCAGGTAGGTTGCCCCACTCCAGTGTGATGATCTTGAGGAAGCGAACATGAGATACGGTCCGGTCGTTGTCGCGATAGCGGCCCATGCATCCACAAGATGTCTACCGCATGGCGTGGACCCGCGACGCTGACTGCCGAGCGCAAGCACGTACGGGTTGATCATGCATGTACGGATGTCAGCGACATCCTTCAAAGCCGAGCCATCAAGCTTCTGGATCGCGCGGCCACCTGTCCAGGGTGCGCCGTTCCGGAAGGTCCAGGCCGCCCCACGCGCCGGCCGCGGAGAAACATCAGCCGCAGTGCATTCCACATCCTGACACGCTGCGTCCGCGATCGAATCCAGCGCGTAACGTCAATCGACATGAGCCGATCAGTGTCGCGTGTGTCCACGATCCTGGCAGCGCTGATCGCCGGACTGGCCACGGTCACGCTCATCCCGGGACCCGCCCAGGCCGCCACCGCCGTGTTCCTGAAGGAGAACTCCTGGCCCACCGGCTATCTGGGCAGGATGACGGTGACCAACGACGGCGTGGACCGCATGGCGGCCTGGCGGGTGGAGTTCGACCTGCTGGACGGCACCACGCTCGACTACAGCTGGAACGCCGTGGTGACCCGGACCGGTACGCACTACGTCATCACCGGCGCTTCGTGGAACGCGAGTCTCGACCCGGGCGCGTCGACGTCCTTCGGCTGGATCGTCTCCGGTTCGGGAGTGCCGCAGTCGTGCCTGCTCAACGGCGGGCCGTGCGCCGGCAATCCGGCAGCTCGCGACGCCCGGCCGCCCAGTACGCCGACCAACTTCCGCAGTGACACGCAGGGCAACACCTTCACCTTGCGCTGGGACGCGTCGACCGACGACACCGGCGTCGTCGGATACGAGATCTACACAGGCACCGGCTCGGGCCCGATCGCCACGGTGACCACCAGCCACAGCATGCCGATCCCACCGCCGATGGTGATGACCTTCGGAGTACGGGCGGTCGACGCAGCCGGCAACCGTTCCCCGTTCGCGACCCTGGGCCTCGGCACCTCACCGGACGTCACCCCGCCGGGCCCTGCGACGAACCTCAGACTCGTCAGCCCGAGCGGCGGCTACTTCACCGCCCGGTGGGACGCGCCCCGAGACGACCAATTCGTCGCCGGATACGAGGTCGCACTGGACGGCGCGGTCGTCAGCCGGGTCGGCGGCACCACGGCATTGGTGCGGCTCGGCTACGGAACACACTTTGTCAGCGTTCGCGCCTTCGACGGCGCAGGTAACCTCTCCACTCCGACCCAGGTCATGATCTCGATCGACCCGGGCCCCAGCGCCTCGGCCACATCGGAAGCCCCGCCCGCATCGCAATTCTGAATCGCTGCCGGCTACCGGTTCGCCAGGCGTTCGACTCTCTTCAGGCACACAAGGTATTCAGGCCGTGACCTGCGGACGCCCCGCCGAACGGAAGCTGCCCGAGCGGCCCGGCATCTGGCCTGACCACAGCGGCCGCTCATCTGTAGAGATCGGCTCGGGCGCACGATCGGCGGCGGATGAGGATGCTGACATCAACCCGGGGGTTCCACGGTCCGGAATGCCGTATGAGGATCAAGTTCGCTGTACACGTCGTCGGCGTTGACGATGATATGAGGATTGGCCTCGGTTCGGGCAGGCAAGTAGACGCGAAAGCTAGCGCCTTGACCGGTTTCGGTGACCACCTCGACGGTTCCATGGTGCGCTCGGACGATGGCAGCGACGATGGCTAGCCCAAGCCCGGTTCCGGTGGCGTCGCGGGTGGTGTCGCGGGTTCGTGCTCCGTCTGTCCTATAGAAGCGTTGGAAGACCCGTTGGGCCTGGTCGCGGCTGAGCCCTGGGCCGGTGTCGGACACCTCCACTACGGCGGTGTCGCCGGGTCCTGCATACAACCGCAGGGTGACCGCGACGTTCAGCGGGGTGTGTACCACGGCGTTGGCCATCAGGTTGCCGATGACTTGGCGCAGCCGAGCGTCATCCCCATTCACCACCAGCAGTTCCGGGTCGTCTCCCATTTCGAGGGTGATGTCCCTGCCCGGGTCGAGGGCCTGGGCGGTGTGCACTGCCTCCATGGCGAGTACCGGCAGCTCGACCGGAGCCAGCGGGAGCGGGCGCCCTTGGTCCAGGCGGGCCAGCAGCAGCAGGTCCTCGACGAGTAGGCCCATCCGGGTGGCTTCGTCCTCGATCCGTCGGACCAGCCGCGCGGCCGCCTCGGGTGCGGAGACGGCACCCTGGCGGTACAGTTCCGCGAACCCGCGGATGGTGGTCAGCGGGGTCCGCAGCTCGTGCGAGGCGTCAGCGACGAATTGCCGCATTTGTTCCTCGGAGCGCAAGGCTGCCTGCTCGGACCGGGCTCGGTCCAGAAAGGCCACCTCAATCTGGGTGAGCATCGCATTCAGCGCGGTGGAGAGCCGGCCGAACTCGGTGGTCGGATGGGCGCCGTCGGCCTCGGGATCCGGAACTCGCTGGGTGAGGTCGCCGGCCGCGATCCGCGCGGCGGTGCGCTCGATCTGCACGAGCGGGATGAGGCTTCGCCGCACCAGAGCGGCGCCGATCGTGGCCAAGGAGATCAGCACGCCCACGCCGACCAGCACATCCACCCAGATCAGGCGGGTGATAACGGCGTCGATGCCGGTCATCCGTTGGCCGACATGCAGGACAGTGTCGTCGGAGAGCCTCGCTGTCAGCATGCGCCACATGTACCTGCCGTTGGCACTGCGAGCGTCGTACGGTACGTCGACTTTCGACTCGAGCACGGCCAGCCCGATCGGCAGGTCGGGCACGTCATCTTCGGCTACACCCGCGCCGGGATCGACGGCCGCTCCTCCGCTCACTGCGGACAAGCCGATGAAATAGTCCGGCGGCGCGTAGACCGGGCGGTACGACCGGTTGGTCAGCTTGGACTCGGCGTGCATGGCCATCGTCTCGAGTTGGTCGTCCACGCGGCCCAGCATGTAGGCACGCAATGCGTAGGCACTGGCGGCGCTGATCAAAGCGACCGCTGCGAAGACTAACGCCAGCACGGAGGCCACCAGCTTGGTACGCAGTGAGATCTTGCGCAAGGTACTGTATCTCCGGGTCGAGTTGCGGCACCGTGCAATGAAAGTCGCGTCGTCCTCGGCGACGAACAGTTTCGCCTCGCTCTGCGGATTGTGGTCTTTCGACTGAGCGGCCATGCAGGCATCTTCAGCCCCTGCCCTGAGCCCCAACTGAGTGGCTATTGTGAATCTCCTGCAGGCACAAACAGTGGATGTCGGCCAACCGGCTCCAGTGTTCCGGAGGACGAATTCCGAACGAACCTGGGTTTGGTTTCCCGCTCCGATTCCAGGCCGAATCTCGTACCGGCCCCCACATGTCAGCAGAGGACGACGGGCAGCAATACGTGGGTATCGATCTCCAGCGTCGGCCGCCCTAGTGGTTGAGCGAACGCTCAAACGAGTCTATGTTCGTATTTGAGCGGTCGCTCAAATCGGAACCTGGGTCCGGGCGCCGGTACCGCCGTCACTGAGATGAGGAAGACCCATGAAAGTCGTGATCCCGGGAGGGACGGGGCAGGTAGGCACGATCCTGAACCGGGCGCTGACTGCAGACGGCCACGACGTCACGGTGTTGACGCGCTCGCCGAGGGGTGAGCGCCAGGTGCACTGGGACGGCTCGACACTGGGGCCCTGGGCGGCAGAGATAGACGGCAGTGATGTAGTCGTCAATCTGGCGGGTCGTAGTGTGAGCTGCAGGTACAGCAAGGAGAACCTTGCGGCCATGATGAACTCGCGCGTCGCGTCGGCGCGCGTGGTCGGTGACGCCATCGCTGCGGCGGCGCGCCCTCCGAAGGCATGGCTTCAGATGAGTACCGCAACTATCTATGCGCACCGTTTCGACGCGGCCAACGACGAGTACAACGGCCTGATCGGTGGCAGCGAACATGGCGTTCCCGACTACTGGGCCTACAGCGTGAAGATCGCTCAGAACTGGGAATCTGCGCAGGAACAAGCAGCGACTCCCCATACACGCAAGGTTGCACTCCGGTCGGCCATGGTGATGAGCCCGGACCGTGGAGGGGTCTTCGATGTGCTGAGCTGGCTCGCGCGACTCGGTCTCGGCGGGCCGGTGGCGGGAGGTGGCCAATATGTCTCGTGGGTACACGACCACGACTTTGCCCGTGCAATCCGCTTCCTGATCGAGCGTGAGGATCTCGCCGGAGCCGTGAATCTGGCCGCACCCCACCCATTGCCTCAGCGAGAATTCATGCGAAAGCTGCGCTCGGCATGGCGAATGCCTTTCGGCCTCCCCGCCACCAGCCATATGGCGGAGATCGGCGCATTCGTACTCAGGTCGGATACTGAACTGTTGCTGAAAAGCCGGCGTGTCGTTCCGAGCCGTCTCCTTGATGCTGGATTCACCTTCCAATACCCGCAATGGCATAACGCAGCCGTGAATTTGGCGACACGGCGCCGCAGCTCCACGTAGCAGCGAACAGCGCGGAATCTACCAAAGAACCACCACAGCCGAGGACTGAGGTGACAGCTTGAACTCACTCATCTCGGCCACGAGAGGATGTCGACCACTCGCCTGGTCGCCCTGGGGCCGATCCGTGAGTGATTCGCGCCTTGCTCACGTCAAGCCGTAAATCCGGTTCAGGTTCAACAGGTGATGGCCGACAACCGAGCGACCAGGCACATCGAGCACCAGGACCAGGTAAACGTTGGGCGTCTCGCATTCCACCAGGACGTGCTGGTAGACCGTCCCGCGCATGTTCCAGGCGTAGGACACCCGCCCCTCCGAGAAGTCATGTTCGCCGAAGTCCTCCGGAGGAACTAGCTCGAAGTACTCCCAGAAGTCGAACGGCGGTTCTTCGTCCAAGCCGACACGTTCCTTCTCCGACGTGGCGGTGGCTTTGAACTCGTCTTCCGTAAGCCTGCGCATCGCGTCAGGATGCCAGCTCTGTTCGGCCCATAGCGCTGTGACCCAAGGCGCCAGAGCGGCACGGTCCGTGGCGCGCTGACCGCCAGCCAGAGGTGGGTGTCGTCGGCCCTGGGTTCAATGAGATCGATCTGGCGGTCAGCCTCGAGGACGTCACTTGTATTGGTGGCGTGGACCCCATGGAGGCAGGCATCGACGGCGCTGTCGCCATCGTTGACGCGTGACTAGAAGGGCCCACTCTGGACGAGCACGGGCAACACCTCCAAAACCTCACTGCGCAAAATCCCGCGGCGGTGGAGCATCTCGTCATCGGACTTACGCAGCTCGCTGCGGGCCTAACGTTTGCCCTTTCGCGGAGCACCGGCATGCCGATGTCAGCCGTGCTATCGGATATGTCCCGTGCTATTAAGACCACGAACGCCGACGATTGAGGGTCGCGCTCTCGTCGGCATGACCGGATGATGTCGGGCGTTGGCCGCAGTGACGTCCATAGCGCAAGGGGCGGGTATTCAGCCCAACCGGTTCGCGGCGACCCAGAGTAGTTCCCAGAGCAGGGCGCTCAGCGCCGCGGTCAAGATCATTGCGATGAGCAGTGTTGGCCAGGCACGCCACAGGCGTTGGACGTGCCCCAGCCAGACGGGGATGGCGAGCGGCAGAATTACTTGGATCAGCTTTGCTGTGAGGAAGCCGGGTTCGACTTCCCCGTTGATGGCTGCCACCAGCAGGGCGCAAGGCGGAGCCGCGCCGACCTCCTGCCAGCCTTGACCAGACAGCAGCCCGTAGGCGGCGCCGGCGGCCAGCGCGGCACTCTGCCGCCGCGCGGTGCGCGTCATCTGGCCTAACAGGGCGAGTGACGGGCCCGCGACCATCGAGACCAGCAGCCAGGCCATGGTCATAACCGCCAGCGAACGCAATCCGTACCGATCCGACGATGACCCGTTCACCAGGTAGCCGCCGCTCCAGCGACGGCTGGCCACGAGAATGAGGAAGTAGTAGACGAGAGTGGCCGACACCAGCAGCGCGGTCGCACCCGTCACCGCACTGCGGCGGTCCGGGGCCGTACGTCCGGCCAGCAATGCCGCCGAGCCCCAGGCGAGGCCGCTGCTGACCAAAGCGACCATGACCGGTCGAGCCGAGCCGTCGACGGCATCGGCCGCGAACGCCAGCAGGCCGAGAACCGCCCCCGCCACTACGACCGCTGCGGCTCGATGCACGGGGCGCCGCACGACGACGTTGGCCACGCTTTCCTCCCCGTCCGGCCACAGTGCCAACGCCAGCCATCACTGCCGGCAACGCCACGCTCTCGTCCGTGAATCGCCACCGGGCCAGCGCGCGATTATCTCGCCAACTCCCAAGGCGCCACTATGGACTGATCGGCTGTCCGGTGGAGTCGTGGAGCCAACCGGCCCACCGTCGATCAACCGCTCGGCCGCAAAGCATTCATAAGTCACCTGTACGTGATCAGCGTGGGGCGCGGCGTCATTGCGGACTAAAGCGACGAAACGTACGTTACGTCGACAGGTCGATCCGGCTCGGATCCAAGACCGACTCGCACCCATCTCGAAAATGAGGCCGCCATGCGTAACGCCGTCCTTACCGCAACCACCCTGTTCGCCTCCTTGGGCGCGACCGTCGTGCCGGCAGCCGCGGCCCCCGCGCCGCTGCCGGTCGACAAGATGGTCATCGACGTTGTCGCCGCCAATGGCTCGGGCTGTCCACTCGGCACCGCAGACGTAACCGTGTCGCCGGACAACAAGGCCTTCACCGTCACTTACAGCGAATTCACCGCCCAGGTCGGTGTGGGAGCCAAACCACTCGACTTCCGTAAGAACTGCCAGCTCGCCCTGAACGTCGACGTCCCACAGGGTTTCACCTACGCCATCGCTCGTACCGACTACCGCGGCTTCGCCCGCTTGGAGAAGGGAGCGTCGGCGACCCAGTCGTCGTTCTACTACTTCCAGGGCGAGGGGCATACTCACCGGTCGCGTCACAACTTCACCGGGCCGGCCGACGGTGACTGGCAGCGCACCGACACCATCGGCATCACCTCGGTGTCGTTCCTGCCATGCGGGGAGCAGCGCTACCTCAACGTCAACACCGAACTGCGCGTCAACGCGGGCTGGTCCGACAAGAAGAAGACCACCAGCTTCCTCACCATGGATTCCACCGACGGCAACCTCGACACCGTCTACCACGTCGCCTGGAAGAAGTGCTGACAGGCGACCACCGCCGCAGGCCCATTCGCGCAAGAGACTCGGGCCAATGACGAGTACGAGGCCGTGACTCGGGCTTGCCACGTGTTGGCCGTCCGGCCCCGGGTGGGTGCCTGCCGCAACGTACGGGCCGAGCGCCTGTCGCATCGGCTCCGCGTTGCTCGCGCTCAGGTCGGTGGTACAGCCGGCGCCCTCGAACCCTGACGACACGGATTCGCTCGCTTCCCGCCCTCCGAGTCATCAATGAGTCTGTGGATGGTCTGCTTGCCATGCCCCCGTTCGATGCAGTAAAGGACCAAGGATGGCGCGCGGCGTTTCAAGCGACAGCGAAACGCTCGTTCCTGAGCGCCCACTCGGCAACGCCAGGAGTCTTTAAGTTTGGCCAAATTATTACGAATGTAAGGCCTTCAAGAATGGGGCCACACGGCGACTTGCCGCCACCGAGGCAATGGAAGGTGAATGATCTCACACGCTGTGCGACTCTTTCGGCCGCATCCTGCCCCTGAGCTGGGCTCCGACTCAGAGCCAATCAAAAACTCCCCCCGTTGCGCCTGGCTTGAACTTGACCGTACGAAAGCAATGGCTTTTCATCATCACGCACCGTCAAGTGGGCACAACCCACTGCGAGCGCCGTGGTGGGCAATTGGTGAAGACCTTGCCCTAAGTCATATCTCACAGCGTTCCGTCGGCGGTGAGTCGCATCATCCGCTCTCCGCCCGATCGGCGGGGATTACCCGAAGGACCGACATGAAATCTCTTGTGGCACGCACTTTCGGCATCGTCGCAATGGCGGGCTTCGCCATTGGCGTTACTGCTGGTCCCGCCGCCGCTGCCGACAACACCTTCGATCTTGCCACCGGCAGCGTTTCCGCCTACGGCACTTACGACCGCATGATGAGCATCCCGGAGCAGCCGGTCGCGCCGATTCGTATCACGGGCACGCTGGCGGTGAACTCCGCCAAGCAGTGCGGCGTCGTGCAGGTGGCCTACAACGGCCCCGCGGACGGCATCGAATGGCGCACCTTCGGCAAGTTCTGTGGCAAGGGCAAGACCAACTTCACCACCACCTCGAACCTGCTGTTCGGTGGTTTCCAGCCCGAGGTTCGGCTGTGCAAGGGCACAACCGTCAAGAAGGCCGAGCGCGGCACGTCCTGCGACGCCTTCACCCCCGCGGCCGCCTGATCGCGGTCAACCGACCGCAAGAGGCGTGAACGGCTGACGCCGCCGAGTCGGGCCGGGCAACTCTGCCACAGCAAGCCCGGCTCGGCGGCATGCCCGCCGAGCACCGCGACGGGACCGGCCTTCAAGACGCAATCTCATGAGTCGACGCCAAGTCAAGTCGGGGTAAGGACGCGGCTAATCGCGGATCAGTGCGTCCTGCAAGGGAGCAGCTGTCGCATCGGTGATGTGCTCCTGAAGACTGACGTCCATGGACAGCAGTGGCGGTGAGGGCCCAAGGGAAAGCTGGTGGGGTGGCTTTCCGAAGGGCCTGGAGGTCTGCTCGCGGAATGCGCTGGTGGAGGTCGGGTCGATACTGCCGGTGTCGGGTCGGCTCTGGGTGGCTCGCCTCGACGGCATGAAGATGGCCGACCCTGACCATGCTTTCTACGAGTTCTCCGACTCGCTGCTCTTCCCGGCCTATTTTGGTGGGAACTGGGACGCGCTCTCCGATTGCCTGCGCGACCTCAGCTGGCTCGCGGCAGACGGGTATCTGATCCTGGTCGAGAACGTGTCGCAGCTCCTGTCGGGCAATCTCGGGGATCGGCGGATCCTCTTTCAGATCCTGTCTCGAGCGGTCCGGCACTGGGCGTCGTACCTCGGCGATGCGCCGGCTGGCTTGAAGGTGTTGCTGCTGTGCGACGACGAGGAGCAAGTCCGCCTGCTCAAGCATGAGATCGCCGCCTGATTCATCACGGACTGTCAGCAGCGACGAATTCTCGTCGTGGCCGAACCGGGAACGGTAGCGCTCATGAGCCGTTCAGCTTTTCGAAACTGAACAACGCCTCTGCACTCGTGCGCCTGGCTCGAGCCCGCCTTGTCGCCCCGGCTTCGGTAGCCTGGCGCGGTGCCCGAGGTCATGCTGCGCCCCGCCGAGATTGCCGATGCAGGCGTGATCGCCCGCATTCAACTCGCCTCCTGGCGTGCAACGTACGGTCAGCTGAACCCGGCCATGGTCGAGGGTCTTGATCTCGACCGCACCAGCGAGAACTGGGCCCAGGCCGCTGTCGATGCGACGCACCGGCTGCGATTGGCCGAGTACGACGGTACGACGGTCGGCTACGCCTTCAGCGGTTCGGCTTCCGGGGAAGCGGACGGCGTCGGCGAACTCGATGCCATATACCTCTTGCCATCGGCCCAAGGGTTGGGCATTGGCCGGCTTCTCGTCGAGGACGCCTTGACCGGTCTCGCCGACGCCGGAAACACCGAGTGCGTCTTGTGGGTAGCTGACCAGAACATAAAAGCTCGCGGGTTCTACCACTACCTCGGCTTCCGTCCGGACACTGGTCGCGACATCTGGCGCGGACTGCCGGTCGGCCGCTATCGCAGGCTGCTACGGGGGCGAGGCTTCCCGCGGTGAGGTCAGCCCTGTCCGGCGCTGCGCTGCGCCGGCGGGCGGGTGGCTGATCCGGGCTCGGTGGGGCGCCCGCTCAGGCGAGCATTCTCCTTGGTCAGATTGAGGATCTGGCGCAGCAGGTCGACACTTCCGCCGCCGCTGCCCTCGGTGTAGGTGTCGTCCAGCTCGTACACCTGCCGTGCGATACCGAGGTGCCGGCCCCGGAACATCACCACCACCCGCAGGGCCCGGACCAGCGCGGCGGCGCTGTTGCGGACGGCGATGGGGGCCCTCTCCGGATCCGGGCCGAACGCCGCGACCACCCGGCCCGCGAGGGAGGGGCCGCCGGCCAGGTTCGCGTGCATCCGCCGCCACCGCGGCAGGCTGTACGGAACAAGGTTCAGCAGGAACTCCTCGTACTCGGTGTCGTTGTGGTCGTTGGCCCAGAGTGCCTTGTCGACCAGCCACATCGGCAACTGCGCCGCAGCGGGCCCGAAGTAGTCGACGCCGTCGATGCGGGCCGCTTCGAGGTACGGCCGGAGCCCGTGGGCGAAGAAGGCCGGGGTGACGTGGCGGGAGACCAGGGCCATCGACTCGACGGTCGGCTGGAGCAGCTCGGCCACCTCGCCGAGATGGACGGCGAACAGCGCGTCGGCCGGCGCCAGGTCACTCAGCCCTTCCAGCCGGCCCAGCGCCTTCTGCAGGTCCGGGAAGACGATCCGGACTGATTCCTGGAGGTGGCCTTCCTGCTGGTCGTCGGTGTACATCCGCTGCCGCGGCCCGGCCGGGTTCCAGACGGTGTAGTGCAGGATCGTGTCCCGCGGGACCATGTCGGTGCGCTCGCCGAGCAGCTGCAGGACCGGGACCAGCTCGGGTGCCAGGTTCAACGGCTCCGGGCCGTGCCGCTTGACGGATCCGATGATCAGCCCGAGGTCCCGCATGGCGGCGAGACACTCGACGGGGCCCCAGCCGGCCACCGTGCCGGCCATGGGCGCGATGGCCCGCATGGCCGCGATCAGCCCGGCGACGTCGCCCTTGTTGTTCAGCGCGGGCACCGTCGCGATCACCGGGTCGGCGTGCAACGGATCGGCCGCCTGCACCTCGGCGGTGAGCGCTGGGCGCTCGTAGTCGATGGTGGGACTGGGATGCATGGGTGGCTCCGATCTCGGTCAGAAAGGTGGAATTGCGGCCGGCGGCCGGGTCCGGACGGATGACCGCTGCTCAGCGCGTGGCGGCGATGGCGAGGCCGGCCCGGCCGGCGCCGGCCGGGGCGATGTCGGCCGGGGCGATGTCGACCGGGATGCCCAGGTCGTGCAGGAGCGGGACCACCTGGTTGCGGAAGTCGGTCATGGCGGTGATCACCGCGTCGCCGTCGGTGGCGAAGAAGTCGAACCACAGCATCACCCGGTCCTGCGGATGGAACCGGTCGGCGATCTGGGCGGCGATGTCCGCCGGCGCTCCCACCAGCGAGTTGTCGGCCGATCCGGCCACCTTGGCCGGGTCCACGGTTCCGTCCATGGCCCGCCAGTACGCCGCGAGCGTAGCCTCGGCCCGCTCCCGGGCCCCGTTCCGGCGCTCCTCCACGGTGCGGCCCGGCGTCGCGTCCAGGAAGACGAACACGGTACGGGGCATGTAGTGCCGCTGCCAGGGACCGCCGGCCGGGTGGAACGCGGTGGCCATCCGCTGGTGGGTCGCCTCGATCGCGGCGGGGGCGGTGATGCTGAGATTGAACAACTGCACCGGTGCGTACCCGTTGAGGTGGATCTGCAGCGCCGGGTCGTGCGTGCCGCCGACCAGCCGTAACAGGTCGGGACGGAAGTCGGGCAGCACCCGGGTCCGCTCGAAGGTCCAGCGAGGCGGCAGCGGGATCCGGTCACCCGTGGCGCCGGCCGCCAGCGCCGTCCGGTCGTACGTCTCACGGTCGGGGAACATCTGCGGCGTCAGCCCGGGCGGTGTCACATCGGTGCTGGCCAGTTCCTCGCCGCTGAGCAGCCGGACGAAGATTTCGGCGGCCTCCGCGGTGATCGCGCCGCGTACCTGTCGCCACGCCTGGGCTTCCCAGCCGGTGCGGGGAACGATGCCGGTGGCGCGGTTGATGAAGTCGAAACGGCCGCCGGCGAAACCCACCCGCAGCCGTCGGCTCTCGGCGGGGTCGAGCCCGTGCCAGGCCAGCGCCGCCGCTACCCGTTCGGCCGCGGGCAACGGGCCACCGCAGGCGACGATGTTCATGATCGCGGACCCGACGTCGATCCTCCGGGTACGGGCGAACACGCGCGTGGCCAGTTGCAGCGTGTCGGTGTTGAGCCCGATCTCACCGGTCCAGTGCGGCACCGCGGGCTCGGCGTTGCCGCGCTGGGTACGGGTGCTGAAATGCGACTCGGCCACCCACAGGCAGCCGTAGCCGAGGTCGTCGGCGACGGTCGCCTGGTCGAGGAACTCCTGGAGCAGCGAGGCATGGCCGGGAAGCCCGCCGCCGGGGCGGGGGGTCTGAGCCAGGCTGCAGAAGATGTCGAAGCGCACGCGATCAGCTCAGCGCGATCCTGGCCGCGACGAGGAGCAGTACCCCGCCGGTCACGCCGTTGAGGATGTTGCGTACCTTGCGCCGGCGGAAGGCCCGCCGGAAGGTGCCGACCGTGACCGCGACGATCGAGAACCAGTTCAGCACCGCGACGACGCTGATCACGCCGAACAGGATCTGCTCGGTGAGTGTCGGGCGCTGCGGCAGGAACTGCGGCATCAGGGTCACCAGGAAGACGACGACCTTGGGGTTGAGGAAGTTCGCGAACAGTCCGTGCCGGTACGCCGTCCAGAGACCCCTGCGATCCAGTACCTCGTCGGCGGGGGCGGTCTCGTCGCTGCCGCGCTGACGCAGCGAGAGCAGGATCCTGATCGCCAGATAGACCAGGTAGGCCGCGCCGATCAGTTTGACCGCGGTGTAGAGGGTCTGGGAGGCGGCGACGAGCGCGCCGACACCGGCGATCGCCAGGGCGGTGTTGACCGCCATGCCGGTCGCGACGCCGGCTGCGGCGGCCACGCCGGGAATCCGGCCGGAGAGGGCCGCGTAGCGGGTGACCACCGCGAAATCGGGCCCCGGGGAGGCGGCACCAAGCGTCACCACCGCCGCATAGGACGCCATCTGGAGGGCAAGGCTCATCGAACAGCTCCCTTGTACGGTCTTTGCCGGGGCCGGCGGGACAGCCGGCGGTACGGCGAGGGACGGTGCGGGCGGAGCGGGGCGCGGTCTGTCGCGCGGCCCGGTGATGCTCCCGCGATGCCGCTGCCCTCCGGTGCCGACGGTCGGCGCGGTCCAATATGGCACAGCGCGTCACCGCGACGGAAGACGAGAGTTCTAGAATTCGCCGTAGTGTCAGGCAACCGATCGGAGACTCGCATGTCTATCGTGGACCCGTTGAGCCGGGAGTTGAGCGCCGTCACCGACGCCACCGCGGCCGATCTGGAGGGGATCCTCAAGCTTCAATACCTGTGCTATCAGTCCGAGGCTCAGCGGTACGACTTCTGGGGGATTCCGGCGCTGACCCAGAGCATGGCGTCGATCGCCGAGGACCTCGCGGTCAAGCCGATGCCGGTGATCCGGCTGGACGGTGAGGTGGTCGGTTCGGTGCGCGGTGAGCTGGTCGAAGGCACTTTTCATATCGGGCGGCTGGTGGTGCACCCACGGGTGCAGCGGCGGGGTCTGGGGCGTCGGTTGCTGGCCGCCGTGGAGCAGCGGGCCGGTGCCGCCGACCGCTTCGAGGTGTACACCGGCTACCGCAGCACCGAGTTCCTCGGGCTGTACCAGGCCTGTGGATACCAGCCGTTCAAGCACGAGCAGGTGACCGACCGGCTCCGGCTCACCTACCTGGAGAAGCCGGCCCGGCCCTGACGGCCGCCGGTTCATCAGTTCTAGAACAATGCTTGCCACCCGTGGTGCCGATGGCTACGGTGACAGGAGTTCTAGAACGGAGTAGTCATGGAGCTGAAGTTATGGGGCCCCGAGAGCGGCGCCATCACGATGTCGCAGCGGTCGGCGATGGACGACCCCGGAGCGCTCGGCCGCTTCGGGCGGTTCGGCGGCCGTTACGTGCCGGAGGCGCTGGTGCCGGCGTGTGAGGCGCTGGAGGAGGGGTTCCGGGACGCATGGAGCGACCCGACGTTCCGGGCGACCCTGTCCCAGACACTGCAGCTCTACGCGGGCCGGCCGACCCCGGTCACGCCGGCGTTGCGGCTGTCCGCGGAGCTGGGAATCACGCTGCTGCTCAAGCGCGAGGACCTGGCACACACCGGGTCCCACAAGATCAATAATGTGCTGGGCCAGGCGCTGCTGGCACGCCGGATGGGCAAGACGCATCTGCTCGCCGAGACCGGCGCGGGTCAGCACGGCGTCGCCACGGCGACCGCTGCCGCCCTGTTCGGCATGGGCGCCACGGTGTTCATGGGTGAGCGTGACATGGAGCGCCAGCAGCTCAACGTGTTCCGCATGGAGCTGCTGGGCGCCACGGTGGTCCCGGTGACCAGCGGTAGCCGGACACTCAAGGACGCCTGCAGCGAGGCGCTGCGCCACTGGGTCAGCAACGTCGCCGACTCGCATTACTGCATCGGCTCGGTGATGGGCCCGCACCCGTACCCCTGGATGGTCCGCGAATTCCAGCGGGTCGTCGGCGAGGAGGCGCGCGGCCAGTGCGCGACCCTGCTGCCGAAGGCCCAGCCGGATGCCGTCGTGGCCTGCATCGGCGGTGGCTCCAACGCGGCCGGTACCTTCGCCGGCTTCGTCGACACCAATGCCCGGCTGATCGGGGTCGAGGCCGCCGGTGGCGCCGCGATCACCAACGGTTCCCCCGGTGTGCTGCACGGCTTCCAGTCCCAGGTGCTTCAGGACGACTCCGGTCAGATCCAGGAGGCCCACTCCATCTCGGCGGGCCTGGACTATCCCGGCATCGGACCCGAGCACGCCCACCTGGCCGACATCGGCCGGGCCGAGTACGTCACCGCCACCGACGAGGAGGTCCTCGCGGCGGTCGAGCGGCTCGCCCGCGCGGAGGGCATCCTCGGCGCCCTGGAGTCGGCGCACGCGCTCGCCTGGGTGCTGCGCGCGGCCGGCACGCCGGATCTGCCCACCGGTTCGACTGTGCTCGTCACGCTCTCCGGGCGTGGCGACAAGGACGCCGAGCAGCTGGCGGCGCGGCGATGACCGCCGTGATGACGGAGACCGGCCGACTGGAGTCCCACCTGCGTGAGCGGCGCGCTGCCGGGCGGTCGCTGCTGGTCCCGTACGTGACCGGGGGCGTCACCGAGGACTGGCTCGACTGCGTCCGGGCCTGTGCCGACGCGGGTGCCGACGCCATCGAGATCGGCCTGCCGTTCTCCGACCCGATGCTCGACGGGCCGACCATCCAGGCGGCGTCGGACCGGGCCCTCCAGCGCGGGGTTACCCCGGACGGGGTGCTCGCCGAGCTGGCCGACCTGCGGCTCAGCGTTCCGCTGGTCGTCATGACATACGCGAACATCGTGTTGCGCGCCGGGGTCGAGGCCTTCGGCCGGCGGCTGGCCGACGTGGGCGTCAGCGGGATCATCGTTCCCGACGTGCCGTTCCACGAACTCGAGGAGTTCGCCGCCGTGCATCGCACCACCGGGGTGGAGATGGTGCTGCTGGCGGCCCCCGCCACCGAGCCGGCCCGGTTGCAGCAGATCGCTCAGCACAGCCGGGGATTCGTCTACGGCGTCACGGTGATGGGCACCACCGGGGAGCGGACCGATCTCGCCGCGTCCGCCGCCCGGGTCGCCACCCGGGTCCGGGCACTGACCGACCGGCCCGTCCTGCTGGGCTTCGGCATCTCCACCCCCGCGCACGCGGTGGAGGCCGCCGGGCACGCCGACGGCGTGGTGGTGGCGTCGGCGCTGATGCGCCGGCTGCTCGACGGGGCTGGGCCGGCCGCGGTCGCGGCCGACGTCGCCGCCCTGCGGTCCGCTCTCGACAACCGCTGAACACCCGCCCGGGCCGGGCCACCGGGCCGGCCCGGACGGCCGGCCCCGACGACAGGAGACTCCGATGGCCGTTCTCGTCCTCGACGCCGCCCACGTGCACGAGTTGCTGACTCCGGGCGAGGCTTTGCACGCCATGCGGGAGGCGCTGGCCGCTCTCGCTCGTGACGAGGTGCACCAGCCGTTGCGCATGGTCGTGCGGCCGCCGGCCGCCGCCGGCCTGATGGCCGTCATGCCGTCCTACCGGGCCGGTGAGAACGCCGCGTACGGCCTGAAGGCGGTGTGCGTGTTCCACGACAACCCGAAGATCGGCAAGGACGCGCATCAGGGGGCCGTGCTGTTGTTCAGCGCCGCCACCGGCGAGCTTCAGGCACTGATGAACGCGTCGGCGATCACCGAGATCAGGACGGCGGCGGTCTCGGCGATCGCCACCGACCTGCTGGCCAGGCCGGACGCCGGCGACCTGGCCGTGCTGGGCACCGGGGTGCAGGCACGCGCTCACCTGATGGCGCTGGCCGGTGTGCGTTCGCTGCGGCGGGTCCGGGTGGCCGGGCGCGACCCGGAGCGCACCCGCCGGTTCGCCGCCGACGCGGAGAAGTGGGTGGGGGTCCCGGTGGAGCCCTGCACCTCCGCGGAGTCGGCGGTACGGGAAGCCGACCTGATCGTCACGGTGACCACTTCGGCGGAGCCGGTGGTGCGCCGCGAGTGGATCGCCGACGGGGCGCACCTCAACGCGGTGGGTTCGAGCATCCCGACGGCGCGCGAGATCGACACTGCCACGATGGCGGCGGCGAGTCTGTTCGTCGACCGGCGCGAGTCCACTGTGAACGAGTCGGGGGACTATCTGTTCGCTGCTCGCGAGGGCGCCATCGGCCCGGACCACATCCGCGCCGAGCTGGGCTCCGTGCTGATCGGGGCTGCCCCCGGCCGTACCGATGAGAAGGAGATCACGCTGTTCAAGTCGCTGGGCGTGGCTGTGGAGGACCTGGTCGCGGCCGACCATCTGTATCGGGAGGCGCAGCGCCGGCAGGTCGGCGCCTGGGTGACCTACTGATCGTGGGCAGCTTCGTGGCAGCGGACGGAACCCGCATCGCCTATCGCAGCGTGGGCACCGGGCGGCCGCTGGTGTGTCATCCCGGTGGTCCGGGGCGCTCCGCCGACTATCTCGGCGATCTCGGTGGGCTCGCTGCGGACCGCCGGCTGGTGTTGGTGGATCCCCGCGGTACCGGTGGCTCGCAGACGCCCGTCGATCCCGGCACGTACCGGTGCTCGCGACTGGCCGAGGACCTGGAGGCACTCCGGCTGCATCTGGGCCTGGAACGCTTCGATCTGCTCGGCCATTCGGCGGGCGCGAACGTGGCGCTGGCGTACGCGGCGGCCTATCCGTCCCGGCTCGACCACCTGGTGCTGCTGACGCCGTCGCGGCGGCTGACCGGGGCGCCGGACGATCTCCTGACGGTCGCGGCCCGCTACATGACCGGCGAGCCGTGGTACCCGGACGCGGTACGGGCGGCTGCCGCGCTGGACGCCGGCGACACCGCTCCCGGGCTGGAGGAGCGGATGGAGCCGCTGCTGTACGGGCGCTGGGATCCCACCCTGGCCGCACACGCCGCCCGGGGTGCCGCCACCGTGAACCCGGCCGCGCGCGACGGTTTCCACGACCCCGGCCTGGACCCCGATGCTCTCCGGCGGGCGCTGGCTGCCCTGCCGGCGCGCTCGGCCGTCATCGCCGGCGAGCGGGACGGGGTCACCGGTCCGGTCGCCCCCGGCGTTCTGGCGTCCTGGCTGCCCGGTGCCCAGCTGATCTGGTTGCCCGGCGGTGGGCACTTCCCGTGGCTCGTCGACCCCGCCGGCACCCGCGAGGCCATCGATGCGGCTTTGCGTACGGTCGCTCCCGTGGATCCACTGTGATTAGTCGGGATAACTCCGCGTAGCCCTTGCCTATACGCCGGTCTTCTAGAAGACTGGCGCTCGGCCCGGAGATCTCAGGGGGGCACGTGGCTATCGGCGTTAATGAAACACCTGTTGAACCCTCGTCCGGCGGCGCGGTCGCCTTCATCGAAGCAGCGGGATACATTGCCGCCTTCGACGCCGCCGAGGCGATGAGCAAGGCGGCCTCGGTGCGTCTCGGTGGCCTGACCAAACTGGGCGGGGGCCTGATCTCGGTGTCGGTCATCGGCTCTCTGGCAGACGTGCTGGAGGCGGTCGAGGTCGGGCAGGAGACGGTTCGGGCGTTCCACCGGGTCGAGGTCCGGTCGGTGGTCTTCGCCAGCCCATCACCAGCTGTCGCGGCCATCGCGGCCCGTCCCGACCTCGTCGGAAGCTGACGGCCGTGTCCGAGGCGATCGGTCTGGTCGAGTGCCGCGGCCTGGTCGCCACCATGGTGGCCGTCGAAGCAATGTGCAAGGCGGCCGCCGTGCGGTGCGCCCGGGTGGACCGGGTCAGCGGAGGCATATTGATCGCGGTGGTCATCGGCGACCTCGCGAGTGTGGATGCGGCGGTCGCTGCCGCCGTCATCGCGGTGCGGCAGTACGGCCAGGACGCCCGTACGCAGATCTATCCGAGGCCCGAGCCGGCAGCCGCACGCCTGCTGGTCGGATCCGGCCGCCTGGAGGGCGGCTCGGCCGGCTGAGCACAGCACCGGCCCGAACACCATCGTCACGGGGGAGTGCATCGTCATGTCCGAAACACACATCGTCCGGCTGGGTGGCCAGCCGTCCGGTCCGCCGGTGGGCACGCCCGTGCTCGGCGGCAAGGGCGCCGGCCTGGCCGCCCTCTGCGCTCAAGACCTGCCGGTCCCGCCGGCTTTCGTGGTAACGACGGCGGCCTACCGATCGGCGGTCGGTGCCGTGGCCGACCGTTTGGACGCCGAACTTGCCGCCCTCGATCCGGACGCCGGCGGCTTCGAGGCGGCGTGCGCCCGGGCCCGCGAGGAGATCTACCGGGCCGCCGAGGGCGCTGCGGTACTCGACGAGGTCGCTGCCGCCTATCGCGAACTGGACCGCGGCGGCGGCGCCGGCGTAGCGGTCCGGTCCAGCTCCGCCGCCGAGGACTCCGGCCTGACGAGTTTTGCCGGCGAGCACGACTCCTATCTGTGGATCGACGGCGCCGACGAGGTGCTCGACCGGGTCCGTGCCTGCTGGGCCAGCCTCTACACCGAGCGTGCCGTGCGGTACCGGCGCCGGGCCGGTATCACCGGCGACGCGATGGCCGTCGTCGTTCAGCGCATGGTCGACGCGCACGCCGCCGGCGTGCTGATGACCCTCAACCCGGTCAGCGGCGACCGCTCGGTGATCGTCGTGGAGAGTGTCTGGGGACTCGGCGAGCCGCTGGTGTCGGCCGAGGTCACGCCGGACCGCTTCGTCATCGACAAGGTGACCGGTGAGGTGCGCCGGCGGGAGCTGGCCGAGCAGCCGTTCCAGCTCGTCGGCTCGGCGGGACGCGGCACTCGCCGGGAGGCGTTGCCGGACCCGGGCGCGGCCTCGCTGAACTCCACGCACATGGCCCGGCTGCGAGAACTCGGCCGCCAGCTGGAGAACCGGCTCGGCCATCCGGTGGACGTCGAGTTCGCCGTCGTCGGCGATGAGGTCTTTCTCCTCCAGGTACGCCCGGAGACGGTGTGGTCGCGGGCGGCCCCGGCACGTCCCGCGACTGCCGCACGCAGCGCGATGCAGCTGGTGCTCGCCACGCTGACCGCCAAATGACTTTCACCCGACAAGAACGGCGGAGCACATGACTTCCACGGACAGTTTCCCAAGCCCATTCGATATTCCCGCTCCGGACGGCGCCGAGGGGTGGGAGCGGATGTACAACTGGTACCACCTGTTCGGTGAGGACCGGCGGAAACAGGACGAGCAGCGGTTCTGGTTCCAGGACCGGCTCCACCACCCCGAGGTTCTGCACCCGTACGACGAGATCCAGTGCGAGTGCTGGTGGCAGGCGCTCGGCGCCTTCAACACCCGGATCTTCGCGATGCCGCCGGCGTTCGGTGTGGACCAGCGGGTGCTCAACGGTTACCTCTACGTGACGCCGGTGCCGGCGCCGCCGGAGGAACTCGCCGCCCGGGCGGAGCTGTTCGGCCGGCGTGCCGGTTACTACTACGACAACTGGGACTCCATCTACGGCGAGTGGAAGACCAAGGTGCTGGGCTGCCTGGACCGGATCACCCGCATCCGGTTCGCGCCGCTGCCGGACATCGAGCCGGAGTCGGTGGTGACTGATCGGGTCGGCTACTCCACGGGGTATGCGATGATCCGGGACTTCTCTGAACTCGTGCAGACGATGTACGAGACGTACCAGTACCACTTCGAGCTGCTCAACATCGGCTACGCGGCGTACCTGACGTTCTTCCAGTTCATGCGGGACCGGTTCCCGGACATCTCGGATCAGTCGATCTCCCGGCTCGTCGGTGGTCTCCGGGTCGACCTGTACCGCCCGGACGACGAACTCAAGCGCCTGGCCAAGGAGGCCGAACGGCTCGGTGTCGGCGACATCCTGCTCGCCGCGGAGAACCCCGCCGCGGCGTTCGAGGCCCTGGCCGCCTCCGACGAGGGACGTGAGTGGCAGGCCGACTGGGACAAGACCAAGGACCCGTGGTTCCTGATCAACACGGATCCCGGCCACCCGGGCGCCTCCCACAGCCACCCCACGTGGCTGGATGATCCGGCCATCCCGCTGGCGTCGGTGAAGGAGTACGTCCGGCGGGTGCGCGGGGGCGAGGAGATCGACCGGGACACCGCGGGCGTGCTCGCCGAACGCGACCGCCTCACCACGGAGTACCGTGCGCTGCTCGACGACGACGGCCGGGAGTCGTTCGACCAGCTGGTGGAGCTGGCCCGGATGGTGTTCGCCTACATCGAGGAGCATGTCCTCTACATCGAGCACTGGATGTGGGCCACTTTCTGGGCGAAGTCCAAGGAACTGTCCCGGGCGCTGACCGCGATGGGTGTCTTCGACGAGCCGGAGGACATGTTCTTCCTGCGCCGGGGCGAGGTCGCCGAGGCCATCTACGACGTGGTGGCCGCGTGGTCGGTGGGCAGTGCCCCGCGCGGCGCCCGTTACTGGCGCCCCATCGTGAACGAACGGCGCGGCATCTACGAGAAGCTGCGCGCACAGCCGCCGGCGCTCGCCCTCGGCCCCCCGCCGGCAGAGATCAACGAGCCCTTCACCGTGATGCTCTGGGGCATCACCACCGCCGCCGTCAACGAGTGGCTGGCACAGCGGGAGACGACCGGCAAGGGCGAGAAGGTGAGCGTGCTACGCGGGGTGGCGGGTTCGCCCGGCGTCGCCGAGGGCCCGGCCCGGGTGGTGCGGCACGTCCGAGAGCTCGAGCACATCCAGCCGGGCGACATCCTGGTCTGCCCGGCGACTTCACCGGCCTGGTCCACCGTGTTCGGCCGGATCGCCGCCACCGTCTCGGACGTCGGCGGCATCATGAGTCACACGGCGATCGTCTGCCGCGAGTACGGCCTGCCGGCCGTGGTCGGCGCGGGTAACGCGGTCGCGTCCATCCGGGACGGTCAGCGTATCCGGGTGGACGGGGACACCGGTGTCGTCACGATCCTCGACTGACCTGTCCGTCGCGCCGGGCAACTCCGCCGCCGGGGGCTCGTGCCCGGCGGCGGGTCCCGCCCCCGCCTGCCGGGTGGAGCCGGCCGGACCGCCGGTGGTGCTGCCGGACCGGGACGGCTGGCAGACCCGGCGGCGGCGGGCCATCTGGCGGCGGGCGGCGCTGGCGGGGCAGGGATTCACCACGGTGATCCTGGACATCGGGGGTGTGATCGTGCCCTCGCTGTTCGAGTCGGTCGCACTGCCGGACTTCCCGCGTGGCCCACTGGCCGCCGAACCGGCCTACCGCGAGGTGGAGCAGGGCCGCCGATCCGAGCGCGCCTACTGGGCGGGCGTGGCGGAGCAGCGGCCGGATCTGGACCTCGGCCGGCTCTGGCGCGACTGCACCGGCCTGCGCCCGGCCATGATGGCGGCGATCGCGACGATGCTGTCGCGGATGCGGGTCGTCGCCTTCACCAACGACATGGCGTACTGGTTCGGCGACGACTGGCTGACCGGCCGGTTCGCCGATCTGCAAGCGCTCGACGATGTACTGGAGGCCCGCGACTTCGGCGTCCTGAAACCTGACCCGCGGGCCTACCACCTGGCCGCGGAGAGGATCGGCGAGAAGCCGGAGCACTGCCTGTTCGTCGACGACCACCAGGCGAACCTGGACGGAGCAGCGGCGGTCGGCATGGCCACCCAGCTCTTCGACGTGACCACACCTCAGCAGACGGTCGCCGCGCTGTTGGCCCGTCTGGCCCTACCGGAGGCAGAGCCGCCACGGATCTTTCGACAACCAGCTACGGGGGAAGAGCATGGAAGGCAGGCACGGCAACGCCGGCACGCAGGCACTGGATCTTGACTACCACGGTTATCTGCTGACCGATCAGCTGCTCGCGCTGCAACACCCGAAGAGCGAGCCGATACACGCCGACGAGATGCACTTCATCATCACCCACCAGGCCATCGAGCTGTGGTTCCGGCTGATGGTTCAGACCGTGCGCCGGGCCCGTGACGAGGTCTCGGCCGGCCGGTGGATCCCGGCCGTCACGGCGGTCCGCCAGCTCACCCGCTTCACCGGAGTGGTGATCGCTCAGACGTCGACGCTCGCCGAGATGCCGCCCGCCTCGTTCCACGCGTTCCGGCACTTCCTCGGTACGTCCAGCGGCTTCCAGTCGCTGCAGTTCCGCGAACTGGAGGTCCTCTCCGGCCTGCGCGACGAGCACTACCTGGCCGGGCTGCGCCGGGTGAACGGAGGCGTGGTACCGCCCTCGGTGGCGGAGGCGCTGGCCGAACCGAGTCTCGCCGGCGCGCTGGAGCAGGCCGCCGCGAGGGCCGGGGTGGTGGACTGGGCGAACTTCTACGCCGACGAGGGCGGCCGGTCGCCGCTCTATCTGCTCTGCGAGGCCCTGATCGACTACGACGAAGCCTGGTTCCGATGGCGCAGCGAGCACCGGATCCTCGTCGAGCGGATGCTGGGCGGCAGCATCCGTGGCACGGCCGGGACCACACCGTCCTATCTCGAGCGCTCGACGCATCTGCGCTTCTTCCCCTACCTGTGGCAGGCCCGCAGCGAGCTGGCGCTCATGGGCGGCGGAATGCCGACACAGTTCTAGATCTTTGAATATCTTGATGTTAAAGTCGGCTGGCGCTCGAGAGGAACCCCGATGGATATCGGCACGGTGCGCGAAACGGTGGTCGCACCCACCAGGCACCCCGGTCTGATCGGGACGAAACTGCTGCTGGTGGTCGTTCGCGACACCGTCGGCGAGCGCGAGGTGCTGGCCGTCGACGCCGTCGGAGCCGGAGTCGGGGACCGCGTCATGATCGCCACCGGAAGCCACGCCGTCACCCTCGTCAGGCCGCAGGCGCCCACGGACGCGGTAATCGTGGGAATCGTTCAGCAGCCCGGCAACCACACCGGAACCACAAGAGGAACGGATCGGGAAAATGGATAACGCACTGGGCATGCTGGAGACCAAAGGCCTGACCGCCGCCATCTCCGGCACCGACGCGATGGTCAAGGCCGCCGAGGTCGAGATCGTCAAGGTCGAGCAGATCGGGTCGGCGTACGTCGCCGTTCTGATCCGCGGTGACGTCGCATCGGTCAAGGCCGCCGTCGACGCGGGCGCGGAGGCCGCGGCTCGGCACGGCGAGGTCATCAGCGTGAACGTCATCGCCAGCCCGCACTCGTCTACGGCGGCGCTGACCGGGCTGGTCCGGGGCGCGGCGTGATCGGCAGTGCCGTGCCCATCCCGCGGCACTGGTACAACGCGGCCGCGGACCTGCCGGAGCTCTACGGGCCATATATCGACCCGGCCACCGGCCGTGAGCTGACCGCCGACTCACTGACCGAACTGTTCGCCCCGGAGCTGGTCGAGCAGGAGCTCGACCGCTCCACCCGGCTGCGGCCCATCCCGGACGAGGTGATGGAACGCTACGCCCTGTGGCGGCCCACACCGCTGATCCGGGCAACCGGGCTGGAGCGGGCGCTGGGTACCAAATGCAAGATCTTCTACAAGTACGAGGGTGTCTCCCCGATCGGCAGCCACAAGGCCAACTCCGGGGTGGCCCAGGCCCACTACAGCAAGCGGGCCGGCCGGACGAAGGTCTACGCCGAGACCGGTGCGGGGCAGTGGGGCAGCGCGATCAGCATGGGTTCGTCGTTCGTGGGCCTCGACGCCGAGGTCTTCATGGTCGGCGGCAGCTATGACGCGAAGCCGTCCCGGCGGATCCTGATGGAGACGTTCGGCTCGACGGTGCACCGCAGCCCCAGTCCGCACACCGCCGTCGGCCGGGCCGCCCGGGCCGCCGACGAGAACGCCCAGGGCAGTCTCGGCCTCGCGATCGGTGAGGCCGTCGAGGCCGCCCGCGCCGACCCGGCCGCCGCGTACGCCCTGGGCAGCGCGTTCAACTTCGTCTGTCTGCACCAGACGGTGATCGGGCAGGAGCTTCGGGCGCAGCTCGACTCCGTCGGGCTGAAGCCGGACGCCCTCATCTCCTGCATCGGCGGCGGCAGCAGCTTCGCAGGACTGGTCTTCCCGTTCCTCGACCAACTGGACCGCAAGGGCGCCCCGCTCGACCTGGTCGCCGTCGAGTCGAACGCGGTCCCGAAGGTCACCCAGGGCAAGTTCACGTTCGACCACGGCGACAGCGCCAAGCTGACCCCTCTGGTCGAGATGTACACGCTCGGCCACGAGTTCGCCGCACCCGGGATCCATTCCGGCGGGCTGCGCTACCACGGGCTGTCCGGGCAGGTCAGCAAGGCACTGAACCTCGGGATGGGGCGCGCGGTGGCGTACTCCCAGCTGGAGATCTTCAAGGCCGCGAGCCTGTTCGCCCGGACCGAGGGGCTGATCCCCGCGCCGGAGGCGGCACACTCGGTCGCCGCCACCATCGAGATCGCCCGTCAGCACCGCGACGAGGAGAAGGTGCTGGTCTTCTGCCTTACCGGGCACGGCTTCTTCGACCTCTCCGCGTACCAGCGTTACAACCTGGGCCAGATGGAGGACTCCGACTCGCCGTCCGAGGCGATCGCCCGGTCGCTCGGCGAGCTGCCGAAGGTGCCCCACCGCGGCGCCCCGGCCCCGGCCGGCGCCGATCCGTTCGACGCCTGGGAACGCTGGCACTTCGGTAATCGGGCCACGCCGGACCGGCCCGTCGGCGGGGGTGGCGCGACCGACCTCCGGGAGTACCGGGTCGTGTCGGAACGCCTGGTACGCGAGGCGTGCCGGAACGCTTCGGGTGATCTGTTCGTCGCCGCGAACGCCGTGATCACTCCTGCGGCCGAGAGCGAGGCCCGCGACCGCGGCCGCGCCATCGTCCGCGACATCGCCCGGTAGCCACGAGAGGACTGCTCATGACACGCCCGCCCGCGGCGGTCGCCACCTTCGGCCGGCTGACCGACCTGGACGCCAAGATGGCGCACGGGATCCTGCGTTACTGCGACCACGTCAACGTGGTCGTGGATCCGGTGCACGCCGGTAAGCGGCTGCACGACCTTTTGCCGTACGCCGGGCGTGACATCCCGGTGGTGGCGACCGTCGCCGAGGCACACCAGCGTGGCGCCCGTGAACTGGTGGTCGGCGCGTCACCCCCGGGCGGCGGCGCCGCGCCGGCCATGGTCGCCGAGGTGGCGGCCGCCGCGGAGTTGGGCATGTGGGTGGTGCACGGCCTGCACAGCCGGCTCACCGATGTTCCGGAGCTCGGCCGCTACCGCGACCGGATCGTCGAGCTGCGGCACCGGCCGGTCACCGAGCGCGTGGCCACCGGCGAAGCGGCCCGGCTCACCGGCAACGTGGTGCTGACCGTCGCCTCGGACTGCGCCTCCGGCAAGATGACCACCGCCCTGGAGGTGTGGCAGGGGCTGCGGCAGCGAGGAGCCGATGCGGAGTTCGTCGCCACCGGGCAGACCGGCATGTACATCGCCGGTGGCGGGGCGCCGCTGGACGCCGTCCGCGCCGACTTCGCCGCGGGAGTCGTCGAACAACTGGTCACCGATGCCGCGGAGGGCGGAGCCCGGTACGTGCTCGTCGAGGGACAGGGTTCGATCCTGCACCCGGCGTACTCCGGGGTCAGCCTGTCCCTGCTGCACGGCAGCGCACCGAACCTGCTGATCTTCTGCCACGACCTGTCCCGCGACCGGCTGGCGTACTTCGATCAGGCGGTGGCCGACGTCGCGGAGGAGATCGCGCTGCTGGAACGGCTTTCCGAACATCAGCGCAAAGCGCGGGTGGTGGCTGTGGTCGGCGTGAACCGCGGCGGCGACCCGGTGACCGCGGAGGCCGACCGGGACCGGCTGGAGCGCAGTCTGCGGCTGCCGGTGGTCCCGGCCACCACGGCCGGGTTCGGCCGCCTCGCGGATCTGATCGCCGAGTTCTGATGACTGCTCCCGTCCGGGCCACCGGTGCCATCCGGCAGCAACGCCTCGCGGTCCCGCTCGCCGTGTCCCACACCGTCGTCACCGAGGTCGCGGTCATCTCGCTGCGAGTCGAGCACGGGGACGTCCACGGCACCGGCGAGGTCGCGGTCGGGCCGTGGACCACCGAACCCGCCGAGACCGTGCGCGGGGGAGCGGTCGCGGTCGCCGGCTCGGCGCCGGCGCCGGCCACCGTGGACGACGTGGCCGGCATGCTGGCCCGCGAGCCGCTCGCCGGGCGGGGTCCCACCACGCGCATGCTGGTGGAGATGGCGCTGCTGGACCTCCTGGCGCGCCGGGCGGCACTGCCGCTGTGGCGGTTGCTCGGACTGCCCCAGCCCGAGCCGTACCGGGTTTTCCGGACCCTGTCGGTCGGCGCGGCGCCGGACCCGGCGGACACCGGGCCGATCAAGGTGAAGCTCGGCGGCCCGCGGGACGTGGAGGTGCTGCGGCGACTCGCCCAGGACCCGGACCGGCCGGTCATCGTGGACGTGAACCGGGGCTGGAGCCGAGCCGACTGGACCGCCGTACGTGATCCGCTGCGCCGGGTGCGGTTGCAGGCACTGGAGGACCCGGTCGCGGACCCGGGTCTGCTGCCCGAGGTGCGATCGGCCCTGCCGGGTGTGCCGGTGCTGCTGGACGAAGGCATCCGGACCGCGGCTCAGGCCGTCGCCGCCCTCGATCGGGCGGACGGTGCGAACGTCAAGCTGGCCAAGATGGGCGGTTTGCTGGCCGCGGGTGAGGCCCTGTCGCGGGTCCGCGACGCCGGTGGGCGCCGGATGCTGGGATGTTTCGTCGAGCCGCCGGACACGATCGCCTATGCGGCGCAGGTGGCCGGTCTGGCCGACTGGACCGACCTGGACGGGCACCTGTTGCTCACCGGTGACCCGGTGCCGGACCGGCTCCGGCTGGACACCGAGCGGCCCGGCCGGCCCGTTTTCCACCCGTGATCGGCAAGCCGTCGAGTGCAAGGGCATCGTGTACAGTCTGGTGCTCGTGAGAGCCATTGACGGCGCAACAAAATGGGTCACCCGCGGACCGGGCAGGTGAGCGGCGTCGTGCGTGAGGCCCGTACGCCGGAGGAGCCCTTCGCACGGGCCCGGTTCATGCCGAAGCACCGCATGGTCGAGGAAGAGCTCGCCGCCCGGATCCAGCGCGGGGAGTACGGACCCGGCGACATGCTGCCCTCGCAGCGCGACCTGAGCGCCTCCTTCGGCGTCACGCTGATGACCTTGCGGCAGGCGTTGCGTGCGCTCAGTGACCGGGGGCTGGTGCAACAGCAGCCCGGCCGCGGCACGTTCGTCACGCCCCCGCCGGCGGCCTACCGGCTGGAGTCGCTGCGCAGCCTCGCCGACGAACTGCGTAGCCAGGGTCTCGAGGTCACCACCCGCGTCCGGCGGGCTCAGACGCGCGCCATTCCGGCCCGGGTGTCGGCCTCGCTGGGCGTCGAGCCCGGATCACGGGGACTGCGGCTGGAGCGGGTCCGGTGTGTCAACGGGCGCCCGATTGTGCACCAGTTGTCGTGGGTGCCGGAGCCGTACGCCCCGCACATCGCCAAGACGGATTTCACCGTCACACCGCTGTACGCCGCACTGGCGTTGCAGTGCCAGGTCGCCATCGCGGCCGCCAACGAGACGATCCGGCCGGCGCTGCTGCAGGCTGCCCTCGCCGAGGTGCTCGGCCGCCGCGCCGGCACCCCGGTGTTCGTCAGTGAGCGGGTGACCTTCGGCATCGACCGGGTGGCGGTGGTCTTCGACCAGGCCACGATCGACGGTCAGCGCATGCAGATCAGCACCGGCCGGGTCGCCAACTCGGTGTCGCTCGCCTGGGGCCTGCGCGGCTGAGCGCCCCGGTCAGGCTCGCCGGGTGCGCGAGGCGAAGGTTATCCGGGTTCTTCGATGCCGAGTCCCTTGCCGGCCGGCTCGCGGGAAGGTGAGCGCGTCACCCGCCCGGCGGGCAGGCACTCGGCGACGAACCGCTTACGGAGCGTCACGATCAGCAGCACGTGCGGGTAGCGGGTCAGGAGGGGTTCGACGGC